>JAJPJL010000044.1 GCA_021324255.1 Bacillota bacterium
CGGTGCCGTGGCTCGGCAACTCCGAGCTCGGCGTCTACCGCGCGGACTACTTCGCGCAGGTCGGCGAGCGGGCGCCGCAGACCTGGGACGACCTGCTCCGCGCGGCGGCCAAGCTGAAGAGGGCGGGGCACCCCGTCGGCATTGCCATCAGCCAGACCGAGGACTCGAACGCCGCGCTGTATCCGCTGCTCTGGTCGTTCGGGGGGTCGGTGACGGACGCGGCGGGACGGCTGACCATCGATTCGCCCGCGACGGGCGCGGCCCTGGACTACGTCCGGAAGCTCGCCGCGCAGATGGAGCCGGCCGTGTACTCCTGGGACGACAGCAGCAACAACAAGTACATGCTCTCCGGCCGCGGCTCGTACACCATCAACGCCCCGAGCATCTATCTCACGGCCAAGCAAAATCACCTGGCGTTCGCGGGCGCGGTGAAGCACGCGCAGCCCCCCGCGGGCGTCAAGGGCCGGTTCTTCTACGTGGACATCCATGGCTGGGGCGTGTTCAAGTTTAGCCAGAACATCGACCTCTCGAAGCAGTTCCTGCGCTCGATGTACACGGCGGAGAGCCAGAAGCTGTTCCTCACGCTCGGCGAGGGGTATGACATGCCCGTGCTGCCCCACTTCGACGTCAATCCGCCGTACGCCGCCGATCCGCAGCTGCGGCCTCAGGTGGGTTACATGCCGCACGCCCATCTCGCGTCCTACCCCGCCGCGCCGGACGCGCGCGCGGAGAAGGCGTATCAGACCTTCGTCATCCCGAACATGTTTGCGCGGGCCGCGCAGGGCGCGTCCAACAAGGACGCGATCGCGTTCGCCATGAAGGCCCTCAAGGATATCGGCTACGCGTAGCGTGCCGCGCGCGCCGGGGGCCGGCGGCTCCCGGCGCGCGCGGACAAGGAGGACGCATGCGGATCACGCAGGTTCGAAGCCGCCAGGTGGACATCCCGCTGCCGCACCCGTTTCATCCCGCGTGGGCGCCTGGGCGAGTGGAGACGCGGATTCGGGTGGTGTATGTGCGGATCGAGACGGACGCGGGCCTGTACGGGATCGCGGGCCACGAATTCTACGGCGCGGAGGAGCAATGCGTCGCGCGCGTGGCCGCCGACCTCATCGGCCAGGATCCGCTCGAGATCGAGAAGCACGCCGGGACGCTGCGGTACCATTGGCCCTACTTCGGGACGGCCGTGTGGTTCGTCGAGATCGCCCTGTGGGATCTGCTCGGCAAAGCCGCCGGCCTTCCGCTCTTCAAGCTGCTGGGCAACGCGCGGGCCGAGCTCGCGGCATACGCGTCGACGGGGCAGAACCGGACCCCCGCCCAGCGGGCGGATGACGCGCGCCGGCTCCGCGACGAGGGGTTCCGGGCGATCAAGCTGAGAATCCACAACGAGACGCTCGCCGAGGACATCGCCCAGGTCGCCGCCGTCCGCCGGGCGGTCGGCGACGGGATGGCGATCATGGCGGACGCCAACCAGACGGACGTGCACGACGCGCCGTTTCCCGGCCCGCACTGGTCCTACCATCGCGCGCTGGAGACGGCGAGCGCGCTGGCCGACTACGGCGTCGCGTGGCTGGAGGAGCCGCTCCCCCGGCACGACTACGCGTCCCTCCGCCGTCTTCGCGATGCGTCCCCGGTCCCCATCGCCGGCGGCGAAGTCAACCAGGGGTTCACCGAGCTGCAACGCCTGTTGCTGGACGGGTGCTACGACATCCTGCAGCCGGATGTGACCTTGTGCGAAGGGGTGCTGCGGACGCGCGCCCTCGCCACGCTGGCCCACGCCGCGTCGGTGCCGATCGTGCCCCATACCTGGGGCGACCCCCTCGGGATGGTGGCCAACCTGCACCTGGCCGCGGCGATTCCCAACACGTCGTACTTCGAGTTCCCGCACGACCCGCCGGCGTTTCCGAGCGCCGTGTTCCAGCAGACGCTCAGGGAGCCGCTCGTGGTCGACAACGGCCTGATCCGGGTGCCGCAGGGCCCGGGCCTGGGCGTCGATCTCCAGGAGTGGATTTTCGAGTAGCGGGAGGACGATCGTTGCCGGAGACCGGGGTGCGTGCCGTGACGCTCGTGGCGCCCGGCCGCTATGAGCTGCGTGAATACCCGTTGCCCGAGCCGGCCCCGGGCTGCGTGCTCGTGCGTATCGAACTGTCTGGAATCTGCGGCACCGACAAGCACACGTACCAGGGGTACACGACGCAGTACGCCGGGACGTGCGCACCCCGCGTGATCCCGTTTCCGATCATCCAAGGACACGAAAACGTCGGCACGATCGCCGCGATCGGCGGGGACGGGCGATGCGTCGACATCGAAGGGGTGCTCCTGTCGGTGGGTGACCGGGTGGTCGTCGGCGCGAACGTCGTGTGCGGCCGCTGCTACTATTGCCTGCAGGGGTTTCCATACTACTTGTGCGACCGCATGGTCGACTACGGCAACAACATGAGCGCCGCGACGCCGCCGCATCTCTTCGGCGGCTGGGCCGAATATCTCTACGTCGTTCCGGGGAGCTTCCTCGCGCGCGTTCCGGACGAGTTGCCCTCGGATGTCGCGGTGCTGGCCGAGGTCATGGCCGTCACCGTCGGCCTGGATCGCGCCCGGCAGATCTCCGCGGTCCCGTCCGAGCCGTTCCTCGTGGACGATACGGTCGTGGTGCTCGGTGTCGGGCCGCTCGGAGCCTGCTTCGTCATGAAGGCGCGCATGCTCGGCGCCGGCACCATCATCGCCGTGGACCTGTCCTCGTTCCGGCTGGAACGCGCCCGCGCCGTGGGCGCGGACTACGTGATCAATGCCGGCGAGACGACGGCGGCGGACCGTCTGGACGTCGTGCGCGCGCACACCCGCGGGAGAGGCGCGGACGTCGTGGTGGAGTGCGCCGGCGTGCCCCAGGTGCTTCCGGAGGCGCTGGAGATGCTGCGCCCCGGAGGGCTGCTGGTGGAGGCCGGCAACTTCTCGGACCTGGGCGATGTCGCGATCAACCCGCACCGCCACCTGTGCTCCAAGAGCGTCAGGGTGCTGGGCGTGGGCGGTGAGGAGAAGGGCAGCTACGGCCCCGGGATGCGGCAAATGGCGCGCTACATGCGGCACTATCCCGTGCAGTCCTTGATCTCGCACCGCTTCCCGCTGCGCGACGCCGAGGCGGCCATGCGGGCGGCGATCGCGCCCGACTCGATGAAGGTGGTGTTCGACCCGTGGGCGTAAAGGTCGGCCTCGTCGGCGCCGGCGCGATGGGGCGCAAGCATCTGCGGGCGCTGGCGACGGACGCGCGCGCGGAGATCGTGGGCGTGGCCGATGCCGTCGAGGATGCCGCCCGCGCCGCCGCCGCGGACGCCGGCGCCGCCGCCTGCCGCGACCTCGACGACCTGGCCGCGCTCGGCGTCGACGCGGTGTTCGTGACGCTCCCCAACGTGCACCACGGCCGCGTGGTGCTCGCGGCGCTCGACCGCGGGTTCCACGTGTTTTCGGAGAAGCCGATGGCGACGGATCTCGGGGAGGCACGGGCCATCCGCGACCGGGTCCGGCGTGGGCGCGCGGTCTATCAAATGGGCTTCAACCGCCGGTGGGCGCCCGCGTACCGGTTCCTCCGGCGTCACATCGACGCGGGGTTCGCGCCCTACTCGGCCAACGTCAGGATCAATGACGGCGACATGCTGACGCCGAGCTGGTACACCGATGTGGCCGTCTCCGGAGGCTTCATGTACGATACGGCGGTGCACCTCGTCGATCTGATCGCGTGGCTCATCGGGCCCGTCGAGTCCGTGTCCGCGATCGGGCGGCGCAGCTGCTACCCCGACTATGACGACATCGCGTTGCTGCTCCGGTGCCGGGGCGACCGGCCGGTGGCGCTGACCACCTGCGGGCACGCCTCGTGGGCCGCCCCGCAGGAGCGCATGGAGCTGTACGGCGACCACGCCCTGCTCGCGTCGGAAGACCTCGACCGCGTGCGCCTGACCACGCGCGACCTGCCCCATGCGGAGTGGCAGCGTCTGCCTGCGCCGGACGAGCTGACCCTGTGGGGCTACGTCGACGAAGACCGGGCGTTCATCGACGCGTGCCTGGAGGGCACGCCGCCGCCCGTCGGCGTCGAGGACGCGTTCCACAGCGTGGCCGTGCTGGCCGCCGCGTACGAGAACATCCGGCGCGGCGGCGCACCTGTGCCGGTCTCGCGAGACTAGCGCGGGGTCGCCCGAGGACCACCGGCGGGTGGCGCGCCGCACGCCGGTGAGTGCGACGCCGGGGCGTTATCGCGGCCGTCATCGACCGGAGCCGGATCTCGATTTCCGAGGGTAACCGAGGATCCCCGCGTGTCGCCCCCGGCGTTGGTCGGCGCGGGAAAGTTCCGCCCGTGCGTCGAATACACGGCGAAATTTCCGAACTTTCGGGGCGCGGCCAACGTCTAACCCGCGGCCGATCCTGCATCGGAAGGGGGCGCGTCGATGGCATGGAGTTCCCGGGTGGTCGTGCTGTCCATCCTCGTGGTCGTCGTGGCGGCCTTGGGGGCGCCGCGGCCGGGCGGGGCCGCCTCGTCGCCGGCCGTGCTCACCTACGCCCTCATCTCCACCGGCACGGACAAGGTCCCGGCGTTTACGACCACCGGCGAGGATACGCAGGTCTTCGAGCTGATCTACGGGTCGCTGCTGCGGGTCGATGCCGCGACGCTCAAGATCGGCCCTTCGCTCGCGACGAGCTACACGACGAGTGCGGACGGGAAGACGTGGACGTTCAAGCTCCGGCGAGGAGTGAAGTGGCAGCGCGGGTACGGGGAGTTCACGTGCGCGGACGTCCAGTTTACCTGGGACTTCAACAAGAACCCCGCGAACCACTCGTTCTGGCAGACGCAGGCCTCCATCGTCGACAACGTTTCCTGCCCGGATCCATACACCGCCGTGTTCCACCTCACGGCCCCGTTCCTCGGGTTCACGTGGAACGTCGTCGACGTCGAGCCCTCGACCGGCTGGATCCTGTCCAAGGCCGCCTGGGACAAGCTCGGCCGCGACGGGTACGAAAAGACGCCCGTCGGCACGGGCCCGTACATGCTGCAGTCGCTCGTCCCGACCCAGGACATCATCCTCGTCCGCAATCCCGATTACTGGGGGCCGCGCCCGAGCGTCGAGGAGATCGACTTCAAGGCGATCGCCGACAGCCAGACCGCCGCGCTCGGCGTGAAGACGGGATCGGTGGACATCTCGAGCGTCGACGCCGTGATTGCCCAGCAATACGCGCACACGCCGGGCGTTCATGTGGTCAACCGGCCGGCGTTTTTCACCGACTTCCTCGAGATCAACATGACGGTGAAGCCGTTCGATGACGTCCGCGTTCGCCAGGCCATGCGCTACGCGATCGACTACAAGGGGCTGGTCAGCACCGTGCTCCGGGGCTACGGCCGGCCCGGATACGCGGGGCTCATGATGCCCGGCATGGACGGCTACGACGCATCGGTCAACCCGCCGAACACCTACGACCCCGACAAGGCGAAGGCGCTGCTCAAAGAGGCGGGCGTGTCGCTTCCGATTCAAGGCTTCTTTACGACGTACAACGACACCAAGGACGTCAACGCCGCGCAGTACGTCGCAGCGAACCTGAGCCAGGTCGGCATCAACATGCAGGCCAGGCCGCTCGAGCGCGGCACGCTCGTGCAGGAGCGGATCAAGCCGACGACCCCGGCGTCCGTGCTGGGCACGACCCTGGC
>JAJPJL010000127.1 GCA_021324255.1 Bacillota bacterium
AAGTTCTTTTCGGCGTACCACTTGGACTCCCAGTCCTTGATGATCCCGAGCCGCAGGCCGATCGGATGGATCTTTTGCCCCACGACGCTCCTCCTTATCCGCCTCGTCCCGCGGCGTGCCGCCTACTCACCATCGGTCACCACCACCGTGATGTGGCTGCTCCGCTTCTTGACGATGTCCGCGCGGCCCCGCGCGCGCGCCTGCATCCGCTTGACGCTCGGGCCTCCGTCGACGTAGGCGCGTGCGATGCGCAGCACGTCCCGATCCAGCTCCAGGTTGTGCTCGGCGTTGGCCGCGGCCGACATCACGACCTTGGCCACCGCCCGGGCGGCCCGGTTCGGCGTGAACCGAAGCACGGCCAGCGCATCGCCGACGCCCTTGCCCTTGATCAACGCGACCACGGGGCGCACCTTGGTCGGCGAGATCCGCACGTACCGCCCGATCGCCTTAGCCTCCATGCCGGTGCGCCTCCGGGTGTGTTCTCGGCCCTGATCGGGCCCGATTGGGCCGGCCGGGTCCGCCCGCCGCCCCCGCACCCCGGCGCCTGCCGGTGCGCGTCATCGGGCCGCCGAGCCCGCGCGCGGCGGCGCGCCCCTGATCCCGGGCTCGTCTCATCACGAGGCGGGGGGCGCCGCGGCCGCGGGCCCGGGCACGGGCGGCTTCACGGACGTGGTCTTTTCGACGCGCGCGCCGTGGCTCTTGAACGTCCGCGTGGCGGCGAACTCCCCCAACTTGTGGCCGACCATGTTCTCCGTCACGTAGATCGGCACGTGCTTGCGGCCGTCGTACACCGCGATCGTGTGCCCCACCATCTCCGGGACGATCGTCGAGCGCCTCGACCACGTCCGGATCACGCGCCGCTCGCGGGTCCTATTGAGCGTCTGCACCTTGGCCAGCAGGTGCATGTCGACGAACGGCCCTTTCTTTACCGATCGACCCATCTCGCGCTCCCCGCCTCTCCGGCTACTTCCGCCGCCGCACGATCAGCTTGTCGCTGGGCTTGGCCTTGCGCGTCTTGAACCCGAGGGTCGGCTTGCCCCAGGGCGTCACGGGTCCCGGCATCCCGATCGGCGATTTGCCCTCGCCGCCGCCGTGCGGATGGCTGCTCGGATCCATGACAACGCCGCGCACCGCGGGCCGCCACCCCATCCAGCGCGTTCGGCCCGCCTTGCCCACGCTGATCGCCTCGTGCTCGAGGTTGCCGACCTGCCCCACCGTGGCGCGGCAGTCGAGGTGGACCATCCGCACTTCGCCCGAGGGCAACCGGATCTGCGCGTAGTGGCCTTCCTTGGCCATCACCTGCGCGGCGCCTCCCGCGCTTCGCACCAGCTGGCCGCCGCGGCCGATCTGCAGCTCCACGTTATGGACGGTGGTGCCGACCGGGATGGCCCGCAGCGGCAACGCGTTGCCGGGCTTGATCTCGGCCTCCGGCCCCGAGGCGACCACGTCGCCCACGCCGAGCCCGACCGGCGCCAGGATGTACCGCTTCTCCCCGTCCGCGTACTGCACGAGCGCGATGCGCGCCGAGCGGTTCGGGTCGTACTCGATGCCCTTGACGCGACCCGGGATGCCGTCCTTGTCCCGCTTGAAATCGATCAACCGGTAGGTCCGCTTGTGCCCCCCGCCGCGGTGGCGGACCGTGATCTTGCCCTGCCCGTTGCGCCCCGCGTGAGACGACAGCGGCGCCGTGAGCGAGCGCTCCGGTTCCGTCCGCGTGATCTCGTCGAACGTGGACCCGGTCTTGAACCGTTGCCCCGGCGTCACCGGCTTGAACTTTTTGATGCCCATGCGCTAGGCCTCCGCCTGCCGGCGCCGCGCCGCGCGGGTGCGGGGTGCGGCGTTCCGGTGCGTCACGTCAGCTTCTCGAGGTCGATCTTGTCCCCGCTCGCGAGCGTCACCACGGCCTTGCGGTAGCCGGGCTCGCGATAGTAGTGCTGGCCGCGCCGCCGCTGGCGGCCGTGGATACGGATCACGTTGACCTTGGTCACGTGGACCTGGAACAACCGCTCGACCGCGTCCCGGATCACCGGCTTGGAGGCGCCGCCGTGCACCTCGAACGTATACTTGTTGAGGGCCGTGCCGCGCATGCTCTTCTCGGTCACGACGGGACGCCGGATGATCTCGCGGGGATCGGTCATCACCCCAGCGCCTCCTCGATACGGGCGAGCGCCTCGCGGGTAATGAGCAGGCGGTCCGACGCCAGGATCGCATGCACGTTGAGGCACGAGGCCGGCAGCACGCGCAGCCCGGGGAGGTTGGCCGCGGCCCGAAGCACCGCGCCGTCCGGGGACGCCGTGACGAGCAGCACCTTGCCGCCGGCGTCCACCGCCCGCAACAACCGCGCGAGCGCGCCCGTCTTCGCCTGCTCCAGCTGCAGGCGGTCGAGCACGGCCACGCTGCCCTGCCCCGCCTTCGCCGCGAGCGCCGACCGCACGGCGAGCCGCCGCACCTGCTTCGGCACGCGGTAGGCGTAGCTGCGCGGTCGAGGCCCAAACGCGATACCGCCCCCGACGAACACCGGCGCGCCGCGGCCGCCGTGCCGCGCCCGGCCCGTCCCTTTCTGCCGGTAGAGCTTGCGCGTGCTGCGGCTCACCTCGCCGCGCGTGAGCGTGGCATGCGTGCCGCGCCGCCGGCCGGCCAGCTGCCAGGTCAGCACCTCGTGCAGGACGGCCGTGTGCGGCCGGATATCAAAGACGCTCGGCGCGAGCTCGACCTCGCCGACGCGCTTGCCCTCGCTGTCGTACACCGCCGCCGTGCTCATGCACGCCCCCCGCCGGCGCGCCGCACCAGCACCACGGAGCCCCGCGGGCCCGGCACGGCCCCGCGCAGCAGCAGCACGTTGCGCTCCGTATCGACCTGGACGACGCGGAGACCGCGGACCGTCGTGCGGGCCCCGCCGAGGCGTCCCGGCATCCGCTGCCCCTTGAAGACCCGCGCCACGTTGCTGGATCCGATGCTGCCCGGGGCCCGGTGCATCAAGCTGTTCCCGTGCGAGTCCCGCTGGCCGCCGAAGTTGTGCCGCTTCATCGCGCCGGCGAACCCCTTGCCCTTGCTGACGCCGACGACGTCCACGCGGTCGCCGCGGCTGAACACGTCGGCCCCCAGCGCCTGGCCGATCTCGACGCGGTCGTCCGCCGCCGCGCGGGCTTCCCGGACGACTCGAACCGGCTGCAGGCCGCGCTTGGCGAACGTCCCCTTGTAGGCTTTGGTGAGGCGGGCGTCCTTGCGCGTGCCGAAACCGAGCTGCACCGCCGCGTAGCCGTCGCGCTCCGCCGTGCGCAGCCCCACGACGACGCAGGGACCGGTTTCCACGATCGTGACCGGCACCACGTTGCCCGCGTCGTCGAAGACCTGCGTCATGCCGAGCTTCTTGCCTAGAATCGCAGGCATCGGTCGCTCCTCATCGCGCGGTTCTGGACGTCGTGTCGATCTCGATGTCGACCCCGCCGGCAGATCGAAATGGATCAGCGCGTCCACGGTCTTCGGGGTCGGCTCGAGAATATCGATGATGCGCTTGTGGGTCCGGAGCTCGAAGTGCTCCATGGACTCCTTGTCGATGTGGGGCGAGCGGATGACGCAGTAGACGTTGCGGTCCGTCGGCAGCGGGACGGGCCCCGAGATCCGGGCGCCCGTGCGCCGGACCGCGTCCACGATCTTTTCGGCGGACTGATCGAGCACTTTGTGATCGTACGCCTTCAGCTTGATCCGGATCTTGTTTTGCGCCATGCCCCGCTCCTTTGTCCCCGCTGTGCGATCACCCGCCCGCGCCGTCGCGGGGACAGG
>JAJPJL010000092.1 GCA_021324255.1 Bacillota bacterium
CCACCTCTAATCGGGTTCTGTAAGTAATACTATCATACATTCCAACTATCGAACAACGACACCGGACGTCCAAGTAAAGTGATACAAGACCTTTTTGATTTGTCACAAAATTCGTCGCCGCCACGCTCCTTGCCGCGGGCCGCCACGGGTGACGCACAGGACGGGCCATCTGGGGCCCGATTCGTCGGGCTCCCGCCGGCACCCGTGCGCGTCGCGGCCCGCGCGGCCGATGTCGTGTCGCTCAACCTCGGCGCCGTGGGCCGATCACGAAGGTCGCCGTCTTGGTCCGCTCAGGGCGCCGCCCGGTGGTCACCGCGGCGCAGCCGGCCGGCCGTCGTCCACGCGGCGCCGGCGGCCTCGTACTGTCCCCACGCGTAATAGGCACGGCCGAGACCCACGTACAGTTCCCACGATCGCGGGCGTAGCCGGATGGCCTGCCAGTATGCGGTGACCGCGGTGGCGGGCAGGCCGGCCTTCCAGGCGGTGTACCCCAGCGCAGACAGGAGCGACGCGGACGGCGGGCCGGCCGTATCGTCCAGCGCGGCGGCGCCGCACGCGAGGATCGTGCTGGCGTCATCGTAGCGTCCTCGCTCTGCGAAGAGCTGCCCGAGCCATGCGTACCCATCGGTGCCGCCGGTCGGGGTCAGCAGGTCGACGAGCCGATCCGCCACCGGCAGGCGGTTGGCGAACGCAGCAAGCAGATCTCGCGCCACCACGAACGCGGTCTGCCGGCCGGACGGGTCTTGGCGCCGCAGCACGGCGGCCTGCCACTCCGCCTGGACGCGACGGTCGCTGACGTAGAGCGCGGCCGCGAGCAACCCCTCCGCTTCCATGTTATGGGAATCCGCGGCCACGAACGGCTCCAGCAAGGTGACGGCCTGCGCCGCATGCCCCGCGAGGATGGCCTCCGACGCTCGCACGAGCGTCGGGCCTTCCTTGGCGCGGGTCACGTGGCCGAAGGGCGCTTCCGGGAGCGGAGCGGCGGTCACCGGCGCCGCGCCCAGGCCGCCGGTCGGGACCTCGGAGCCCAGGCTGGCGACCGGCAGGAGCGCGAGCAGCGCGACCGCGGCTGCGGTTACGCGGAGGAGCGGCGCGGGCGCCAGCCCCCTCCCCCACCCTCGCGCGAACGCACCCCGGACGCGGGTCACCGCGGGCGCACTGGGTTCGGGTGAGCCGGTGTGCGGCGTGTGAAACATCCAATCCGTCCGCGAGACGGTGAAGCACGCCCACACGAGCGCCGGCGTCCACGTGATGAAGCCGGAGATCGCGGCCATGACGCTGTACAGCGGCGCCCGGCCCCACAGCCGCGTTTCCAGCGCGAAGCCGACGACCTGATAGCCAAAGAGGTACAGGAGCGTCAGGCCCAACACACACGCCTGCACGGTGGGCGATGCCGCCGGGCCGTGCACCGCCAGCAGCCGGGCCTGCAGCCCCGTGGAGAGCAGCACCTGGAGATTCCCCAGGTTCATGACGAACGGCAGCAGGTAGTACAGGGCGAGCTCGACCAACCGCACATCGCGCCGGCGCAGCCCCGCCAGCAGGCACGGCCAAAAGAGCACGCCGGCCGTCCGCATGTGACCGGTCATCCACCGGTGCCGCTGGCGGATCGCGACCCAGAGGTTCGCCGGCTTCTCGTCATAGATCCGGGCGCCGGGCACGCAGGGCACCCCGATGCCCTCGTGCAGGAGCAACAGGCCGTTGAGCTCGATGTCCTCCGTCTGCGTCTGGATCCGCGGCCAGTACCGGTGGAGGAGCCCGGCCTGGCAGCACCACCCGGTCCCGAAGATGAGCGCGTTGCCGATGCCTTCCGAGCGGCCCACATTGTAGAAGCGCGAGGACGCCAGCGTGGTGATCCAGAGGCCCTTCGTGATCCAGTTCGCGGGTCCGTTCACGACGTCCTGAAACGCCTGCAGGCAGCGGAAGCCGCCGGCGCAGATCGCGTTGTTCATCTCCGCGAGAAAGTCGGCGTCCACGCGATTGTCCGCGTCGACCACGCACACGTAGCGGTCGTCGTCCGGACCGCGGAGCGTCCGCTGGAATGCGCAGGCAAGCGCGCGGGCCTTGCCGACCCCGCGGGTCGTCGTGCTCACGACGCGGGCGCCCAGGCTCGCGGCGATGTCCTCGGTACGGTCCGTGCTGCCGTCCGACACCACCCAGACCTCGAAGAGCTCGCGCGGGTACCGCTGGGCCAGCAGGCTTCCGACCGAGACCTGGATGACCCGCTCCTCGTTGTGCGCGGGGACGAAGCACACAAACCGCGTTCGCGGCGCGCACGCCGGGAACCGGCGCAACGGGCGGCTGGCGAACGCCGCATACACAAACAGCGGCGCCACCTGGAGGGCGTAGACGATGACGAGATTGACCGTGAACAGCCAGGTGACGTCGATGGGACGGCCCGTGATGCGTTCGCAAGACACGGGGACCGCCACCAGCACCGCCAAGGCGCCGAGGCCCACCGCGGCCATGGCGGGCGGCATGGACACGGACGCCAGGAACCGCCGGATGGCCGCGCTCACGGTGATCCAGCTGTTGGGTCCGACATGACGGCTGCGCGTGAACCGGCTCCCTGCCGGGATGCTTCGAAGCGGTGCAGTGAAGGTTTTCCCCCGGCGGCTCTCGGAAAAACGCCACGGGGGCGCGCGGAACCCCGGCGCGGCGCCCGCGCCGTGACAGGAGTTTTACGGACGCGTCGTACTGTTACCCCACGAGACTACGCTCGAGGGAGGGGTCGGGTTGACGAGGAGATCGGCGTGGGCGGTGCTGCTTGCGACGGCGTTGCTGTTCGGCACCCAGTGGACGACCTCGGCGCAGACGCCGCCGGCGCGGGTGATCAAGGTGTCCATGACATCGTTCAAGTACGATCCGGGTGTGCTCACCATGAACGTCGGCGATAAGGTCACGCTGGACATCACCAACGACGACAAGACGCACCCCGGCCGGGCCCACAGCGTCGCATCGCCGATGTTCTCCGCGGTCGACCTCACCGTGACCGGGGACGCCAAGCAAGGCGTCGCCAAGGACGGCTGGAAGTACGTGCTTGTCGACGAAGGCAAGGAAGCCCAGGTCTCGTTCGTGCCCAAGGACGCCGGACAGTTCAACTTCCTGTGCGAGCAGTACAACCACGCGTCGCTCGGCCAGGTCGGTACCTTCGTGGTGTGGCCCGCCGGTTACAAACCGTAGCCGATCCACGATCCCGCACGCCCACGATCGGTAGGCCTCCGCCTTCCGGGCGCGAGCACGCCGCCTTTGCGCGAGCGCGGGCCGGGTCCAATTCGGTGGCGGCAGGAAGCGCGGCCGCCGTGATGATGAGCCTTGCGGTATGGAGCGGCCGCGCGGCCGGCGCGCGCCGTGCGGCCAGCCGGCGCGTTACGGGTGGAGCGCCGGGGGCGGCAGCTCCTGCACGAGCAGCACGTGCGCGCTCGCCCGGGCCACGACCGTGCCGTCCGGCGTGCGCAGCTCCGCGGCTGTTCTCGCAAGACGGCGCCGCCAGCGCTCGACCCACGCCCGGATCGTGTGGCGCTGCCCCGGCGCCACGGGCAGGTGCAGGTCGACCGTCAGGCGCGCGGTCAACGCCGTCCAGCCCCGCGTCGCGACGGCGTAGCCCATGGCCTCGTCCATCATCGCGGCCAGGATGCCGCCGTGAATGATCCCGCGCCAGCTCACCCAGGAGCCGCGGCACCGTGTCTGCGCGACGGCCGTTCCGGGTTCCGTGACGAACCGCAACATCAGGCCGTGCGGGTTCGCCGATCCACACGCAAAACACTGCGCCAGCTCGTGATTCTCGCGAGGCGTCGGCACGCGATCACCTTCTTTCAGGCGCTGGCGACCGCAGCGTCAGGTCGGGACCGGAGCGGCGCCGCGGGCGCCGTGCACGCTCACAGCTGCTTCGTGCGGATCCCTTCCAGAACGTTTGCGACGTCCTCGGCCTGGTCCGTGGCCTCTTCGAGCGTTTCGTAGATTTCCTTCCACTTCATCACCTCGATCGCGTTCGTGCTCTCGGCAAACAGGGCCGCGACCGCATCCCGCTGAAGGTGGTCCGCCAGGTTCTCGAGGCGGTTGATCTCGCGAATCGCGCCGTCCATGCGGTCGAGCGCCCGCAGATTGCCGATGGCGTCGACGAGCGCCTCGCACGCGCTGACGATGATGTGGCACATCTCGCGCGCCGCGGGGGTCACCTGCGTGATCCGATAGACGGCCATGCGCGCCGCGGCCGCCTCGATCCAGTCGAGGACGTTATCGAGCTGCTTCGCCAGGTTGTAGATATCCTCGCGGTCGAACGGCGTCACGAAGGTGCGGTTGAGCCGCTCGATCAACGCGTGGGTGAGGTCGTCGCCCAGGTCCTCCGTCGCCTTGATCGCGACCGCGCGCGCCTCCACGTCGCGGAAGTCGTCCGCCAGCTCCCGGAGCTGACGCGCGGCGCGGAGGACGTTGCCCGTCGCCTCGGTAAACAAGTCGAAGAAGCTCTCCTCCCGGGGGAAAAACCTGAGCACCATCCGCGCCCCTCCCTCCCCTGTTCGCTCCGGCTCCACGCCGGTCCCCGGGCACCGCTCGTGGCGGGTGCCGCCGGGGGCGGTCAGGCGCCGATGACGCGCGCGAGCAAGTACGCGATGGCCGCCACGGCCGCGGCGGCCGGCATCGTGATGATCCACGCCCATACGATCCTGGTCGCGACGCCCCACCGGACCGCGGACAGGCGGTGGGTCGCGCCGACTCCCATGATGGCGCCGGCGATGGTGTGCGTCGTGGAGACCGGAATGCCGCCGAACGACGCGAGGAGGATGGAGGCGGCGGCCGCCGCCTCGGCCGCAAAGCCGCCGACCGGCTGGAGTTTGGTGATGCGCATGCCCATGGTCCTGACGATTCTCCACCCGCCCGCGGCCGTTCCCGCGGCCATGACGAGATTGGACACCACGACAACCCATACCGGCACGAAGAATGTCGCTCCCAAATACCCGTTCGTGAACAGCAGGAGCGCGATGATGCCCATTGTCTTCTGCGCGTCGTTGGCGCCGTGGCCGAGGCTGACCAGGGCCGACGACACCAGCTGGAGCCGGCGAAAGAGACGATCCACCCGGGCGTTCGACGACCTCCGGAAGAGCGCGATCACGACCAGCATCAGCACGAGCGCGAGGACGAGCCCGAGGACCGGAGACAATACCATGAACACGAGCGTTTTGCCGATCCCGTCCCACACCAACACGTGCGGTCCGCGGGCCACGAATGCCGCGCCGATCAAGCCGCCGATCAGCGCGTGCGACGACGATACGGGAAGCCCGTAGAACCACGTCACGAGGTCCCAGACAATCGCCCCGGCGAGCCCCGCGAGCACGACGATGTTGGTCGCCGCGCGTGGGTCGACGATGCCCTTCCCCACGGTCGCGGCGACGTGCACGCCCAGGAGAAACGCGACAAAGTTGAAGAGCGCCGCCCACACCACGGCCCAGCGGGCGTTGAGGACGCGTGTGCTCACGACGGTCGCAATCGAATTGGCGGCGTCGTGGAACCCGTTGATGAAGTTGAAGCCGAGCGCGACGAGGATGATCAGAGCGACCACGCCAAGACTATTCCACGTCGCGGGCCCGCGGTCCTGACGTACAGCCGTCGTTATCCCCGGGCGTCACGATGCGGCGCGTTCGCGACACACGTTTTTGCGCTCGTGACGTCGCGCTCGCGTCGTTACGGGGGCGGCGGTACGGCGCGTCCTGCTTGCGCCGCTGGTATCGGCAGGTTTCCCGAAGTCGCCCCTGCAGCGTCTTTGATGTCAACGAGGATGTCGCGATCCCTGCGGCGGCTCGGGCCGCCTCCGGTCGACGCCCGCGGTGCGCGCGTGTGCCAGGGCGGACTGTGGACGAAGGTCCTTGCATACGAACGTACGTTCGCATATAATAGCATCATGCCGCGCGAGATCGTCGAGATCCAGGTCAAATCTGTCCTCAACAGGGTCACGGGCATGCCGTTCGCGTGGTCGATCAACCCCTACCGCGGCTGCTCGCACGGATGCCCGTTTTGCTATGCGCGGCGCACGCACTGGTTCCTCGACGAGGACGGTCTCGATCAATGGTCCACAAAGATCTTCGCCAAGGTCAATGCGCCGGAGGTGCTGCGGCGGGAGTTTGCCCGTGCCTCGTGGCGCCGGGAGACCGTGGCGCTCGGCACGGCGACCGACCCCTATCAGGCCGTCGAGGGCCGCTATCGCCTGACGAGGCAGATTCTGGAGTCGTTTGTGCAGGTTCGCAATCCCGTGGGCATCGTGACGCGCTCCCCGCTCATCCGGCGCGATGTGGATCTCCTTGCCGAGCTGGCCCGGACGACGGACGTCACGGTCTGCCTGAGCGTGGTCACCGTGGACGCGTCGATCGCGCGGAACATCGAGCCGCACGCGGCCCCGCCCATGCAGCGGCTGCGAACGGTGCGTGTGCTCGTCGACGCGGGCATCAGGTGCGGCGTACTCGTCGCGCCCATCCTCCCCGGGCTGACCGACTCGCCCGGCAGTCTCAAGGCGGTGGTCGCCGCGGCCGCCGACCACGGCGCGCGCTTCATCGGACACAACGTGCTCCACCTCGGCCCGGTGACCCGGGACTCCTTCATGCGGTTTCTCCAGGGGTACCGTCCGGATCTCCTGCCGCGGTACGGCGAGATGTACGGCGGGAAGTATGCGCCCCGGCCGTACCGGACGGCGGTGGGTCGCATGGTCGAAGGGGAACAGGTCCAGGCCGGGGTGGATGCGCCCCGCTATCCAGCCCGCATCAACGCTCCGCAGCAGATGCGCCTGGCCTTGTAGCCGGCCGGGACCGGCCGCGCTTGGCCGCCAGCTCGCCGCCGGCGCGGAGGACGAGACCGGCGGCGGTTGCCAGCCACGCGAGCCACGCCGCGTCGACAAAGACGCGAGCGATCTTCGAGAGGACGGCGATGCCCGTCATGCCGCCGAGCGCCAGCGTCGCCTGGCTGTACATGCCGAGCGGGAAGACGAGGCCCCAGTACTCCGGGTCGTACCGGATGGCCACGCGGCGGATAAGGTGCCGCCAGATGCCGAGCACGACGAGGAGCGGAATCCACCATGTGGCCGCGCCCCACGCGAGCAGCGTGAGGCCGTCGAGCGCGGGGCGCACATCATGGAGGAAGCCCCAGCCCGACGCCTGCGCGGCGATCGAGGCGCCCGTCAGCGCGGTAATCGCAGCCGCGCCCATGTTGACCCAGTACAAGGGCGTCAGCGTCTCCGGTGCGAGGCGGACGAAGAGCAGCCGGTACACGATCAGGGCAATGACCGCCGCGTACATGGCCGCGCCGACGAAATAGAGCACGAGCGTGACGAAGAGCATGAGGACCCGTGCGCCGTCCAGGCCGGGCGCCACGCTTGCGCCCAACCCGGCGACGGATTCCGTCGCCACGGTCAAGAGGAGCCAGCTCCCGTTGAGCCCACGGCCGACGTCCGGTTTGGAGTCCGGCACGACGATAGCCGACGGGAACGTGTACGTCAGCACGATCCACAACCCGGCGCCGAGGGCCCACAGCCGCAGCGCGGCATGGGGATTGCGATCGAGCACCAGGTACTGCATGCCGAGCAGGCACGTGCCGGCGACCATCGTGAAAAACCCCGCCCCGCGGGCGTGGTCCGCCATGTCGCGGAGCACACCGGGCCAATACCACGCGACCCGCAGCACGACCAGGCATGCCAGCGCCGCGTACGCCGCCTTGTTGAGCTGAAACAGCGCGGAGGCGATTCCCTGCCAGCCCGCGGACGAAGCGGCAAGCGAAACGATGCCGGTGGCCATCACGAGGGCGAACGAGCCGGGAGGAAGCGATTCGGCCGTGCGCCGGAGGCTCACCGCCACCGGCGCACGGCCGGCGGGGGCCATCCCGGCCGCCGGGATGGCCCCCAACCGGGCCGGGCGGGCCTAGCCACCGGCCGGCGCCGGCGCATGGACGATACGCTGCAGGATCTGTTCGGAGTTTTCCACCGTGTGCTTCGCGAGGGGCTTGAGCCAGACGAGCGCCAGGATCGCATCGACCCCGGAGCATACGACCATGGCCCACAGCACCCCGGCCCAGTTGCCGGCGGCATGCGACGCCGCGGCGGCCACCGGCCCGGCGAAGATGGACGCCACGCCCTTGGCCGTGTAGACGATGCCGTAGTTGGTCGTGGCGAACTTGCGGCCGTAGAGGTCGCCGACCATGGACGGGAACAGCGAGAAGATCTCGCCCCACGAGAAGTACGCGAATCCCGAGAGCACGATGAACAGGATCGGGTGGCGGATCAGGCCGATCCACAGAAATATCGTAATGGCCTGGATGGCAAACGCCACGAACATGGTGTTCTCGCGGCCGACGTGGTCGGACACCCACCCCCAGAACGGCCGGGTCAGCCCGTTGATCACGCGGTCGATCGTCAGCGCCAGCACGAGGGCGCTCATGCCGAACGCCACGATGACTTTGTCCACGTGGTAGAACTGCGCGATGGGTTTCAGCTGCGCGGTCACGACGAGCCCGGTAAACGCCATCAGGCACATCATGAAGTACAGCAGCCAGAACGAGCCCTGGCGCACCATCTGCGCGGGCGTCATGTCGACGAGGCCCTGGTGGACGTGCGCGCGAACGGCCTGTGCGGTTTCCTTCCACCCCGGGGGGAGCCACCCCTGGGGCGGCCTGCGGATGAAGTAGCCGCAGATGATCACGACGAGGCCCTGGATGATGCCCCACGTGACGAAGGCGCTCCGATAGCCGCTCGCGTGGATCATCGCCGCGATCGGCGCGACCGTCAGCGCCGTCCCCACGCCGTAGCCGCCGGCGATCGCGCCGGCGCAGAGCCCACGCCGGTCCGGGAACCACTTCAGCGCGTTCCCCACCGCCGTGCCGTACGTCGCCCCGACGCCCACGCCGCCGAGCGCATACCAGAAGTACAGCCACCCGAGCGAGTGCGCCAGCCCGGCGCCGATCCAGGCGAGCCCCACCAGGATCCCCGCCAGCATGATGATGGTCTGCGACCCGAAGAAGTCCGCCAGCGCACCTTCGAACGGCACCAGCCACGTTTCACAGAGCACAAACGCCGCGAACGCCACCTGCACCAGCGCCAGCGACGCGTGGAGGCTTCGCGTCAGCGGCGTCGTGAACAGCGTCCACGCGTATTGCAGGTTCGCCATCGCCGCCATCGCGATGATGGAGGCGACGAAGACCCACCATCGGTTGATCCCGGGACGGTCGGCGGCCTGATCAGGATGCCCTCGTGCCACGGTTGCCATTGGTCATCCCTCCTCCGCGCCCGTTACTTGGCCGTGCCGGCCTCGCCAAACGGCGTATACACGCCGACGGCGTCGGCGTCGCCCTCGTACGCGTAGACCCGGTCATTCGACAAATCGACCGCCCCGGTGTGGGTATTGCCCACGCCGGTCGAGACGAAGATCACCGGTCGGAGCGTGTCGGCGTTATACACGTCGAACCCCTTTGCCGACCCCTCGAACGCGTAGACGAGGCGCAGGGCCGGGTCGAAGGCGAGCTCGTCGGCCCCTCCCCGCGCCGGCACGGTCGCCACCGTCTTGAGCGTGGTGGCGTCGAGGACGAGCGTCTTGTGCGCCGTGGTGCCCACCCACAGCAGGTTGCGGATTGGATCGTAGACCATGTTCTTGGTGCCGCCGGTCTTCGTCACCGGCACGCCCGTGTCGACGCTCGTGGTCACCTTGCCCGTGTCAATGTTGAGCGCTTCCACCATGGCGTCGTCGGGCATGTAGAGCACCCCCAGGGACGGCACGAGCACGCCGACGTCCGGTCCCGACTTCGGCGTGTTGGGCTCGAGGGGATAGGTCGCCAGCCATCGCGGATGGGCTCCCGCACGATAGGCTTCCACCCAGTTCTGATCGTCGCTCGACACCAGGACCAGGTGCTTCGGAGCGTCGACCCACACGCCGTCCGGGGTCTTTCCCTTGGTCGGGACGCGCCCGACGATCTGCCAGCCGGCCTTGCGGACGACCACGAGCTCGTTCCCGCTGCCCGAGGCCACGTAGAGGTAAGCGCGGTCGTACGCGATGCCGTTTGGATCGGCAATGGGTTGGACCTCGGCGAGCACCCGATTGCGGACCGTATCCACGACGGCCACCCCGGACTTGTGCAGGGCGATGTACATCGCGTGCGTCGTCGGGTCGTAGGCCACCCAGTCCCCGTGGCCGGCCGCGCCGGGGAGCTGGATCTTCGTCACGGGGCTGAAGTCGAACGCACGCGCGGCGGGCATCCGCGCGAACGCCGGCAGCGTGACCAGGCCGATCATCGCCGCCGCCCACCACAGGCCTTGCACGGTCTTACGGATTCCGTTCACCCCATCGTCGTCACCCCCTGTCCTTAGCGGCGCCGGCCGACTCCCCCGCGCCCGCGACATGCCGGCCGCGGCTCGGCCGCGCGCGCGGCTGCGCACCCGGCAAACCGCACCGCGCGCTCCGGGATCACGATAGCAACGCCCGGCCGG
>JAJPJL010000036.1 GCA_021324255.1 Bacillota bacterium
ATCGTGACGGTCGAGGACCCGATCGAGTACCTGCACGCGAACAAGAAGAGCATCGTGAACCAGCGCGAGCTGGGGTTCGACACGCAGAGCTTCCCCAACGCGCTCAAGGGCGTCCTCCGGGAGGACCCCAACGTGGTCCTCATCGGCGAGATGCGCGACCTGGAGACGATCGCCGCCGCGCTCACCATCGCCGAGACGGGGCACCTGGTGTTCGCGACGCTGCACACGGCCACGGCGGCGCAGAGCATCGACCGCATCATCGACGTCTTCCCGCCGCACCAGCAGCCGCAGATCCGCACCCAGCTCGCGTCCGTCGTGGAAGCCGTGGTCGCGCAGCAGCTGGTGCCGAACGAGCGGTTCGTGGGAGCGAAGCGGCCGGCGGAGCAGGCGGCCGCGAAGGCGGACGGCGGCGGTCCCGTCGCCACGATGAAGCGGACCCGCGTGTCGATCGAGGAGGTCGGCCGGCTCCCGGCGGTGGAGGTCATGATCGCGACCCCCGCCATCCGCAACCTCATCCGCGAGGCCAAGAGCCACCAGATCGAGTCCGCGATCCAGACGGGGGGCCAGCACGGGATGCAGACCATGGACTCGGCGCTCGCCGACCTTCACCGGCGCGGGCTCATCAGCACCGAGACCGCGATCAACCGGGCGATTCACCCGGACGAGATGCGGCGGCTGATCGGCGCCGGCCCGGCGCGGGGCCAGGGGCACGCGCGCGGGGACGGGCACCATTGAGCCGCGGCCGGTCCCGTGGGCGGGCGCAGGATGATGGGGCGGTACAGGGAGGCACGTAGCCATGGCCGTGTTTGAGTACACCGCGCGCGATTCGGCCGGGAAGGTCCTCGCCGGCTCGCTCGAGGGCGACAACGAGGCGATCGTGGCCCAGAAGCTCTGGGACATGGGCTTCTTCGTCACCAATCTCCGCCGGCAGCGAGCCCAGTCGGCCAACATCGAGGACATCTTTGCGCGCTGGCGCGGGGTGCCGCTCAAGGAGCTCGTGGTCTTCAGCCGCCAGTTCGCCACGATGGTCAGCGCGGGCCTGTCCCTCGTGCGGACGCTCAGCATCCTCGAGGATCAGGTCACCCATGCCATCCTCAAGGAGACCATCCGCCAGGTCCGCGTGGACGTGGAGGGAGGCTCGACGCTGAGCGCGGCGCTCGCCAAGCACCCGCGCGTCTTCAGCAACCTGTACGTGAACATGGTGCGCGCCGGCGAGGCCGGCGGCGTGCTCGACGACGTGCTGCTGCGGCTCGCCACGTTTCTCGAGAAGGAGATGGCGCTCCGTCACAAGATCAAGTCGGCGATGACGTACCCGGCCCTGCTGTTCGTCGCGGCGCTCGGGGCGCTGTTGTTCATGACGATCGTCATCATCCCGCAGTTTGCGGACTTCTTCAAACAGCTCGGCGGCAACGCCGCCCTGCCGATCCCGACGCAGATCGCGCTCCTCGTCAGCGTGCTGATCCGCCGCTTCTGGTGGCTCGGCCTGCTCGTCATGATCGGGCTCACGATGGCGGTCCGCCGGTACGTGCGCACCAAAGCCGGCCGCGAGCAGTACGACCGGCTCAAGCTGCGCCTGCCGCTCCTGGGGCCGCTGGTCAAGAAGATCATCGTGGCCCGCTTCAGCCGGACGTTCGGCACGCTGGTGAGCAGCGGCGTCCCCATCATGCGCGCGCTCGAGGTGGTGGCGCAGGCCATCGACAACTCCGTGCTCGGGCAGGCCGTGGAGTCGATCCGGTCCAGCATCCGCGAGGGCGAGAGCATCGCCATCCCCCTCGGCGCGAGCGGCATGTTTCCCCTCATGGTCGTGCAGATGGTGCGCGTGGGCGAGGAGACCGGCGCCCTGGACACCATGCTGAACAAGGTGGCGGACTTCTACGACGGCGAGGTCGAAGCCACGGTCAACAGCCTCACGTCCATCCTGGAGCCCGTCATGATCGTAGGCATGGGCGCCGTGATCGGGAGCTTGCTGCTCGCGATGTACCTGCCGATCTTCGGGCTCGCCAACGCGATCAAATAGGGCGGCGCGCGGAGGCCTTGGCGACCATCGGCGTGGCTTTTGATTACGGCGCGGCGATGACGTTCACACGACCGGCGGCGCGCCTCCGAGGTTTGGGTTTGATGACAATCTCGACATCCCGGTCCAGGGCTACGAGGAACCGAAGCAGCCGGTCGATGGAGAACCCCGTGAGACGGCCGCGTACGAGTGCGGAGACCTTGGGCTGGTCGATCCCGAGACGGCGTGCCGCGTTACTCTGAGTCAGGTGCCGCTTGGCAATGATCTTGCTGATCGCATGAGCCAGTTCGGCCTTGGCCAATGCCTCCTCGGCGCTCTCGACCCGCAGATCGGCGAACACGTTGCCGGTGCTCTCGGTCAGCGTGATGGACTTCGTCGGGCTCATGTATTCGATGCTCCTTCCTGCTCAGAGTGCGCCTGGGCACGTTGCAAGCGTGCTCGGATGAGGTCGAGGTCCTGCCGGGACGTCGCAATCCCCCGCTTGGCCTTCTTCTGGAAGGCATGCAGGACGTAGACCGCGTTCGGGAAGATCACCGTGTAGATCATGCGATACGTCTTCCCCTCGGTGTCGACAGGGACTTCGAGCACGCCGGCACCGCCGAAGCCCTTGAGTGGCTTAGCATCGGGATGCTTATCCCCGGTCTGTGCGAGATACAGCGCATACCCCACAACCCGCTTCACCGCGTCTGGGAATGACCGCAGATCCTCCAGACTGGACCCTATCCAGACCAGCGGCGTCATGGCTTAGGTTAAATATGCCAGATTTGGCCTGATTGGTCAACGACACGAAAACTGTCGCCTTTCCTTATCGCGCTGTTGCGACCGGCTACATTCCATTCCCCCATCACCCGCCGTGTTCCAGGTTGCCACCCCGCGGTGAAGGGCTGGCGGTAGACTGTGCGGTGCGAGGCGGTGCGATAAGTGTCTCATCCCGGCCATCGGCCAAGGCAGGGGCCTACGCGCGAAACTGACAGATATCCTAGCCAAACCGGATGCCAAGTAGGTGCGCCGATGATCAGGGAAACCCCGGAAACGCTAAGCAAAGTACTGCCAGATACCATGAGATCCTACAGCGGCGCTCGACAAGGAGATCGATGCGGGGAGGGACGTCCCGCGCGCCGGACGCCGCCCGGTATCGCTGCCCCGCACGTCGTGCGGCAGGATCTAATCGCGCGGGCCCTCAGGTCGTGGCGGCCGCGCCCGCCCGGGACGCGGAGAGGCGGGAGAGCCCTGCCCTTGCCGAGATCAGAAACGGGATGGCCGCGATCTGCAACCCACACGACAAGATCACCAGTCCCCCGATTGACCGGTCGTAGAGCAGCCCCAAGGCGGCGCTTCCCAG
>JAJPJL010000017.1 GCA_021324255.1 Bacillota bacterium
CCGTTGTTCCCGCCACCCTTGTCACCACCGCCATTATTGCCGCCGCCGTTGTTCCCGCCACCCTTGTCACCACCGCCATTATTGCCGCCGCCGTTGTTCCCGCCACCGTTATTGCCGCCGCCGTTGTTGCCGCCGCCGTTGCTGCCGCCGCCGTTGTTCCCGCCACCCTTGTTGCCACCGCCGTTGTTACCGCCGCTCCCGCTACCGCTGTTGTTGCTGGCATCGCCGCCGCGCGCGTCGTTGCCCGCGTCAGGCCCCAGCGACCCGATCGTGCCCTGCGCCGGGAAGGCCAGCACGTCAACTTGGCCGGCCACTTGGTTCCCATCGACCATGCCCGAGACGACGATCACCTGAGCGCCGACGAACTGTGACAGCGCGCAAAACGACTGACCGCCTTCGTCGCCAACAGTGACCCCGGTGCCATTGGTGACCTTGAAGCCTTGCACGCCGGCCGGCGTCCGCACATTCAACGTCAGCCCCGAGCAATCGGCCGACACGAGTGTGCCCTGCGTCCGCGTCACCACCGGCGCGGTTTGCGCCTGCCCTGCCAGCGGAATACCCCATAGGGTAACGGCGGCACCCAGCAGGCCAATCAACGCCGCCCCGTATCGCGATCTATGCTGCATCTTGTGTACACCCCCGGTTTGTCAGTGCGCCGGCGTCGCCGGCGGGTGAAGCCAAAAAACAAGAAGCTGGACTGCGTATCTGGTCCAGCTTCGGCAGCCCCGCTAACCTGATGACGCCAGGTCCGGCGGCTTTGCGTCTCCGCGTTACCGCGGATTTGCCGTTATCGGCCGGAGATCGTACGTGGTGCGACCTTACTGCGATTGCTTCATCTGACGCACCCCCGGTGAACCTGCCGCACCCTCCTTTGCGCGCCGCCGACTCGGTCCCGGGTCGTCGAACTATGTCGCATCAAAAACAAGAAGCCGGACGACTGCATGTCCAGCTTCGGTAGCCCCGCTGACCTAGCGTTGCCAGGTCCGGCGGCTTTGCGTCTCCGCGTTACCGCGGATTTGCCGTTATCGACCGGAGGACTCACGGGCCGTTTATGCTATTCGTTTGTCGCAGGTGAGCGTACCATCGGAGGATGTGGTGGTCAATTCGGTCGTTCGCGTCACGAAATCGATACCGGCCGATCCACATTACTGTTCGAACGATACACCGGCGCGCAACATCGGTGGAAGACCGGAGTAGTGTGCGGTTAGATTCGGTGCGTCGAGGCGCCGGGCGGACAGACCGGTCTATTGCCCGGCCGCCAACGTGCTATAGGCCCCGCGTCTTTGATCAGGGCGGGGAGCCCGCGCTGAGCACGTACGGGACTCGGCTACTCGGCGAAGTCCTCGGTCACCGCCAAACCGGCCGAACCGGCTTCGGCAACGCCGATGCCGATTCGGTGAAATTCGGGGTTCATGATGTTTTGGAAGTGGCCGGTGCTGGCCAAAAAGATCGTGTGCGCCTGGTCTACGGTCTGCGCGAGGGTCACGTTCTCGCCGACGAGCCCGGACCGAACAACCGGGGCCAGGCGGTCCAGAAACGAACGCCCTGTCAACGACCCATGCCCGACATAGCCGTGCACGGCCATGTCGGTCGAGTGCTCCCGCGCCACGAATCGGAGCGACGCGTCCATGTACAGATGCGGCAGCCCGCGCGCGGCGCGCGCCTCGTTCACGAGCCGGAGCAGCTCCGACTCCGCGCCGGCGTCGATGTCGGCGTGGGCCACCGACGTGTTGAGGAGCACCACCACATTCGAATCGCCCGCCGTTGAGCCGCTCGCGCTCGTGACGTGCGCCACCATGAGGCTTGCGACCACAAGGATGGATGCCGTGGCAAACTGTCGCGCCGTGCCGCTGCCAAGAATCCGCACCCGCTCGCCTCCTTCGGCAGCCCGGCCGACCCGCCCGCGCGGGTCCCGTGGCTTTGCGCCCCCCGGTTACTCGAGGTTCGCCTTTTCGAGAAGTTCGCGGTATTTTCCCGTGTGCCCGTATTTAATAAGTAGCTGGATCGCCGGCGGCCTTGGCCGCTCCGACCGCCGAACCTGCGATCCAGCCGTGCGTAGCATAGCGTCCGCGCCGTAGCGCAGTCAACGATCGCTCCTGAGTCGAACGGTCAATGTTCGTCCACGACGTCCTCGGACGCGGCGAACGTCCGTTTGCCAATCGCCGGGCTCTCGTGAACACGATGCACGGATGCGTAGCGATAGCCGAGATAGGAGCGGCGGCTCGGGCGGCCCCAAGTTGGGCACCACCCGGGATGATGCGGCACACCGTCGTGAAGGTCCATGCCTCGATCCTCCGGGCGGCCTGCCTGAGCGCCGTCTGCGTGGCGGTCGCAGGGTGCTCCCTCGTGGCGTTGGTGCCGGAGCACCAAGAAACACCGCCGGCCGCGGTCAGCGTGGTCGTCGAGATTACCGGGAGCCCCGGGGTGACATTCGAGGGCTCGCTCGGCACCGCCGGAGCGACACGAACGATCTCGGGGCAGGTCCCGGCGACCTACACCGTGAACAGCGCGGTCGCGCTGGCCGTGAACGTCACGAACAAGGGCCCAGACGGCGACCTCACGGTCCGCGTGCTGCGGTCCGGCGCACAGGTAGCGCAGCGGACAACGCACGCCCCCTACGGGACCGTACTGCTCGTCTACAAGCCGTGACGCCGCGCCCGGAGCGCGGCATCATGCACAGGCGCTGACTGGCGGTTAGGCAACCCCGCCCGACGCCTCTGCCCGCTATGATCCTCAACCTCGTTCTGGCCGTGTACTGGGCGTTGCCGAGGCGTCCCCGGCGCCGGGAAAACCCGGGGGTTCCTTGACGTCACCGTCCGGCCCGTGCTACATTGGGCTTGCTTATCATATGGAAATGATTTACATATGAAAGGCACCCACGACCCGATCGCCGCCGACCGGCGGACCGGCGGCGCTGTCCGGCCCGTCGCGCGTGATGTTTCGACTGGCACGCCTCGGTCCGGCGCGGCCGTGCAGCTCGACGGCGCCTCGCTCGCGATCGCGGGCCGGCAGATCTGGACCGACCTATCCCTCACGATCGCGCGCGGGGAATTTTTGGTCGTGATCGGACCCAACGGGGCCGGCAAGACGTCGCTGCTACGGGTCCTGCTGGGTCTCGTGCCGCTGGTGCGCGGGCGCGCGCTGGTGCACGGCGAGGCGCCCCGGCGGGGCAACCCGGCGATCGGCTACATCCCGCAGCAGCGGGCGTTCGACCCCGAGCTCCCGCTGCGCGGGCGGGATCTTGTCGGCATGGGGTTGGACGGCCATCGCTGGGGAATCTCGCTGCGCCCCGGGGCGCAGCGAACACGCGTCGACGGCATCCTCGACCTTGTCGGCGCACGCGGGTATGCGGACGCGCCGATCGGGCGACTGTCCGGCGGCGAGCAGCAACGGCTGCGCATCGCGCAGGCGCTTATCGGCGATCCTTCCCTCCTCCTGTGCGACGAGCCGCTCCTGAGCCTGGATCTGCACTCGCAGGCGGTCGTCGTCGAGCTGATCGCCCGCTGGAGTCGCGAGCGCAACGCCACGGTGATCTTTGTCACCCACGACGTGAACCCGGTCCTGAGGGCCGCGCATCGCATTCTCCTGCTCACGGGCACCCGGTGGGGTGTGGACCGCCCCGACCGTATGTTGACGACGGAGACGCTGAGCAGCCTCTACGGCTTGCCGGTCGATGTCGTGCGTTACCGCGACCGCGTGGCGGTCTTGGGCATCGACGTGGGAGGCCACGATCCCGTCTCGCACGCGGAGCCGGGCTCGTGACCTCGCTGTGGGGCTACCCGTTCGTCCACCACGCGATCGAGGTCGGCGTGATCACGGCGGTGGTGGCCGGCGCGGCCGGCTATTTCGTCACGGCGCGCAACATGGGCTTCGCGGTTCACGGGCTCGCCGAGATGGGATTCACGGGCGCGGCGGGCGCCGTGCTCGCGGGCATCGCCCCCGAGGTCGGCCTGCTCGCCGCGTGCCTCCTGGCCGCGCTGGCCATCGGCCTGCTCGGCGTGCGGCTGCGTGAGCGCGACGTCGCGATCGGTACGGTCCTGGCATTCGGGTTGGGGCTCGGGGTCCTGTTCCTCGTGCTGTATACACGCTACGCGACCGAGGCCTTTAGCATCCTCTTCGGCGCGATTCTCGCCGTCGATGCCCAGGATGTCGTCCGCTCCGCGATCGTCGGAGCCCTGGTGCTGGCGGCGCTCCTCCTCGTCTACCGGCCGCTCCGGTTTGCGAGCATCGATCCCGAGGTCGCCGAGGCGCGCGGCATTCCGGTGCGGCTCATGTCCGTGGTGTTTCTGGTCATCCTGGCGCTTGCGGTCGCGGAAGCGGTGCAGGTCGTCGGGGTGCTGCTGATCGTGACGCTCCTCATCACCCCGGCGGGGGCCGCACGGCGGCTCACGGCACATCCCGGCCGGGCAATCCTGTATAGTATGCTGATTGCGGCCGGGGTGACGGTGGGCGGGATCGCCGGCGCCGTGTACACGTCCTGGCCCGTGAGCTTCTTCGTGGCGACGTTGAGCCTGCTCGCCTACCTGGCGGCTCGCCTGGCCGCCCGTCCGGCACGCACGTAGGCGGCGCGCGGCGATGTGGGCGCCCCGGGGGATGGACGCGCGGACGAGCCAGAGGAAAGGACCCGGCACACGATGAAGTCGGCGGATCGGTACGTCGATATCCTGCGGCGGGCGAACCTGCGGGTGACGCCCCAACGCATTGCCATCCTGAGCACGCTCGCCAGCGGCCAGCATCTGGCGACCTGCCAGGCGATCTGGGAGCGCGCGCACAAGCGCACGCGGGGACTCGGGCTCGTGACCGTCTACCGGATCCTGGAACGGCTCCGCACCGCCGGGGTCGTCGAGCAGATCGACCTGCGCGGCACGACCCACTTCTGCCTCGCGGACCACCATCATGACCACGTGATCTGCGAGTCGTGCGGGCGGGTCGACCCGATCGACACCTGTGTGCTGGAATCGCTGACGGGATCGCGGCTCGAGGGGACGGGGTTCCTCGTCAAAGGGCATCGGTTGGATCTGCTGGGAGTGTGCCCCACCTGCCAGCGCGCGGCGACGTAGGAGCGCAACCCCGGCGCGCCCAACCCGTATGGCGACCGGCACGTCTCCAGGGAGGCAGCGACCGTGCTGATTGTCGACGCGCACCTCGATCTGGCGATGAACGCGCTCCAGTGGAACCGCGACCTGCTCGCCTCGGTCTACAGCATTCGCACCCAGGAGAACTACACGCCCGGCAAAGGACGAGGCCAGGGCACCGTCGCGTACCCCGAGATGCGGCGCGGACGGGTCGCCTTGAGCTTTGCGACGCTGATCGCCCGCTCCACGGGACGCCCCGTGCCGCACATCGACTACGCGAGCCCCGCGCAGGCCTGCGGCGTGGCGCGAGGCCAGCTGGCCTACTACCGCGCCCTGGAGCAGCAGGGACATCTCCGGATCCTGACCGACCTTGCGTCGCTGAACGGGCACGTCGCGGAATGGGAAGCCTGGGACGAAGCCCATCCCCGCGACGCCGCCGGCGGCCCGCCGCTCGGGATCGTCGTGAGCTTGGAGGGCGCCGATCCGATCCTCCGCCCGGCAGACGTTGCCGCCTGGCACGCCGGAGGGTTGCGGATCATCGGCCTGACGCATTACGGGCCGGGACGGTACGCGGGCGGAACCGGGACGGAGGCGGGGCTCACCGAGCTAGGCATCCAGCTGCTCGACGAGATGGCGCGGCGCGGCGTACTGCTCGACCTCACGCACTCCTCCGACCAGGCGTTCTGGCAGACGCTCGCGCGGTGGGACGGGATCGTGCTCGCCAGCCACAACAACTGCCGTGCGCTCGTGCCCCATCAGCGCCAGTTTTCGGACGATCAGATCCGCGCCATCATCGCCCGCGACGGCGTCATCGGGGTGGCGCTCGACTGCTGGATGATCGTGCCGGGGTGGCGTCACGGCGACCCCAACGAACACATCAGCCTGCGGGATGTGATCGATCACGTCGATCACATCTGCCACCTCGCCGGGAACTGCCGCCACGTGGCGATCGGCACGGATCTCGACGGCGGATTCGGCCGTGAAGGCACCCCGCACGACCTCGACACGATTGCGGACCTGCAGACGATCCCGAAGCTGCTCGAGGAGCGCCGCTATCCTGCGGCCGACATCGCGGCCATCATGCATGGAAACTGGCTGCGGCTGCTGCGCGGCGCGTGGGGAGGCGCGTAAGACCTGCCGGCCGGCCTCATCCAAACTCGCGCCGCGGCGGCGCCTGGTCGGGTCCGACCCGTCCGATCGCAATGTCGGCGACGAAGTAGTTTTCGCCGCGCACCGGGCTGCCGGCGAGAGTCCGGCGGGTGGCGAGCTGCCCGACGTGTGTGAGCGCGTCGGCGATGGGGCCCTGAAAGAGCCGGGCCGCGGGGGCGTGCAGCGGGGCGTCGGAGGCAAGGTACGCATCGAACGCGCGCGCGGCCGCGAAGAAGCGATCGACTTCATCGGCCCACGGGCGCGATCCGACCGGGCGCCACGCCTCCGCGCCCTGCGCCATCGAGAGCGCCCACGCAAGCAGATCGCCCATATGCCGCAGGATGTCTCCGGGCGTACGCGTCGTGTCGGAGAGCCGAAAATCGGCGAAGCCCTCGGGCGCTCCCCTGAGCGCCTTGGCCGCCCGGTAGGCCAGCGTCGCCACGCAGTGGCGGAGGAAGCGACGGTCGGAATCTCGGCGATCGCCCTGCTCCACGTCTGTCACGGCGCGGGACCCCCCCTTGCGAATCGACGGGCAGGCACGCGCCACCGCGACCGGACGCATCGCACCCCGCCCGTCCCAAAGATCCGCTCTCACGCGACCGCCCCGCCGCGCCCGGTGCCGTGACACCCGCCGGCGGATGCGGTGCCTAGGCGGGACGGCGCTGCCGCCAGAGATCGTGCCGTTCGAGCGTCAGCACCCAGCTCTTCGGTTTGAGGTCGGCGGAGAGCAGTTCGTGCAGCGTCTGCAGCTCGTGCCATTTGATCGTGATGGACTGCTGCACTTCGACCTTGTTGTCCGCGCCGGTGTAGCCGCTGTTCAGCCGGCGGAGCTGCCGGTGAATCCGCCGAATATCCGGCACCACAGATGGGCTGGCCATACGGTATCTCCTCCTTCTGCTGTTGACGCTACGGCGAGCGAACGTATTCCCGCTTCCAGCGTATCGGCATCGCGGTGACCGTGCTTCCATAGAAAGTGCCGGAACCGGGCAGTTTGACGATCATGCCCGGTGCGCAGTGCGCCTGGACCCATGGTTCGAGACTCGTGAAAACGTCGCGCGGACCCCCGGGTGGTGCGCGAGGCCGTGGAGACCGGCGTGCGTAGCTTTAGGGAGCTTACCGTATCCACATCTTTTCCACCCGCCGAGCCTCTGAAACACGAACACACCGCCGCCCAAGCGATCGCGCCCGCGAGGGCTCCCCGGACGGAGCACATTCTAGTCGATGTGGGGCGGGGTGTCGGGAAATGTCCACGCATGCTGCCCTGGACCAACCATCCGTTCGATGTCGGATCCCGGTGGATACCCGGCCGTTGTCGGGCATCGTGGGGCGGCGGGGTTCGTCCACGGGTCCTCCAGTGTCCCACCCCCGCTCGCCCATGCCCCCGGCGCCGGACCCGGCATCACCGGTTGTGGAAGGGATCACCGCAGGCGGCGCGAACTCGCCACTGACGTCGTATCGAACGGAGTCACGGCATGAGCGGCACCACGAAGACGACCACCGTGCGAAGCGACTCGGTCGGCCGGCCCGGCGTTGCGCTGAACACCGCCCGCATGCATCGGTTCGTCCTGGACTCGTCTTCCGGACCGGGCGAGGGACTGACGAACACCGAAGCGTTTCTCGGCGCGATCGCGTCCTGCGGCGTGACGCTGATCGAAAAGCATGCGCGGGACACCGGCGTGGCCCTCCCCGGCCTCGCGGTGACGATCTCGGGCCATCAGGCGCAGCCCGACCCGCACCGGTTCGCCGCCGTCGACGTCTTGTTTGAGTTTCAGGGTGTGTCGCGGGAGACGGCCGATCAACTCGTCGAGGTGTGGCGCGCCCGCTGACCGTTGTACCGTACGGTCGCGGTCGCGACCGAGGTCCGCGTCGAGGTAGCCAGCACTCGCTAGCCGCCGGGCGTCGAAGTCCGCGTCAGCGGTTGGTCACGAGCTCCCAACCCAGCGGGGTGCGCACCAGGATCCTCGGCCGCAGGCGCTGCCTGAGGTCGGCCGGCGCGTCCGGAGCCAGCAGCGCCACCGCCCGCCCGCGGCGCCACGCGGCAGCCAGGGTCGCCGGGTCGACCTCCCGCACCGGCTGCCGGAGCCAAAACGCCGCGAAGTTCGTCTCGGCGGGATGGAGGCCCAGCATCATCACCGGTTGGCCGGCGTCGGACGCGCGATTTGCCGCGGCGGCGATCGCGCGCCACGGCCACAGCTGCTCCCAGCGCTGCCACAGCATGGCGTAGCCCGTGGCATACGCCACGAGGGCGCCCACCGCCGTGCACACGATCGCGTGCCGCACCCGTCCGCATACCGCCAGCCATGCAAACGCCATGATGGTCGCCGAAAACAGCGCGAGGGTCGGAAACAGGATCGGCAGATAGTACGTCACCGCGGGATCGGGCGATCGCCACACCAGCCATACCGCGGCGATCATCATCGGCAGCCCGAGCAGCAGCGATAGTACGCTCGCGGTCCTGAGATGCCCCCGCCCATGGAGCGCCTCGGCCAGCGACCGGCCCGCCAGGATCGCAAGCGGCGGATAACAGGGGTACAGGTACCGGATGATACGGTCGCCCTGCGACAGGGAGACCACGGCAAAGATCAGCACGAACCAAACGGCGGACAGCCGCACGACGCCGGATCCTCCGCGGATCCCTCGCCATCCCTCCGCAAGCGCCGCCGGCAGCAGCCCCGTCCACGGCAGCATGCCCACCATGAGCATCGGGATATAGGCGAGCGTCTGCGATACCACGTCGTGGAGCGGGACCAAGCCGGGACCGAGGAAGCGATGCTGCAATCGTCCGATGCTGTCGCTCGTCAGGAGCAGCGTGCTCACGAACGGCGACCCGAGGCGCACCGCCTCGGCGACGTACCACGGAGCGGCGACGAGGATGCAGACCCCGGCGCCCGTGGCGAGGTGGCGGAATCGGAAGCCGGGCCGGTGCCCCGAGCGTCGGGCGAGCACCGCGTCGATGAGCGCGATGCCGGCGAAGGCCGGCAAAAACAGGACGCCCTTGGTCAGGACCGCGAGCCCCGTCCAGAACCCGGCCGAGGCCGCCCAGACGGCCGTTGCGCTCCGCCGGTACCGCAGGTACGCGTAGAGCGCGAGCGAGAGGAACAACGTGACCGGGACGTCGTGCTGCGGCGCCATCGAGTAGTAAAACACCTGCTGGAACGTAGCCATGCACAGCGCCGCGAGCAGGGCCGGCTCTTCGTCCAGGTCCAGCCGGGCGATGCGGTACACGACCAGGAGCAGCGCGAGGGTCGCGAGCAGGTGCCAGAGGCGCAGCGCCGCGTCGGTTGCGCCGCCGAGCCACAGCGAGATCGCCATGATCCAGAACGTGAGCGGAGGCTTTTCGACGATCACCTCGGGATGCACCGGGTAGTGCAGGGTCACCCAGTCGCCGGTGCTGAGGATGTTGAGCGCGGTCTTGCCGAAGAGCGCGGTGTCGCTGTCGACCTGCGGCAGCGGCGTGGCGAGCAGGATCGCGACACACGCGGCGCCGAGGAGGACGCGCCAGGCCACGAGGCTCGCGGCGGCCGCGGAGCGCGCCGCGGGCCGCGCGACGGCGTGCGCTTCCCGGATCGTGGTAATCGCGTGCATCGAATCAGGACCCTACCCGGCTGGACTCACCATGTTTTTCCCACCCCTCGCTCCCGGAACGCGCCGTGCGGCGAGAACGGACCGGACGAATGACGGCGCGCGCCGGCCCGCGCTCAGACGAACGCCGCGCGCCGCCGGGTTGCCGCCGCGGCAGGGGAGCGATACAATCGGCCTCGAAGCGCGGATCCGGCATCGACGCGGCGCCCGGGAGGTGGCCTCGCTTGTCCCTCGCAGAAACCCGTGGACGTGCCCCGGTGGTCGCGCAGACCGGCGGGCAGGCGCTGGTGCAGGCGCTGCGAACGCAGGGCGTGGACCTGGTGTTTGGTCTACCGGGCGTCCAACTCGACTGGCTGTTTGACGCGCTGTACGACGAGCGCGACGCCCTTCGAGTGTACCACACGCGCCACGAGCAAGCGGTCTCCTACATGGCGGACGGCTACGCACGGACGACCGGCCGGGTCGGCGTGTGTCTCACGGTCCCGGGGCCGGGACTGCTCAACGCCATGGCGGGCCTCTCCACGGCGTACGCGTGCTCGTCACCGGTCCTGTGCCTCACCGGCCAGATCCCCTCCCCGCAGATCGGAGCGGGCCGCGGGTTTCTGCACGAGATCAAGGACCAGCTCGGCGTGGTGCGTGCCGTGACGAAGTGGGCGGCGGCGGCGATGACCCCGGCGGCGATTCCCGGCGTGGTGGGCGAAGCGTTTCGCCAGCTGTATTGCGGCCGGCCGCGCCCCGTGGCGATCGAAGTCCCGCCCGACGTGCTGCAGGCGACCGACGACGTCGCCCCCGCCCCGCGCATCGAGCGGCCGGCCCAACCGGGCGACCCGGATCTCCTCGCCCGGGCCGCACAGGCCCTGGGGGCCGCCGAGCGGCCCATCATCTTCGCCGGCGGCGGCATTCTCCGCGCCGGGGCATCGGAGCCGCTGCGCCTCGTGGCGGAGATGCTCGAGGCGCCGGTCGTCATGACGCACAACGGCCGGGGCGCGATCTCCGACCGGCACGACCTCGCCGAGACCCTGCTCGCCGCGCCGGACCTCCTGCCCACGTCCGATGTCGTGCTCGCCGTCGGCACCCGCTTCCTGCAGGCGAGCGGCGCCGCGTGGGGCCCCAAGGCGCACCAGACCGTCATCCAGGTCGACATCGACCCGGACGAGATCGGGCGCAACTACCCGCCCGCGATCGGCATCGTCGCCGACGCCGCCGAGGCCCTCCAGGCGCTGCTGGACCTGGTGCCACGGCACAATCGCGCGCGGGCGTCGCGCCGGGAGGAGTGCCGCGCCGCCCGGCGGCAGGTGGCCGAGCGGGTCGCCGTGCTGGAACCGCAGGGCGCGTACATGCGCGCCATCCGCGCCGCGCTGCCGGACCACGGGATCCTCGTCACGGACATCACGCAGGTCGGCTACCTGTCGTATTTCTGCTTCCCCGTGTACGAGCCGCGGACGTTTCTGACGTCCGGGTACCAGGGCACGCTCGGCGCGGCGTATCCGACGGCGATGGGCGCGCAGGCCGGCGATCTCGCGCGGCCGGTGGTGTCGGTCAGCGGCGACGGCGGCTTTTTGTACAATGTGCAAGAGCTCGCCACGGCGGTCCGCCACGGCCTCAACGTCGCGGCCGTCGTCTTCAACGACAACGCCTACGGCAACGTCAGGCGCATCCAGCGCGAGGATTTCGGCGGCCGCACGATCGCGTCCGACCTGCGCAATCCGGATTTCGTCGCCCTGGCCGAGTCGTTCGGCGTGGAGGGGCGGCGCGTCCGCGACCCGGACGGCCTACGATCGGCGCTCCAGGACGTCCTGAGGGCGCCGCGCCCCGCGCTCATCGAGGTGCCGGTCGGCGAGATGCCAAGCCCCTGGACCGTGCTCCGGGCCGGCTTCGTCGGCTGACGCGTCGCGCATCGGCCGGGTCAGCCGCGGACGATCCGGCGGAGCCGGCGCACCGCCGCGGGGATCACATCGGCGCCGGCGCCGCCGTACCCCAGCACCAGGCCCTGTCGCGACGCGCCGCCGGCGTAGCACCGCGAGAGCGGCATCGCCCACACCCCCTCGTGGGCGGCGCGCGCGGCGACCGCCCGGTCCCGGCAGCCGCGGGGCAGCGTCACCACGAGGTGGATGCCGGCCTCGGCCCCCAGCACGCGCAGCGCGCCGCGGAACTCTTGCGCGATCGCATCGACGAGCGCGCTCCGCCGCTCGCGATAGAGCGCGCGCATCCGCCGCACGTGGCGCGCGAAGTGCCCCGCGCCGATGAACTCGGCGAGCACGGCCTGCGGGAGCGTGGGCGGAAAGAGATCCGTGGCTTCGCGCACCGCGGCAAACCTGGGCACCAGGTCGGGCGGGATCACGAGGTACCCGATGCGCAGCGCCGGGAACAAGACCTTGCTGAGCGTGCCGATGTAGATCACCCGCCCGTCGCGATCGAGGCCCTGCAGCGCGGTGATCGGCTGGCTCTCGTACCGGTACTCGCTGTCGTAGTCGTCCTCGATGATCCAGGCGCCCCGTGACCGCGCCCAGTCCAGGAGCTGCAGCCGGCGGGACGCCGTCATCGTGACGCCGAGCGGGTACTGGTGTGAGGGTGTGACGTACACGGCGCGCGCGCGGGCACAGCGAGCCGCGCCGGTTCCGACGTCCAGGCCGCCGTCGTCGACCGGCACCGGCACCAGATCGGCGCCCGCCATCCGGAGCGCGTCGCGCGCGCCGCCGTAGCCCGGATCCTCGATCCAGACGGCGCTGCCCGGATCGAGGAGGACGCGCGCCGTGATCGCCAGCGCCTGCTGCGAGCCGCTCACGACCATGATCTGGCCGGCGTCGCACCGGAGCGCCCGCGCCGCGCGCAGGTACTCCGCGACCGCCTCGCGGAACGGCCGGTGCCCCATCGGATCGTGGTAGTTGAGGAGATCGGGGTTCGGGGCGCGCGCGTACCGGGCGACGAGGCGCGCCCACAGCGGAAACGGAAAGTGGTCCACCGCGGGTTCGCTCACGCGAAACGGCCCCCATCCGCCGAGCCACGGGGCCGGGCGCGCCGGCACCGGCACCGCCGTGCGCGCCACGCGGCGAGGCCCGGGACGATCGGACGCGCGCGGGGCGCCGGGGGCCGCGGGCGCGGCCCGGTCCGGCAGCGACCGCGCGACGAAGGTGCCGGCCCCTACCCGGCTCTCGAAGTAGCCCTCCGCGAGCAACTGCTCGAACGCGTTGAGCACGGGAATGCGGGAGATCCCGAGCTCCGCGGCGAGCGCCCGGGTGGACGGGAGGCGCTGTCCCGGCCGCAGGCGGCGCTCCAGGATCGCCTCGCGGTAGCCCTCGTAGATCTGCCGGTAAAGCGGCGCGCCCGCGCGCCGCGCGACCGGCGGGACCGCGAGGACCCCCGAGGCGGTGCGCGTCACGGCTCCATCATACTGGTCATATCAAGCTGGGGGCAAGTGGCTATTGTGACCGACCACTCAGCGGGTGTAAACGTGGGCCATGGGCGCCGCAGCCGTTCCCTCCGTCTCGCTCGCCCGCGGGGTGGCGCTGTACGCCGGCGCCGTGCTCGGGACCGGTATCTTAGCGCTGCCCGCGATCGCCGCCGGCACGGCCGGGCCCGCCTCGATCCTGGCCTGGCTGGCGCTGATCGGGACCTCGTATCCGATGGCGCTCACGTACGCGGCGCTCTCGCAGCAGCGGCCCGACACCGCGGGATTCTCCGGGGCCATCGAGCGCGCCTTCGGCCCGGCGTGGGGCGCGGTGGCGGGATGGCTGTATCTGTGGCAGGTGCCGACCGGCTACGTCATCCCCGCCCTGATCGCCGGGAACTACGGCGCGAGCCTCATCGGCGGCGGCCGTGACGCGGCGTTCGCGCTCGGGTACGGGCTCGTGGCCCTCGCCTTTCTCCTGAACGCGGTCGGGCTGCGCGTGAGCACGGGCGCGCAGCTCATTTCCCTCGGTGCGATCACCGCGGGCATCGCGCTCATCGCCGCGCGGGCCCTCGGGCACGTCGACGCGGCGGCGTTTCATCCGTTCGCGCCCCACGGAGCCGCCGCCGTCGGCCTGGCGGCCGTGCAGCTGTTCTGGGCGTTCGTCGGCTGGGAGGCGATCACGCCGCTGTCGGCGGAATTTCAGCGCCCGCGCGACATCCGGCGCGCCAGCCTGCTCGCCGTCGCCGTCGTGGGAGTGCTCTACCTCGCGCTGGCCGTCGCCACCGTCGGCACGCGCGCATACGGCCCCGGCCTCGCGGCCAACGCTCCGCTGGTGCGCATGGCGGCCGGCACTTTTGGGCGGTCGGCCGCCTTCGCGATCGGCCTCGCGGGCTTCGTGCTCTCGTTTGCGCCGATCAACGCATACGCGGCGGGGATCAGCCGCCTCGCCTCCGCGCTCGCGCGGCGCGGGCAACTCCCGCGCTGGCTCGGGGAGGTGTCGCCATCCGGCACGCCCCGCCGGGCGCTTGGCATCATGAGCATCCTGTGCCTGACCGCCGCGGCCCTGGCCTACACGCGGCACTGGGGGATCGCGGATCTCCTGCCCCTCTCCACGTCCTCGTTCATCGCCACCTACGTGCTGTCGATGGCGGCGGCCGTCCGTCTCTTGCGCGGCCGGCTGCGGTGGGTCGCGGCCGTTTCGCTGGCCGCGTGCTGCACGGTGCTGATCTTCGTAGGCCCCCTCCTCCTCGCCTGGCTCGGCGGCGTCGTCGGTTGTGCCGTGGCCTGCCAGCGGGTGCTCGCGATGCGGGGCCCGGGCGCGCGCGGCCGGCGCGGGGCCCACACGGAGTCCCGGGTATCCGGAGCACCGCCCGCGGTCGTCGTGGACGCGGATGCCCGGGCCGACTGACGGGACCGGAACCGGCGCGACCGCCGCGCGTCGTCGGCTATCTCGACAGGTAGCGGCCGACAGCGTCAGCGAGGCGGGGCGAGCCGGAGGAGCTAGCTCGCGAAGATCGGCGCGAGATCCAGGATGAACCCGGGGAGTTCCGGATCGAGGGAGACGGTCGCAGGCGAGGCCTGCACCAGGGCCGCGCTCCCGGGCAGTAGCATCTCCACGATCCGCTCGTAGGGGTCGATCAGGACCACGAGCGCGGCGCCCGCCGCGACGTATACGCGGGCCTTGTCGCGGAGCTCGCGTAGAGATTGGCTCTCCGAGCGGATCTCGAACACGACGTCCGGGCATAGCCGCGCAAACGTCCTGCGTTGCTCCTTCGGCACCGCCTCCCATCGGTCAGACCGTACCCAGCTAGCGTCCGGCGCGTACAGGAACCCGTTGGGCAACTGAAACCCGGCGCCCGCGGGGAAGGCGCGTCCATGTCCATCGCTCGTGGCCCACGCGCCCAACTGGAGGAAGAGCAGGCCCTCACGGTACGCGGACTCGGTGCCGGTAGGGGTCACAACGAGATCGCCGGCCGCGGTGCGCTCGAACTCGTAACCCGGGTTGCGCTCCGACAGGACGAGGAGCTCTTCATCCGTGACCGCGTGCGCGAGCGTCAGGGTAATCGCCATGACCGTCCCCTCCGGTCTGTCAGGCGCTATCCTACCACGAACCTAGAAACCGGAGAAAGACACGGAGTGGCTCGGGGAGGTCAACGGCCGCGCGGGAGCTACGCGCGCAGCCCGTCGTAGACCCAGAGGACCGCCCAGACGTACCACTGCGTCTCGGCGTACGGCGGGATGCCGCCCCAGCGGCGTACGGCGCCGCTGCCCGCATTGTACGCCGCGAGCGCAAGCGGCAGGCTATGGAATTCGTCCAGGTTGAGCCTCAGCAGCCAGGCCGTGCCGAGCAGGTTTTGAAGCGGGTTACGCGGGTCCACGCCGAGGCCCACGGCCGTCTCCGGCATGAGCTGGCCCAAGCCTTCGGCCCCCGCGGAGGACACCGACTGGTGGTTGAACCGGCTCTCGATGAAGACGACCGACGCGACCAGGCGCGGATCGATGCCGTAGCGCTGGGCGGCCGCGATGAGGGTCGACCCGAGCCACTCCGACTGGCCCGGGGACAGCGAGTGATTCACCGCGTGGACGAAGACCGCGTACTCCGCCGGCGTCTGGAGGTGCCAGCGCGGGCGGGCCACGGCGAGGCCCAACTGGCGGAGCCAGGCCATCGCGCAGCTCTGCTCGGGCAGCGAGGGGTGCCGGCGCAGCGATTCGCTGAACCATGCCACCGCGGCGGCGCGATCGCCGCGTGCGACCGCCACGGCGCCGAGCCACAGCGCCGGCCGCGCGGAGCCCGGCGCCTCTGCCGCGGCCTGCGCAAACGCGGTCCACGCCTCCCCCAGGCGGCCGGCCTGGTAGAGCGCCTGGCCCTGCGCCATGAGCGTCCACGGATCGGCTGCGTGGCCCTGGACCGGCAGCCCGCCCACCGCCGCGGCTGCCAGGAGCACTACCAGGAGCCCCGTTACCCCGCGAGACCGGCCGCTCACGTCAGCCTGTCACCCGGCTCACATACCAATGCACGATGCTCGGCCCCCACCACAGCGCGAGCAGCGCTCCGCCGGCGAGCATCGGACCAAACGGGACGTAGTCCCGGCGCCCGCGCGTCCGCGTCACGAGGAGCACGATGCCGACGACGCCGCCCACAAAGATCCCGAGCATGATCGCGACCGCGCCGAGCGGCCACCCGAGAAACGCGCCGATCATTGCGGCCAGCTTGACGTCCCCCAGACCCATGGCCTCCGCCCCGGCCATCGCCGACCCGACGAGGCTGACGAGCAGCAGGACGCCGCCGAGCGCCAGGGCCGTCAACCCCGAGGCGGCCACGGCGCCCCAGCCCCCCGGCGCGGCGCTGAGGATCCCGAACGCCACCCCGGGGTAGGTCACGGCATTGGGAATGATGCGGTGGTCGAGGTCGATGAAGAACACGATGACGAGCAACGTCTCCAGCACGAGCGCGCGGAGCGCCTGGACTCCGGGGCCAAAGAGCGCCACGGTCTGGAGGAAGAGCACGCCCATCAGGACCTCGAGGAGCGGGTAGCGCGCGCTGATCGCCGCGCCGCAGTGGCGGCACCGGCCGCGCAGCGCGACGAAGCTCAGGATGGGGATATTGTCATACCATCGGATCGGCGCGCCGCACCGCGGGCAGCGCGATCCCGGCCAGACGACGGACTCGCGCCGCGGGAGCCGGCTGATGCAGACGCTGGCGAAGCTGCCCACCACGGCGCCGACGCAGAACGTCCCGATCCACAGGATGGCCGGCGCCATCGCTACCGTGCGCTGCGCTGGACGTCGAAGCCAGTCGCCCGGCGCGCGCGCGATCCCGGCGCCGTATCGCTCACGGACAGGGCGCCACCGTGTAGCCCTGGGACACGGCGTCCCACTTGTTCAGGAAGATCGCGACGTGCGCCATGGACGGCAGGCGCGGGCACGACAGCGGGTACAGCTTCTTCGTGGCCGGATCGCCGGCGTACGTGTAGTCGCCCGCCCGGAACGCCGGGCTGGGCGCGGGCACCGCCGTCACCGTCCGCGCGGGCGGTGCGACCGTCACCGGCCCGCCGCGCCGCGGGGCCGGCGGCATGCCGCGCGAGTAGAGAGAGATATCCGTGCTCAGCGCCGCGAGCTTCTCCGCGGCGCCAAACGCCTCGTCGTATTTCCCGGCGGTCGCGTAGGCCTCCTGGAGCACGAGCCAGGCGCCGAGCCGCCCCGGGTCGAGCGTGACGGTCCGCTCGAGCGCCTCGATGGCCCGCGGCAGGTAATCCGCGCCGTAGGGAATCAGGCCCTGGCGCGCCAGGGACGAAGCCTGCCAGTACGCGATCCCGAGCCAGTAGTACGCATCCGCGTCCTGCGAGGATGCGGCGATGGCCTGCTGGTAGGGGGCGATGAACTGCTGAAACTCGGCCTCGGTGGGATGGACCGTCGTGTCGGCGTACGGCGGGACAGCCCCGCCGGCCGCCGCCGTCCCGATCAGGACGGCGGCGGCCGCGCACGCCGCGACCCAAACTCCGCCGCGCGGGCTCATGCGCCCACCTTGGGCAGGATGTGCGGGGTGATGATGAACACCACCTCGTTGTCGTCGCGCGTCGTGTTCTGCTCCTTGAACAGCCAGCCGAGGATCGGGATGTCCCCGAGGATCGGGATCTTGACGGTCGCCGTCGTCTCGTTCTTCTGGATCAGGCCGGCCAGGATGATCGACGACCCGTCCTTGACCGTGAGCGACGTCGTCGCGAACCGGGTGTTGATCGTCGGCGGCACGCCGTTCGACGGCGGCGTGGCGATGGAGCTGACCTCGGGATGCAGGTCCACGGTGATGTTGCCGTCGCGGTTCACGCGCGGGGTGATGTTGAGGATCACGCCGGCGTTGATGATCACGACGGACGGCACCCCCTGCGCGCTCAG
>JAJPJL010000050.1 GCA_021324255.1 Bacillota bacterium
CGGCCTTCTCAGCCGGGGCGAGGTGACGGATCTGCTGCGTCCCGGGCCGATCCACGAGGCGTGCGAGCAATTCGATGCCGCCGCGGCAATCGGGGCGCTCGCCGCCGACGTGCCGGACGATCCGGTGGCAGCGACGAGCGTGCTCGAGTTGCGAGGCTACATGCACAACCAGCTCCTGCGGGACACGGACGTGATGAGCATGGCGCACAGTTTGGAGGTCCGCGTTCCATTTCTGGATCACCCCCTTGTGGAATTTGCAGCGCGGCTCCCAGGCCGCCTGCGCGTAAATGGACATCCGCCGAAGTGGCTGCTGTTGCGCGCGCTCGGCGACCAGCTGCCGCCGGAAGTGGGGCGGTCGAAGCGCGGGTTTACGTTTCCGATCGGCGAGTGGCTGCGGGGGCCGCTCCGCGAGCGCGTCGACGGCGTTCTGAGCGACGGTGCCGGTCTCTTTCAGCCTGCCGCCGTTGTCCGCCTCCGAGACCGCGTGGAGCGCGGACAGAGTCACTGGTCGCGTCTGTGGGCGGTGGTCGTGCTCGCTCGATGGATCGGTGTCGTCGGCGGCCGCCGCGCGCTGATCGCGTGACGGATTTCCCCGAATTCTTCGCCGTCTAATGCCGGCCCGCGAATTCGCCGGCGGGGCGTCGTTCGCATGCGCCTTCTAGTACTTGCTACGAAGTACTTCGGGCTCGGTGGCGCGGAGGCGTACACCCGTACGTTCGCGGAAGCGATCGCCGCTTCCGGAGCGGACGTCGAGGTCCTTTCGTTTCTCGAAGGCGACGTCTCCGGGCACGATTCCCCGGTGCGATACCTTGGGCACGTGGCGGCGCGCTCGACGGTGCCGTCGCAGATGCGCTTCGTGGCCGACGCGCTCCGCCGCGGCCGCGGCTACGATCTTGTACTGTGCGGCCACGTCGCCACCGCTCCGGTCGCGCAGGTCCTGCGCCGCTTGGTGGGGACACCGTACATGGTGTTAGTGCACGGTATCGACGTATGGGGCGCCCTTGGTCCGAGGCGACGCGTGGCGCTTCAGCGGGCCGCGCGCGTGGTGGCCGTGAGCCGCTTCACGGCGCGCGCGGTGGTCCGCGAGCATCATGTCTCCGAGGCTCGGGTCAGCGTGATTCATCCCGCGGTCGATCCGGTATTGCTCCAGCGGGCCCGCGTGCAGGACGGTGCCGTACGCAGCCCGGATGCCGTGACGCTCCTGACGGTGGCGCGGCTGTCGGCCCAGGAGCGGTATAAAGGGTGCGACGCCGTGATTGACGCGCTTCCTGATGCCGCCGCGGCGGCAGGCCCGATGCGGTACGTCATCGTAGGCGACGGCGATGACCGCCCCCGCCTTGAGTCGATGGCTCGCGACCGGCACGTGTCGGATCTGGTCTTGTTCGCGGGCAGAGTGCCGGCCGAGGAGCTGGCGTCCTGGTATCGCGACAGCGACATCTTTGTCATGCCATCCGTGGCGGAACTGCGCCCCGATGGCTGGACGGGCGAGGGATTTGGGATCGTCTATCTCGAGGCGGCCGCGTTCGGCCGCCCGGTCATCGCGGGCGCCGGGGGCGGCGCGCCCGAAGCTGTGTTGGACGGCACGACAGGCGTCGTCGTGGATGGCCGCGACCGGCGCGCGTTGGTAGGGGCGATCGCACGCCTGGCCCAGGACCGGCAACTCCGGCAACGCATGGGCGAAGCCGGCCGCCGTTGGGTCGCCGAGCGATTCACGGTGGACCGCCTTCGCGCCGAAGTTGCAGCCGTCATCGCGACGGCGCAGCGTCCATCAGTCGGCGCTCGGTGACACATCGGGCGCCGGCTTGGCCCGGCCCAGGTGTTCCAACATTTCGCGGAGCCGGTCGGTGTACGTGTGGTGGTGCGCGCGGACGTACTCCATTCCCGCGCGCGCGATGGCCTGCCGTTCCGTGTCGTGCGCCAGATAATATCGAATTTTGTCCGCGAGTTCGGCGGGAGAGCCGAAGAACGCCGCCTCGCGCCCTTCCCGAAACAGCTGCACGTGGTCGTCCGTGCGCTCGGCAAGCATGAAGCCACCGCACGCCGGAATCTCGAACGTCCGCATGACGTGGCCGTCACGGTTGGCCCGCCGGACCAGACACAGGCAGATCTTGGCCCCGCCGAGGGCGAGCCGGTAACTGCGGCCCACCGCAAAACCCCTCGCAAACGGCCGGGTTCGCGCCAGGCGCTGCCAGTATCCGCCATACAGCGCGATGGAGATGCCGGGAATGCTCAGCAACGCGTCGACGTAGGGGACGCGATCGGCGTCGAGCCCGCCGATGAATACGACGTCGCTCGCGAACTGCGCCGCTTCCTCGGGGCCGGAGGGAGCTTCCGGAAAGTGCACCGATGGCTTGTAGCCAAAGGGCACGAACTCGGCGTGCGGGCACCCGGCTTGCCGGACGTCCGCCATGATCGCCCGTTTAGTGCACGCGTAGAGATCGTAGTGCGGAATGCCCCGCAGCAAATCCCGGGTGGTATGCACAGGATTGAAGGGATCATCGGTTGCGTAGTTGATCAGCAGGGCGCCGGTGGTCTCCTTCACCCGCTCCAGCGTGCGCGGGCGCACGTAGGCTCCCTTCACGACAACGACGACCGTCGGCCGGAATGCGGCGGACGCGGCGATCAGGGCGCGATTCAGCGCCGCGGCGGTGAGCGGACGCCGACCCGCCAACCGGTACGCGATTTTGTGCACGATGGAGCGGTCGAGCGGCCGCAGGAACGGACCCTCGTCGAGAAACCGGTACGGGGCATTGCCCTCACGCAGGGCGTCGAGAAACAGTGGAGTCGTGGGTTCGTATTGGGTCGTATCGACGAGCAGAACGCGGTGAGCACTGCCGGCGGTCTGCGTGCCTATCGGCAACGACATCGCGCGAGGACTATTCTGGCGGGCGGAGAACTTCCCCTCCCGTGCGTTGCCAGCCTATTCTCGAAACTTTGTTGCTGGCGCCATGTTCTCTACCTCGCCGTGCGCCGCGCTGTCCAGGTGACCGCCTATACGACGTCCTGGTATCGAAGGGGAGTTGAGGTTCATGCCCGACAAGTCCGATGAGACCACCCCGACGGCCGCTCGCGGAGCGGAGACGCTCATGACCGCCGCTGAATTCTGGCGCGTTCTCGCGCGCAACGTCAAGACCGCCGCGGTAATTTTCATTGTGTGCGTGCTCGGCGCAGTGTTGCTCGGGGTCACCTCGCCGCCACTCTATAGAGCGGTCGCGCTGTTTCGTGTACAGGTGCCCAATACCTACGGGAGCGCCGACATCCCGTCGCTCGATGTATCGGTCCTCCAGGCGTGGCTCGGGCAGGTCGACGTGCTGGCGAGGATCATCGACAGCGCCGGTCTCCGCGGGCGCCTGACGACGGGTCAGTTGCAGGCCAGCATCGGCGTGACGGCGGCCGGCGGCACCGACACGTTCGAGACCGCGGTGGCTTCGTTTTCCCCCGACCGTGCGCAACGGCTGGCCAACGCCGCGGCAAGCGTGCTCAATGCGCGGGCGGTGGAGGTCATTCAAGCTGAGCTTCCCTCCATGGCGGATGGCGTGCAGGAGTTGATCGGACGAGCCCGGGCGCTGGTGGTCGCCGAGCAGGACGCGGCGCGGAGGACCACCGCTCCTGACGCGTTGGCGCCGCTTCGTTATCAGGCGGCCAGCATGGTGTACCGGGACCTGCAGGCTCGACTCATGCTGCTGCACTTGCTCGGTGCTCCAGGCGCGGTGCGGGCCCGGCTCGTGATCCCGGCCGGCGTCCCAAACGCTCCCGTGAGCCCCGGCCGATCGTTGTACATTCTCTTCGGCATCGTGGCCGGGGTCATTTTCGGCGTGACGGGCGCCCTGGTAAGCGAGGCCGTGCGTGGACCCCGCGGGTAACGCGCTCCGTAGCTCGCGGGTCGCCCTGGGCAGGATCGGCGTCCTTGCCTCGGTCGTGTCTTGCGCCGCGCTCGCACTCGTATACGGCGCCGTGACCGAACCATCCGAGATTGCTCTCTGGCTGACGGCCGCGGTCACCGCTGCGCTGACGTTCCTGCCCGTCGCCATCGGATTGGCACGGGGACGGGTCGACATCTTCGAGCCGCCCGTGTTGCTAGGATTGTTCTTCTTCATCGGATACCCGCTCGCCGCCGTGATGGAGCTCGCATTCGGACAGGAGTTTGATGCGAGCCGGTCCGTTGCGTGGTTCCCGATCACGCTCGCGGTCGCCGCCCTAGGTCTTGGCGCATGGTTCCTCGGTTACTATCTGGGGCCGGGAGCCAGAATCGCCTCGGCGTTGCCGTCACTGCCGCGGCGGTGGGACACTCAACGTGCGATGGTCGTGGTCGGAGGACTGGCCCTGGCAGGGTGGGCCGCTCAGCTGCTCGTGATCGTGCGCGGAGGCTATCTGCACGGCTTCCGGACCCAGGTGGGCCTGCAGTTTTCAACGGCCGTGGCATGGGTGGGCCAGTTCGCGCTCGTTGCGCTGGCCTGCGCCGCCGCCCGATACTTCGCGGACGTCCGGCGGGGGCGGTCGTCGTCCGGTTGGCGGGCCGCCTTTCTGGCCCTCTTGGTGCTGGAATTGGCGTATACCGTTCCGACCGGGACGCGGCAGCCGTTGCTGATGGCGCTCGCCATTCCCTTGATCGGCGCATACTACGTGCTCGGCCGCGTTCGCTGGTCGACGCTCGTCGCGCTCGTCCTTGTGGTTGGGTTGTTCGTGTTCCCCGCCGAGAACGCCTACCGCATGGCCGTTTCGGAGAGCGTCGACATCAACAACGCGCACCCTTCATTCACGTCGGTCCAGACCCTCCGCCGGGCCGCGGAGGCGGCGATGACGCAACTTGGGAGCCTCTCCGGTGTCGGATACGCCGTTGCGTCGTTCCGCACGGTGGTGGAGCGGCTCAACATGGTCGGCATCGTGTCCGCGATCGTGCGCTGGACGCCGTCGCCGTGGCCATTCGATCTGGGACGGAGCCTCGAAGCATTCGTCGTGTCGTTGGCGCCGCCGCGATTCGTGATGCAGAAGCCCGTTTCGGAGGTGGGCGGGGTCGAGTTTGCCCACCGCTACGGCCTCATCCAGCCCGCCGACACGATCACATCGGTGGGACCGACCCGTCTGGGAGAGATGTATCAGGATTTCTGGCTCGGCGGCGTTCTGGCCGGCATGTGGGCTGAAGGCATGCTGAGCCGCGTCTGTTATGCGTGGTGCATCGGACGCGCGGCGCCGTCGATCTCCGGGGTGGTCCTCTACACGTTTTTTGTGCTCACGTTTGTGCAGTTCAACGCGTTCGCGGACTACGCCCTCATGTTGAAGTTGTACGTGGTGATGATCGTCGTCCTGTTTTGGGTCGGGGCCGGGCCTCGTGCAGCCCGTGATCGCGTCGCCCGGGACGGGTGACGTTCTCCTTCACACGCCGCCGGCCGGAACGCGCGGAGTCTGCCCGGACGATCCGCGCGTGCGGGCGCGTTCCCTCTGCCGGTCCACACACCACACCAGAATGCCGACCAAGAGCGTGCTGCCGCTCACGAGACCGCCTATGACCAACCGGCGGTCGTGATACGCAAAGATGACGGTGTGCGTGCCGGCCGGTACGAAGACCGCGCGGAACAGGTAGTTGGCCCGATAGACCGGCGTTGAACGCCCATCGACGGATGCGTTCCACGCAGGGTAGTAGAGGTCGTTGAGCACGAGGAACCCGGCGCTCCCAAACACCACGTGGAGTACCACACCGTCGGGACGATAGGAGGTAATCGCGACGCGGGACGCCGGGTCGGGGGGCTGCGTGGCGCGGCGGAGCGTTGGGCCGGCCGTCGGCTGCTGCTCCAGTATGACATAGCGGCGCGGATCATAACCCGGCCGGCTCAAGGTCCGCAGAATCTCCAGACGATCCGTCAGCACGCGATAGCTCTCCGAGCGGATCGCGCGGGGAACCACCGCGGTATTCCGGTATACCGTGACGCCCGGGGCGACCTCGGTCGGTAACCACGGCGCCGCAAGCGGCGGGAGCATTCCCGACCGATCGACGACGTACTTCACGTTCAGCAAGCTGATGAGCGGCGAGTCGAAGTGGCCTCGGAGCAGGACGCCGTGCGGGCCCGCCGGGCGGTTCGAGAAATTCCAGATAGGATAGCCTTGGATGAAGTTCGTGTACTCACTGTACCGTGCGGAGAGCAATCCCACTTCACCCTGCACCTCTTGAACCTCCGCGGCGACGGCGCGATCTCCGAGCCCGTACACGCGGTAGTCGGACCGGTCGCGCTCGAGGTAGCGCTCCACCGCCTCATCGGCGGCGGAGCTTCGCATGTCGGTGCCGGTATTGACGAGCGGCAGCGCAAACCCGAGGAGATCCGCGATGACGAACGCCGCCGCGGCCGCGGCGGTGCGGGCGGAGCCGGTCGGCCACCGGGCGCGGAGGTGGAGCAGTCCAAAGCTGATCCCCAACATGACAAAGGCGAACGCGGCGCTCTCTTCCACGGCAGGTACTAATCGGGCCCTGACCGCCGCGTCGTTCAGGATCCCCCGGCGCGCCACGAGCGTCGCTGCCGCAAGAACCACGGCTGCGCCGAGACAGCGAAGCAGTATCTTGAACGTCCGCGGCCACAGTGCGGGTGCGGTATCACGCGCCCGGAACACGTCGAAGCCGACGCCGGCGAGCACGGCCGCACTGAGCGGTACGAGGGCGTTGATGTCCTCGATGTTCTTGAGATCGCGGAGAATCGGAACGTACTGCACGGCGCGGTAGACGAGCCCGTACTTGCCGAGCGCAATCCAGAGTACGCCGAGGCCGAAGAAGGCGAAAAACCTGACATGCCAGCGGTCCCAACGCGTGACGATACCCGCCGCGATCAGCGCGAGCGTGAAGAAGCCTACGTACAGCGTGGAGGAGTGAAAGTAGAACTCACGCTCGAGCGATTCGCCCCAATTCGTATGCTCGTTTCCGAAGAACAACGGCGCGACAAACGAGACCAGCCCGACCGGCGGGATCGATCCGATGAAGGGGAAGTCCGGCTCGGGGCTGCTTCGGTTCGCCAGGGCGAGGGCTTGCGAGGACGGGAGATACTGTACCGCGACGAGGGGCGCGGCGATGCCGAACATGAACAACAAGATCACGACAATCGCGCTGGCTCGCACACCGCCCTGCCCGCGAACCTTCAACGCCCGGCTGGCGGCGTACGCGGCGGCCGCCATCGTGGAGTAGACAAACGTCTGGGGATCGCCGGCCAGGAACTGCGATGCCAGGACCACGCCACCGACCAGCGCGGCGCCGGCCCGGCGGCGCCCATCGGTGATCCCGTCGATGAGATAGAAAAGAAACGGCGTCCATGCGTACACTTCCACCCGCTGGATCTCCCCGGCCATGAGGCGGGTACCCGTGTAGCCCGCGAGCATGTACACTGCGGCCCCCACCAGGCGCGCCGGACGAGTGAGCCCGAGGCCCAAGAGATAGAGGTCCATGAATGCGCCGGCGAGCACGAGATGCACGACAATCCCGGTGTTGATGGCATCGTGCACCGAAAGCACGGCGAGCAGTGGAACCGTCAGCGGATAGAAGAATCCCGTCGGGAGATCGGCGACTGCCGGGTAGCCGGACGCAAGATACGGGTTCCACAACGGCAGGTGCCCGGATCGTATCTGTCTTGCAACGAACAGCAACCGGTAGAAGTGGTGAGTGAGCTCGCCACCCCCGATCAGGTCTCCCCGGCCCAGCGACGGCAGCACGAGCAGGCATGCCAGCGCCGCCAAACAGGCAAGGTCTGCCGGCGGAACGCGGCGTTGCGGTCGTGGCATCATCGTTGACCCGGCGCTTCCGGGACGACCGTGCTCGCAGGATGCGGCGAGATCACGCGGACACAGGTACTGCGGCGCTGAGGGAGATCCTTTTCCGCGTCGTGGTACCGGGAAGGCAGGAAGCGGAAACGGGCCCGCGAAACGTATCGGGCAATCCGGCACACCCGTACGGTCTCGCTGCAAGTACCCGCGAGACCGGTACCGAGGGCCCGTTCGGACGTATCGGTACCGCAACCGAACGCCACCGGCCGCTCATGCGGGGGAGACGCCGACTCGCATGCCCAACCGATCGAGCCGCCGAAAGCGAGGTGCTGATTATGCCCCATGATGGGTCGAGACGCGGCATGGAGATCTTCTTGGATTCCGCGAACATGTCGGAGATCGGGCGCTGGCTCGACGAAGGGTTGGTGGACGGAGTCACCACCAATCCTTCCATCATGCTCGCCGACGGCGTCTATGATCTGACGCTCGGCGCGCGCCAGATTGCAAAGTTGATTCACCCTCTTCCGCTGTCCGTGGAGGTCACGACCGACGACCCCGATGAGATGCTGCGCCAGGGGCGAACGCTGGCCGGTATTGCGGAGAATATAGTCGTGAAGATCCCGGTCATCGATCGGTCTGGGAATCCCTGCCTGCGCGTCGTCCGAACACTCGAGACCGAGGGAATCCGCGTCAACGTGACGGCGTGTCTGTCTTTCGGTCAGGCCGCCATGGCCGCGAAGGTCGGCGCGACGTACGTGAGCTTGTTCGCCGGCCGGATTTCCGACGAAGGCCATGACGCGAGCGCCGTGATCCGCGCAACCGCGGAGTGGCTGGCGTACTGGGGATACCCGAGCCGCATCATCGTCGGAAGTATTCGCCAGGTCTTCGACGTTCAGGCGGCTGCCTTGGCCCGTGCTCACGTCATCACGGTGCCGCCCGCGTTTCTGGGGAAACTCCTGGATCACCGGTATTCCCGCGATACGGTGCGCGGGTTCCTCGACGACGGCCGAAAAGCGCTGTCCAAGATGGAGGCTGCAGGTGTCTGAGGTCCAAGAGTCCCACTCCGGGGCCGTAGTTCCCCGTGCCGCCGAGCGTCCAGGCGTGCCGGAGTGCGAGCTCCTCCGTGCGATGCTGCGGATTCGCTGTGTCGAAGAGACGCTGGCGGATTTGTACGCCGAGCAGGAGATGCGGACGCCGACGCATTTTTCGATCGGACAGGAAGCCGTCGCCGTCGGCGTTTGCGCGGCCCTGCGGCGCGCCGACGTGATCTATAGCGGCCACCGGTGTCATGCCCACTATCTCGCGAAGGGCGGCAGCCTGCTGGGCATGGTCGGCGAGCTCTACGGCCGCGAGATCGGGACGGCGCGCGGGCGCGGCGGGTCGGTCCACTTGGCGCAACCGGAGGTGGGCGTGATCGCCTCCTCGGCCATCTTGGGGCAGACGCTGGCGGTCGCGGTCGGCTCGGCGTGGGCGTTCGCAATGGATCACGCGCCACGGATTGCCGTGGCATTCTTTGGCGACGGCGCGGTGGAGGAAGGCATCTTTCACGAGAGTCTCAACTTCGCGGCGCTGCACCGCGTCCCGGTCCTCTTCGTGTGCGAAAATAATCTCTATTCCACACACAGCGGGCTCGCCGTGCGTCAACCGGCGGGCCGGTCGATCTACGAGCGGGTCGGCGCCTACGGCATCACCACGGAACATGTCGACGGGAACGACGTCCTTGCGGTGCGGCAGGCAGCGTCGCGAGCCGCGGACCACTGCCGCAGTGGAAAGGGACCGTACTTCCTCGAGTGCGCCACGTACCGCTGGCGGGAACACGTCGGGCCGCTCTGGGACTACGATCGCGGTTATCGCACGAAGGAGGAGGTCGAGCAGTGGATGGCGCGCTGTCCGATCAAGCGGCTGACCGAGCATTGTCTGGCCCGAGGGTTGTGCACGCCCGCGGACGTGGAAGCGTGGCGTCAGGAGTTCCGCCGCGAGGTCGACGCGGCCGTGGCGACCGCGCGGCGCAGTCCGTTCCCGCGGCCTGAGGCTATTCTGGAAGGCACGTACTGACGTCCCCGCTGCTCGTGCGCGCGACTCGCCGCCAGCTCTCCGCCCCGCACGAGGATCGTACAATCGAGCGGCCGAGGTCACGGCTGCGACCCACGGGAGGCACCGTGTGCAACGCCTGAAGTACTGGCAAGCGATCAGTCAGGGTCTGGTGCAGTGCATGGAGCGCGACCCCGCGGTTATCATCACGGGGATTGGCGTCGACGACTTCAAAGGGATCTTCGGCACCACCCGGGCCGCCTTCGAACGGTTCGGGGCCGCGCGCGTGATCGATATTCCAAACTGCGAGAACGCGTTCGCCGGGATCGCGATCGGCGCGGCGGCGATGGGGAAACGGCCGGTCGTGGTCCACCCGAGGAACGACTTCATGTTCTTGGCGTTCGACCAGATCATGAACCTGGCGGCCAAGTGGAAGTACATGTACCAGGCGAAACGCGGCGTTCCCGTCGTCTTTCGCGGAATCGTTGGACGGGGCTGGGGACAGGGAGCGACGCATTCCCAGAGCCTCCAATCCGTCTTCGCGCATTTTCCCGGCTTGCACGTCGCCGTGCCGGCGTCGCCCGCCGACGCCAAAGGGCTGCTCGTGGCGGCGCTTCGTGAGGATACGCCCGCGGTGTTGTTGGAAAACCGGGCCCTGTACGAGCTCGAAGGCGATGTCCCGGAAGAGCCGGTTCCGATCCCGTTCGGCAAAGCCCGCATCGTGCGGGAAGGCACCGACGTGACGATCGTGGGCGCGTCGCTCATGGCGTACGAGGCGGCGCGCGCGGCGGATCTGCTGGCCGAGCATGGGATCAGCGCGGAAGTGATCGACCCTCGAAGTCTACGGCCCCTCGACACCGGCACGATCCTCGAATCCCTTCGCAAGACGGGACGATTGATCGTCGCCGACACGAGTTGGGCCATGTACGGCTTCTCCGCCGAGGTGGCGGCGCTCGCGGCGGAGCACGGTCACGCGTGTCTCAAGGCTCCGGTGCGCCGGGTGACCCCGCTCGACTGTCCCGCGCCCGTGTCCCGCCCGCTCGAGGAGGCATTTCATCCCACGCCCATGACCATCGTGCGTGCGTGCCTCGATGTGCTCGAGTTGACGGCGACGACGAGCCGGGCGCTCGCGGACGTCCAGGCGCGCTTCCCCGGGCCGTATTGAGGAACGAGGCCAGCGTGCGGACGCCATCGTTAACGATCTTCGTCCCGGCGCACAACGAGGCCAAGAACGTGGCGGGGGCGGTTCGGGACGTCGTCGAGGCTGCGTCGGACACCTGCCCGGATTACGAAGTCCTCGTCGTCGACGACGGCAGCATCGACGGGACGGGCGAGGTCGCGGATCGGCTCGCGCGAGCGAATCCGCGCATCCGCGTCGTTCACAATCGCCCGAAGCAAGGGTTGGCCGGCGGGTATCGGACCGCGCTCAACGCCGCGACCAAGGACTACTTCGCGTTCATCCCCGGAGATCGCGAAATTCGCGCCGACTCGATTCGCGCCATCTTCGGCGCGATCGGGTCCGCGGACCTTGTCGTGCCGTACCACGCAAACCAGGAGGCCCGGGCCTGGCACCGCCGTGTGCTGACCGTCGTATCGACTGGGCTGATCAACCTGCTGTTTCGACGAGGATTGCGCTACTATCAGGGGCCCACGGTCTATCCGACGGCCCTCGCGCGGGCGCTCCCGACGCGCACGCGGGGCTTCTTTTTCCTGGCGGAGATGCTGCTGCATGCGCTGGACCGCGGCTGCACCTATGTGGAGGTCGGCCTGGTGCATCAGGAACGGGCGTTCGGGAAGTCCAAGGCCGTGACGCTACCTAACATCCTGACGGCGCTGCGCGCCATCCTGGGGACGTGGTGGGTGCTCCGCGTTCACCGCGCCGGCCCGTCGGCCGTACGGGAACCGTCCGAGCTCACTCCGGACCGTCACATGGGAGGCCGCGTGAAATCGTGAGGACCGTCTTGGTGACCGGAGGTGCGGGGTACGTCGGAGCGGTTCTCGTCCCGAAACTCCTCGGGCGCGGGTACCGCGTGCGAGTGCTCGACCTCTATCTCTTCGGCGATCGGGTGTTCGCGGAATATTCGGACACCCGCGCGCTGGAGGAAGTCCGCGGCGATATCCGCGACCAAGCGTTGCTACGCCGTATTCTGCCGGGATGCGACACCGTGATTCACCTGGCATGCATCTCCAACGATCCCAGCTTCGAGCTGAATCCGGCGTTGAGCCGGTCGATCAACTACGACGCCTTCGAGCCGCTTGTCGCGATCGCGCGCCAGGCCGGCGTGCGGCGCTTCATCTACGCCTCCACGTCGAGCGTGTACGGCGTGAGCGACAGCGAACGGGTGACAGAGGAACACCCGCTCGTCCCCCTCACCGATTACAACAAGTACAAGGGGCTGTGCGAGCCAATCCTGCTGCGGTATCAGTCGCCGGAGTTCACGACCGTGATCATCCGTCCGGCGACGATCTGCGGGTACTCGCCGCGGCTGCGCTTGGATCTCAGCGTCAACATCCTCACCAACCTTGCGGTCAATACGCGCAAGATCACGATTTTCGGCGGCGCTCAGAAGCGGCCCAATATCCATATCGACGACATCACGGATCTCTATGTCGATCTGGTCGACATGCCGGAACGGGCGATCGCCGGCCAGATCTTCAACGCGTCATATCAGAATCAAACGATTGCGCGTCTGGGCGAGATCGTGCGGACCGTCGTCACCGGCGAGATGCCCAACCTCGCGCCCATCGAGATCGAAACGACGACGAGCAACGATCTGCGCTCCTATCACGTGTCGTCCGAGAAGATCGAGCGTGTTCTCGGATTTGTCCCGAAGCGGACGGTCGAGGACGCCGTGCGGGATCTGTGCGGGGCGTTTCGCGCCGGGAAGATTCCCGACCCGCTCGAGGACATCCGCTACTACAACGTCAAGACGATCCAGGCGTCGAAGCTGAGCTGAAGGGTGCATGGGGGGCGCCCCGGGGCAGGTGTGGTCGTGAGAGTTGTTGTGACCGGCGGCGCGGGATTCATCGGCAGCCACGTCGTGGATCTCCTTGTCGATCGCGGCTTCGACGTCATCGTGATCGACGACCTGAGTACGGGACGGGCGGACAACCTGGTCCGGCACCGGCGGAACTCGAGGGTGCAGCTCCACCAAATCGACGTCGCCGCCCTTGCCCCACCTTCCCCGGTGTTTGCCGGCGTCGACTACGTGTTTCATCTGGCGGGGCGCGGCGACATCGTGCCGTCGATCGAGCGTCCGCTCGACTACATGCGTGTCAACGTGACCGGCACGCTCGCCGTGCTGGAGGCGGCGCGATGGGCCGGGGCGCGCAAGGTGGTCTACGCCGCGTCCTCGTCCTGCTATGGATCGCGTCCACCCGTGCCGACCGATGAGAGCGCGCCCATTGTCGCCGAGTATCCGTACGCGCTGAGCAAGTATCTCGGGGAGTGCGCCGTGCTTCACTGGGGCCGGGTCTACGGGTTGCCCGTGACGTCGATCCGCATCTTTAATGCCTTCGGGCCGCGAGCGCGAACCCGCGGCGCCTACGGGGCGGTGTTCGGCGTGTTCCTGGCGCAAAAGTTGAAGGGCCAGCCGTTCACGATCGTGGGCGACGGCAGCCAGCGGCGGGATTTCGTGTATGTCACGGATGTGGCCAACGCGTTTGTTTTGGCCGCGGAGTCGACCGACAGCGGAGAGATATTCAACCTCGGAGCGGGCAATCCGCAGAGCGTCAATCGCCTCGTCGAGTTGCTCGGAGGCGAAACGGTGCACGTCCCGAAGCGGCCGGCGGAACCAGACTGCACGTGGGCGGACATCCGCAAGATTCGAACGCGGCTCGGGTGGACTCCCCGCGTGTCGTTTGAAGAAGGAGTGGCCCGTATGCTCGAAGCCATCGACTACTGGGCGGACGCGCCGGTCTGGACGCCGGAGGCGATCCACGCCGCGACCGCGACGTGGTTTAAGTACCTCGGACGGCAGCCCGCGACCGGGGAGGGGAACACGTGAGTCCGGACTATCGGCAAAAGATCAGGACCCGCGAGGAAGTCGCCGCATTGATCGGGCCACGGCCGCGCGCCCGCACGGTCGTCATGTGCCATGGGGCCTTTGACATTGTGCACCCGGGACACCTGCGGCATTTGACCTATGCGAAGGAGAAGGCCGACCTGCTGATCGCGAGCATTACGACCGATTTGGAGATCACCAAGGCAAACTACCGCCCGTACGTTCCCGAGGAACTGCGGGCCCTGAACCTTGCCGCCCTCGAGGTGGTCGATTTCGTGATCGTGGACCACAACGCGACGCCGATCGACAATATCCTGTATCTGCAGCCCGACTACTTCGCGAAAGGGTACGAATATTTTTCGAACGGCATCCCCCCGAAGACGCGCGAGGAGATGGAAGCGCTCAAGACATACGGCGGCGAGATGCTCTTTACGCCCGGCGACATCGTCTATTCATCCTCGGCACTCATCGAATCTCAGCCGCCCCGGATCGCCGTCGACAAACTGCTGATTTTGATGGAGTCGGAACGAATCAGCTTCGACGATCTGCGCCGGACCCTCGAACGGTTCGAGGGACAGCACGTGCACGTGGTTGGCGACACCATCGTCGACAGCTATTGTTACTGCTCGCTCCTCGGGGCGACCGCAAAGTCGCCGACGCTCAGCATCCGGTTTGAGCGCAAGGATGTGTTCGCCGGCGGCGCCGCCGCGGTGGCGAAGCACATGCGCGCGACGGGCGCCGATGTGACGCTGTCCACGGTGCTGGGCGACGATGAGCCGCGCGCCTTTGTCGAGCGGGAGATGCGGAATGCCGGTGTGCGGCTCTTCCCGGTGGTCGACCGGATGCGCACGACGACCTACAAGGAGCGGTTCTTCGCCGAAGGGTACAAGATGCTCCAGGTGGACCGGCTGGACAACCGGACGGTGTCCGAGGCCGCGCTCGACGCGATTGGACGGACGCTGCGCGACGCCGCGGCCGATATTGTCGTATTCAGCGACTTCCGCCACGGTATCTTCAATCGCCAGACGATCGGACGGCTGCGCGAGAGCATTTCCCGTGATGCGCTCACCGTTGCCGACAGCCAGGTCAGCAACCGGTGGGGCAACATCTTAGACTTCACCGAGTTCGACTTGTTGACTCCCAACGAGCGCGAGGCACGGTTCGCCCTCGGCGATCAGGATTCCGTCGTGCGGCCGCTCGCGTTGAAGTTGTTTCAGGCGGCGCGGTGCCGCTGGCTGATTCTCAAGCTGGGCGAGCGGGGGTTGTTAGGATACCGGACGCCGGGGCACATGCCCCGCGAGTTCTTCACCGTGGACAGTTTCGCCGAACACGTGGCCGATCCGATCGGGGCAGGCGATGCGCTGCTCGCCTACGCCTCGCTGGCGCAACGCGTCACCGGGAACATCGTGATTGCGGCGATCCTCGGGTCCGCCGCGGCGGGGGTGTCGTGCGAGCGGCAGGGCAACGTTTCCGTCACACCCGAAGAAGTCCATCGGAAGCTCGATGCGCTCGAGAAGCACGTACAGTATCGATGAGGTACCTGGTCGTCGGCTACGGGAACATCGGAGCGAAGCGGCGGGCACTCCTGGGCGACCGCTGCATCGGCACCGTGGATCCGTACAATCCCGAGGCGGATTACGCCGACCTCGAGGCATGCCCCGCGGACCGCTACGACGCCGCCGTCCTTGCAGTGCCGAATCACGTGAAGATTCCACAACTGGAGTTCCTCCTGGATCGTGGTAAGCATGTGCTGGTCGAGAAGCCGCTCGTCTTTCCCGACGGGTCCGTCGCGGCGCGATTGGCACACACGGCGCGGGCGAACGGCGCCGTCTGGTACACGTCGTACAATTTCCGCTTCGAGCCGCATGTTGTGGCGATTCGACGGTTGCTGGCCGAGGAGGCCGTCGGGACGGTGTATCGGGTGCGCATGTTCTACGGCAACGGGACCGCGGCGAACGTCGCCGGAACGTGGCGGGATGATCATCTCGGAGTGTTGCAAGATTTGGCGAGTCACTTGATCGACCTCGCCGGGTGGGCGTTCGGCCGCTTTGGGACCGAGTTTCTGGTCTGGGCGCGGGAAGCGCATGAGCTCCGAGGCGTCGACCACTGTATCCTTGCGACGGCGGATCGCCGCGTGGTGCTCGAGTGCAGCTATTTATCGTGGAAGAACCGTTGGTCCATCGAGGTCGTCGGCTCGAGGGGCACGCTGCAGATGGAAGGATTGACCAAGTGGGGGCCGACCGTGCTCGTCGTGCAGCGTCGCCGCCTGCCAAGCGGCGTGCCTGAGGAGGAGCGCGACGTGGTGAGCCTGCCGGATCCGACCTGGGCGGCCGACATCGTGCACTTCGAGGCGATGGCGGCGGCCGGCCAGACCTCGTGCGACAATGATTTGTGGGTGTCCCGAACTCTGTTGCACGCAGCGTCATGTCCGTTGAGTTGACGTCCGTGGCGGCGAGACCGACCGGCTTCGTCGGGCTCTCGCACCTTGGGATCGTCTGCGGCATCGGCTGGGCGTCGCTCGGGGGGCCCGTCATCGCCGTGGATCCCAGGCGCGAGGTGATCGAGGAGCTCGCCGGGGGCGGCCTGCCCATTCATGAGCCCGGACTCGGATCGCTCTGGGACGGGGTCCGTGCCTCGCTGAGGCTCACCACGGATTTCGCGGCGCTGCGGGAGTGCCCGCTCGTGATCCTCGCGCAGGATGTGCCGACGGCCGAGGACAATCGGAGCGATCTCGATGCCATCCATAGGCTCATCGATCGAATCCTGCCCCACCTCCGCCCGCAGGCGACTCTGGTCATCATGAGCCAGGTACCGGCGGGTTTCACGCGGGCGGTTGCCGGCCGCGTCCGGACGGAGTATCCCGAGCGCGACCTCGGCGTCTACTACTGGGTGGAGACCCTCGTACTCGGCCGAGCGGTGGAGCGGTATTTGCACCCGGAGCGGATCATCCTGGGATGCGAGGATCCGGCGAAGCCATGGCCGGAGGCGCTCGCCCAGGGGCTGCGCCGGTTCGACTGTCCAGTCCTGCCGATGCGATATGAGAGCGCTGAGCTGACGAAAACCGCCATCAACCTGTATCTGGCGAGCGCGGTGACCTTCGCGAATACGCTGTCGGATCTGTGCGAACGAATCGGCGCCGACTGGTCCGAAGTGACTCCCGCTCTTCGGCTGGACGCCCGGATCGGGCCGGCCGCCTACATCCGGCCCGGGCTCGGGATCGCAGGGGGCAACCTGGAGCGGGATCTCGTGACGCTCGCAGAGCTGGCGGCCGCCCACGGCAGCGACGCCTCGTTTATCCAAGCGATCACGGCTTACAACGAACGGCGGATCCGCTGGGTGCTCGACAAGCTCGATACGCTCCTCTTTCCGGAGACGCCCCGGCCCACGATCGCTCTCTGGGGACTCGCGTACAAGAAGGGGACGCAGTCTGTGAAGAATTCTCCGGCCCTCCGCGTGATTTCAGATCTCGCCGGCCGGGCGCTGCTCCGGGCCTATGATCCGGTGGTCGGCCGGCTTCGGGTGGATGGGGTGACCGTCGTGTCGCACCGTGACGAGGCCGCCGCCGGCGCGGATTGCCTCCTCATCATGACCGACTGGGATGAATTCGGCGCCGCGAATGTCGCAGAGCTCGGCAGGAACCTCAGGCGGCCGCTGGTCATCGATCCCGTGGGCGCTCTGGAGCATCGTCGGGCCGAACTGAAGGGACTTCGGTACGTCTCGATGGGCCGCCCGGTCGCCGGATGAGCGTGGGGCGTCGCGCGGTTTTTCTCGACCGTGACGGCGTCCTCGTGGAGGAGATCGTCCGCGGGGGCCGTGCATACGCGCCCCTGCGCCTCGAGGACTTTCGCGTGGTCCCGCAGGCCGGCCGCCAGGTGGAGCGGCTCCGTGCGGCGGGGCTGACCTGCATCGTCGTGACGAATCAGCCGGACCTCGCACGCGGCGCGCTGCACCCGCACGCCCTTGAGCAAATGCATGCCCATCTGCGGACCGAGGTTCACGTGAGCGATATCTATGTATGCCCGCACGCCTCGACGGACGGGTGCGCTTGTCACAAGCCCAAGCCGGGCCTGCTGCGGGCCGCCGCGCGCAAACACGACATCGACCTTGCGCAATCGTTTCTGATCGGGGATCGGTGGCGGGACATCGGCGCGGGCCGCGCGGCCGGGTGCTTTTCGATCCTGCTGGACCGTTCCTACAGCGGCTGCGACGCCGCCGACGCGCGCGTCGGCGACCTTGGGGAAGCCGTCGACGTGATCCTCTCCCGCCTGACGGGGTGACATATGGAGTTTGTGCGCCGATATCTGAGCGACGTCAAGGCCATTGCGGACCGGCTCGACGCGGCGGCGATCGAGCGGTTGGTGGCGCAGATGGTCGACTTGCGCGACCGCGGCGGACGGCTCTTTTGCCTGGGTGTCGGAGGCGGGGCGGGACACGCCTCGCATGCGGTGAACGATTTTCGGAAGCTGGCGGGGATCGAGGCCTACTCGCCGTCCGACAATGTTTCCGAGATCACGGCGCGCATTAACGACGAGGGATGGGACACCTCCTACGCTAACTGGCTCAAGGCGAGCCGGTTAGGGCCTCGGGACGGGATCCTGGTGCTGTCCGTGGGCGGCGGCAATGTGGAAAAGGGCGTCAGCATCAACCTGGTGCGCGCGGTCGAGCTGGCCAAGGAGGTCGGCGCGCGGGTGTGGGGCATCGTGGGCCGCGATGGCGGCTTTACCGGCCAGGTTGCGGATGCGTGCGTGCTGGTCCCGAGTGTGAACCCGCAGACCGTCACGCCACACACGGAGGCCTTTCAGGCGGTCGTGTGGCATCTCATCGTTTCGCATCCGCGGCTGCGGGTGTCTTCGGCAAAGTGGGAATCGCTCGCGACGTCCTAGAGGGAGGGGCCATGGGACGGATTGTCATCCTCGGCCACACCGGATTCATCGGCAGGGCGCTGCAACAGCACCTCCACGATTCCGGGCGGGACGTCGTCGGCTTTTCATCGCGCACAGTTGACCTTCGACGGGCAGAGGCGCTGCGCCCGCTGGAGGATGTCATCGATCGGGACGCCATCGTGATCTTCGCGTCCACGATGACGCGCGAAAAGGGGGACACGCCGCAGACGCTTCTGGACAACGTTGCGATGGCCGCAAACCTGGGCGCGTTCGTCGAGCAACATCCCCCCGCGCGGCTGATCTGCTTCAGTTCAGATGCGGTATATCCGATGCAAGACCGGGCGGTGAGCGAAGACACGCCCGTTGCGCCGGGCGGCACATTCTACGCTATCGCTAAGTACGGGGCAGAGTGCGTGCTGCGGAAATCTGCGGAAGCAAAGGGGATCCCCTTGCTGGTGCTGAGGCCCACGGCCGTGTTTGGACCCGGCGACACGCACAACTCCTACGGACCCAACGCATTTCTCCGCGCGGCCGTACGTGACCGCACGGTCCGGATTTTTGGTCAGGGTGAGGAGCGCCGCGACCATCTGTACATCGGCGACCTCGTGCGCGCGGTGAAGGCTCTCGTCGACGCGGGCGTGGACGGGACATTCAATCTCGCTACCGGCGTGAGCCGATCCTTTGCCGACGTGGCCGGGGCGATCCGTCGCGTCGTACCGTTCGAGCTCGAGATCTTGTATCAACCGCGCCGGGCGCCCATCACGCACCGCGAGTTTGACGTCACGCGCCTTGTCCGGCAATTGCCGGGATTTCAATTTACCGGCTTCGACCAAGCGTTGCGCGAAACGTACGAGAGCTTCCGCGAGGTGGCGGAAGCTCGCTGACATGCGCGAGGTCAACCTGCTCGACTCGTACCCGCGGAGCAAGCGGCCGATCCGCGAGCGCGAGGCCGCGAGGGCCGTGCAACGTGAGGTGGCCAAACAGTTTGGACGGGAGTATTTCGACGGCGACCGGACGCAGGGATACGGCGGCTACCGCTACGACGGCCGCTGGGTCGCGGTGGCCCATCGAATGCGGGAGTACTACGGGCTCCGGGCCGGGCACCGCATCCTTGACGTGGGGTGTGCCAAGGGCTTTCTCCTCCATGATTTTCGTCGCGTGATCCCCGGCGTGGCGGTGGCCGGGCTCGACATCTCAGCCTATGCGCTTGACCATGCGATGGAAGACGTACGGCCGTTCCTGGTGCGGGGTACAGCGGACCGGCTGCCGTTTGCGGACCAGTCCTTCGACCTCGTGGTCTCGATCAATACCGTGCACAATCTGGATGCCGCGCGTTGCGCGGACGCGCTTCGCGAAATGGAGCGCGTGAGCCGCGCCCACAAGTACGTCCAGGTGGATTCGTTTCTGACCGAGGAGCAGCGAGAAACCTTCGAGCGGTGGCAACTTACCGCCGTTACTTACTTCGATCCTGACGGGTGGCGACGGCTGTTTGCGGACAGCGGTTACACGGGTGACTACTACTGGACGATCACGGAATAGCGTAGGAGTTGGCTGAGATGGCAATGCGAGCTGGCCACCAGTTTCAGTTGCTGTCAAGGATACTTGCTTGCCCATACTGCTGGGCCCCGCTTGCCGTCGATGGGGACGCCCTGCGATGCACTTCAACAGCTTGCGCGCGCATGTTGCCGATTATGGACGATGTAATCCTAGTTGAAGATCGCAATCGGAATCGGTCATTCTTCGACGGCACGTTTGGACTCATGTCCGAAACAACACATCAACCCGGGACGCGTAAAGTGTTCTACATGCCGCAAAGTAAGTGGTTGGAGGCCAGTTTGGACGAATATCTACGTCGTGGCCGCGGCGATGCCGTGCTTGTCGATGTAGGGTGTGGGCCGAGTGTGCCTTACACCCGCCGTCCACGAAATGTCTTGGTAGGAGTGGACCTATCTTACGAGGCGGTACGGCGGAATTACGACGTCGATGTGCGAGTGTACGGAGCGGCCAGTCATCTTCCGTTCGGTGACAGATCGATTGACGCAATCATTTGCTTCTACCTGTTGCACCATATCGTTGCAGAATCGGTGGCCGAGGGCGAAAGGTGCATCCGAGAAGCCTTTGTCGAGTTCGGCCGCGTCCTTAAGCATGATGGTAGGATCTACGCGTTCGAGGTCATTCTCGGGCACCCGATGTTTCTTCTTCAACGCTTGGCATGGAATACGCTTCGGAACGTGTATCCGTCGTTGGACATGTTTTTTTGGTCAGATCGGGCTTTGCGCGAACTATCGCTCGAGTGTCTCCCGAGGGGAACCGAACTGCGCCGACACGTGTTCAAGGCATCGATGTGGGCGACATTCCCCTTCATCTTCACCCTACCGCGGTTGAAACTCCCGCGGTTTCTCTATCCCTTCGAGATCTGCGGATACGAGTGGCGTGTTTCCTGTTAGCTCGAATCTTTCGCTGCGACGCGAAGCGCGGTTCGGGGCATAGTGACTGCATCCGTAGACATCCGTCCAAAACGACCCTGTCCGTACGCAGCAACCGAGGCGGGACGGCAGTCGAATCCGCACTCCAGGACGGTTAATTGAGTTGGAGTGGACCCGGGACCGCGATCACACCGCCGGGTTAAGTCAAGACAGGCACCTTACCGGCGCCTTGTGGAGGGTATCACATGCCAAATATCTCGGCCTGAGTCTCGTCATATACCTGGGGTTCGTTGGTGCACTTCTAGTTGCATCAAGCTGTCTTCCATACGTCACCGACAACAATGAGAGTTTTTCAATGTGGGTGCACGCCCACAACATGGTCCAGTTCGGTGTGTGGCACGCGGCCGGATTGTCGGACGAGGCATACAACCCGGAAGCGGCTGCTCACCCCTATGTGTACACGCATGAGGGCAACTTCCCACGATTTTTCGTTTACGCGCTCATGCGGCTCGGCATCACCAGCGTGGAGTGGCAGATTGCGGTCTCCGCCGTGCTGATCGGGGGCGCGACGATCTACCTGTGCTTCCGCTTCTTCTCTCGCTTAGGGTCCGATCTCTTCGCGTTTCTCGTGTGCGCGGTGCTCGCGACGGACTACCTCCTCTTCATGCAATGGGAGGTCAACACGTTTCGCGTGTGGCAAGGATTGTTGTTTTTCTTGAGCCTGGTATGCGTTCAAGGGCTCGGCGGCAGGAGGTCCCGCACGGCGGGAGTGTTGCTGTTTTTCACAGCGGTTGCGCTCTTCTATTTCGAGATCGTCTTTGCGCTGTTCACGGCGACGATGGCTGTGTGCTACGCGCTCCTCACGTTTTGGCGGCGTTGGCGCGCGCCTTTCGCGGCTACCGTGCTGCTGTGCGTGGGAGCGTTCGTCGCAGTTGGCGGCCTGTTTATCCAGAGCGCGGTGCACCTTGGATGGAAGGCGGCGCGAGACGACATCGGTCTGACGTTCCTGGCCCGCAATTTCTACCGTCAGACGTCTACGACATCAGTACCCCTGGAGTTCTATGTCGCGCATCACATTGTGTATTGGCTGGACCAACCAAACACCCAAGGCCACCTTCATCTGGATGCGTTTCTGAGTACGATTGGAGCCACGGCGCAAATTGATACGCCATACCTGTTGTTGCTTGCTTGTGTAATCGTAATGGCATGGTTGTGTCGCCTGGGAATGCGCTTCAGGTTCCTCCATGGCTTTCATCAACAGTCCTCGATTAGAAGCCAAGGGCCCGGGATCGCGGTAAGCGCGGCGTCTTCGTGCTTGCGGTGGCGGGCTGCAGGGGTCGGCGCGTTGTTGTTGGGCTTGTCGTACGCGATCGTGAGCATGGCCGTTCGAGCGGGGAGTCCGCTCCAGGGCGATTCGCAGACCGCTCAATATACGCACATTCCCGGGTTCGTGGCGCACTGGCTGGCGTTCCCCACGTCGTCCATCTCGGTAGCGACGATCGCCCTGGCTGCGGTCATCGCCTTTGGCGCATTGTCGTACGAAGCGCCGCTGACCACTTTGCGGTGGCGCCGCGGCACTATCTCAATTGACGCCCAGCGTCTGTTCGCGTGGAGTGCTGACACGGCAGCGAGGGTTTCGCTGCAATCTTGCGCCCTCGTGGGGCTGTTTCTCTACCTGGCCGGCCACTATGAGAGCTTCCACGCACGACTGTACGGTACGGACAAAGCTGCATTGTGGATGGGCGCCATTGCGGGGTACTTTCACGATCGTGTACTCCAGGCGGGATTGATCGGCGCTGGACTGCTTGGGATGTTGATAATTCTGGACGGCGGACGATCCTACCTTCCGCTTCACGCCGATCGATCTCTTGCGGGGACGCTGCGTTATCTGATTGCGGGCGCTATGGCGTTTATGATCGTGTATATGATCTTTCCCGGCTACCTGTGGGCCGGCTACGTGAGCCGTTACGCTCCCTTGCCGGTTTTCCTCCTCGATGTCTGGATCGCTATGTTCTTTTACGTTCTAGTGGCCGTCGCATGGGACAGCGGCCGAGATGTTCTGGGCATCGTACGCCGGCGCGTCCATGTTCGCAACACGGCAAGTTCGCGCGGAGCCATTGTGCGACCGCATTTGTTTGCCGTCACATCAGTGTTGTTGCTGATCTTTAGTCTTGCCTACTGGGCGCGCGTGCAGACGGTGTACTTCGAGGCACTTCCGCCAACAGACTATTTGTTTGTACGACAATTGGCCCGTGCACCCTACGTGGGTGCCACGGTGATCACCAACAATTATGCGGCTCCGATCGCATACTACACGAGAACGTGGGCCTACGAGGACCCCCTTGTGCAGGACGATAGGTACATAGTGAAAGGCGGACAACCGATGCATGTTATCGCAGGATACTATCTCTGGGAAGCTGATCGTTTGCAGAATTCGGCGTATACTCGGCCGCGATACTACGTGTGCATTACGAATCCAGACTTGAGTTTGGCCGCAGATCTCGTGGCGCTCCGGCGAGGCGAACGACTTGTCAGGTGTTCGGGCCAGCCCATCGTGCGGAATGCGATGGCGTCCATGGGACGGTTCCACAATCGCCTCATTGCCCGGGATCCCAGTCCGCGCGATCTTTGGGCGATTGTCGAGCTCGACACGCGAGTCCCGCTTACGCCACTACACTAAATGGCATCGTACGGATTCGCGGAGGCTTGCAACCCTGAATCGGCCGCGCCCACGGCTTGGATAGCGGCATGGCAAGCGCAGTAGGGAGCCAATCGAGGTTCGCTCAGCTTGACGGTCTTCGGTGGCTGGCCGCGCTTTCCGTCGTCGTGGCCCACTTTAACCCCGTCCCGCTTGCCCCGTCTCCCAACTTCTCCCACGGATTGTTTACTGCCGTTTCGCAATTGTCGCTGGCCAACCTCGGCGTCGTCTTCTTCTATGTGCTTTCGGCATTTCTGCTCACATTTCTCGCTGTGCGCGAACATGATCGAACCCGGCGTCTCGACACGCGGAAGTTTTATGCGCGTAGAGCGTTCCGCATTTGGCCGCTGTATTTCGTGATATTGGGTTTGGACGTGTGGCTGAGCAGGCCGGGATCCCTCTTTGCGGTCGCGTATTCGTTGGACCCTACCCAATGGGCTTGGGTCAAGACGCACCTCCCATACTTTGTCGGATTTGTGTCAAACTGGAGTCTCGCTCTTAATCATGTGTCGGGATACGTGGATCATTCATCTCCGCCATTTGCAATTCTATGGAGCATTGCCGTTGAGGAGCAATTCTATGTTCTCTTCCCGCTTTGTATCTATTTGTCGTTGCGCTCGCACGTTGGTCTTCGCCGCCTGATAATTGGAGTGTCTGTGGTTGGACTGCTGTTTCGACTCGCCTTCCGGTACGTGCCGGTCAATCCCGGCGATCTTGGCCCCGCAGGGGGGATGTACTATGCGACGCTGAGCTACTGTGATGTATTCCTCGTCGGTGGGATTGCGGGATGGATCGCTGCACGCGGTTCTCCGGAGGAGGCCGGATGGGTGCGGGCACTGCGCTGGCCAGGCGCCGGTCCTGTGATCATTTTGGTAGCCGCCGTCGTGAGTACGTTGTGGCGTGGACAACTTTGGTATCCTTACGCGATCTACAGCGTGCTCATATATCCGTTCACTGGCGCCGTTTTTGCCGCGATCATTCTGTGGACTATTGCAAATTCCGGAAGCGCGCCGAGTCGCTTGCTGCAGTGTGCGCCGATGGCTGCATTGGGCGTCATATCGTATGGGATCTATCTGTGGCATCCTATTGCTGCCGCAATTGTAAGATTCAACCTCGGAGTTCTGGTGCCGGATAGACAAGCAAGCGTCGATTTCCTGGCAACGATGTCGTTTTGGGAGTATCTGGCGGCAACAATTTGCGGTGCAACCCTAACGTACATTACTGTAGAGCGACCCTTCTTGAATCTGAAGGAGCGGCTATGGTCAACGGAGCAACATGCGACCGCCAAAGCGGGGGCTCCACTATCTGCGACGTGGGCTTTGGGCGCCGGCATTGTGAGCGTGTTGCTCATAGTCGCCTGTGAAGTTGCAATTCGCGCACATCTCGGTGTGTTTGCCCAAACAAGGCTTGCATCATTGGCGCCCGTGACACTGAAGAGCATTCGTCCCAAGGATACTGCCACGATGAGGGCACTCTTTTTTCCCACTACACAGCAAGCGGCGTTCGCGTACGGAACTCCATTTGGCGGAGCCGGAGCTGCTCACTCTGCAATGGCCATTTTGATTGGCGATCCTGGTATCATGTTCTTGGTCCAATCCACGGGGCGTGTCGCCAAAGTGATGGTGCCGGACGGGCAGAAGATACTCATTCAAAACGTTGGCGAGTGGAATAGTTTGACCTCGAGCCTCAGTGGACTCTATGCGACGTCGCGACACGCAAGGTGGGTGATTGACGAGGGCGTTATGCATCCTGTGGTGCAGAACGATCTTGGGCCGGGTCGGGGCGATGGTATCCCTGGTCTTTGGGTCAGTCCGGGAAACGCGACGTACACCATCAAACGTATGCACGATCGAGGAGAGTCCTTTGTAAGGGTTACTGCGTTGAAATCCAGTTCGTACTTGTCGATCTCCGGGACGGCCCCGCTCAGCCGGCTTGATCATATGCCGGTCTCAATTCGCGGGCGGATACGGGCACACAGCAGACTCGGCCACATGTCCCTGTCCCTGTACGATGTCGTCGCCAAAGACGGACGCGCTATGGATCACCGGACGGAGACGACGCCGAGGGATCCATGGACGACACTGACTGTTGGGACCGACCATTTTGTTGCCAATACAGGGAGTAACTACTCAATCGGCTTGGTCGGCGTGCAAGCGGGCGATTGGTTCGATGTACGAGAACTGGACGTCTTCGTAGGTCTCCTACCTTTGGATCCGGAGGTTGGGACGCCATGACCGCCACCCGTGAGGTCCTATTGCGGTCACCCTAGCCGGGCGCACGCTGTGCTTGACCACCGCCTGTTGCTCGCGACTTGCGGGACAACCCACAGTTCAGTGGCGCAATTGCCGTAGAAATGCAGATCAGATTTGTCGCAAAACACTGTGGACCGAGTTGACGCAGCACGTTCTGGCGCGATGGAGGGAATAGGGTCAGAAATGTTCTGCGATCAAGAAGGTTCAGGTTATCAATCTCACTAAAGTATCCTAACCCTATGCGCTGTAGCACTTCTCGGTAGGCGGCGCTTGGCAACCAGTGAAGCAACGGCAACATAGTGTGCACGTCTAGGGGAAACCACTTGTTCGGCGTGGTAAACACCACGCAGCGACAGACACGGCACACTTCATGAACTAAGCGTGCCTGCTGTTCGCTGGTGCCTGCGTGCTCCACAACGGCATTACAGATTCCGCAATCGAAATACAGATCCGGGAGTGGAATGTCTCGAAGATCGGCTTCTAGAAAGGTCAACCCGGGAAACTCGTCGGGCAGCCAATGCGCCCCTTCGCTTGCCCGCGCGATGGCGGTGAGGTTCCTACGATACGGATACATCGCTTCGAAGAAATAGTGGGCGGGGTGCGAACGGTGTCCCGACACCCCGAAATCAGCGACTAGCGAGTTTGAGTTCGGGTTGCATTCCTGCATGAAGATCTCGAAGATCCTGCGGCGGGCGCGCAGCGCGAGGCCATCTCGGACTTTATTCAGGATGCCGAGATTGGTGGTGTAGGTTAACGGCATGGACGTCGCATTATCGCGAACACTCAAGACCGGCGCTGTGCCGACAGTTCTCAATCGTAATACTTGTTCATGCGTAATACTTGTTCATGCAGTTGCCTCAAAGCCCTGCTTCACTGGCAGATCGGCGCTGAAAGGACGCACGGCTTGCGCACGGTCCATAGCGATCGGACGATAGCGCGTGGATCGGCGCCCTACCGCGAAACGTCGCCTCCGGATGTTCGGGCGCGGGCACTCGCCCTGCAGTGATCGGCAGCCAAACGGATTGCATCCAATGACGATGAAGCTGCGGGGCAGTTTGCCCGACCGGCCGTGGTGGTTCGGAACGGCGTCCGCGCGCTACCTTGGGGCGAGCCTTGGTCTGTATGTTGGGCTGTTGTTCGCGCTTCTCATCTCATCGGGATTCGTCCCGTACGTTACCGATAACAATGAGAGCTTCTCCGCCGCTATCCATGCGCGGAACATGATGCGTTATGGGCTCGGCAACGCGATGGGACTGGCCGACGAGGCAACCGCAACTAGCCGGGCCGCCCACCCCTATGTGTATACGCACGGCGGCAATTTCCCGCGGTTTCCCGTGTACATACTTCTGCATCTCAGGGTCGCGCGAATCGAGTGGCAAATTGCTTTGCTATCGCTCGTTCTCGGATGCCTCACGATCTATCTGTGCTTCGAGTTTTTCTCAAAAATTGGCGACAGCTTGCTGGCGTTCCTGGTTTGTGCGGTGTTCGCGACTGACTATGTGCTGTTCATGGAATGGGAGGGCAGCACTTACCGCGTGTGGCACGGGTTGCTCTTTTTTGCAGGCTTGGTCAGCGTCCAGCGCATCGGGGGACAGCGACGAAACGTAGCCGCCGCGTTGTTATTCGCGGCCGCCGCGATTATCGGCTATTTCGAGATCGTTTTCGCGGCGTTCACGGCCCTGACATGGTTCCTATATGCGTTAATGGCGTATTGGCGGCAGAGGCGCACGGCTCTGAGGGTGGCGCTAACTTCGGCAGCCGGGATCGCAAGCGGACTCTGTACGCTGTTCGCGCAGAGCGTGGCGCTCTTCGGTTGGGCAACGGCGCTGCAGGATATACGGCTCACTTTTCTGTCGCGTAACTTCTCCCAGCAGTCCTTCACCCCGGCCGGGGTGCAACGTATGCTGGCGTTCTTTCAGCAACATCACATCGTCTTTTGGATCGACAATCCTGATACACGGGGCTACCTGCACCTTGATGCATTTCTTCGCACTGTGGGGACCGAGGTCTTGCAGATTCACACACCATTCTTCGTCTTGCTCACATGGATCATCACTGCGGCCTGGATGGTCAAGTTCGGTTGGCGCATTCGAGCGATGCGGGCGCGCACCAGATCGGCGACGTCGACATCCTACCAGCGGCGGCGGACGCTGCAAACGAAAGTGGCTGGCGCAACGACGTTCGTGGTCATCACCGTGATGGCCTATGTGGTGGTGAGTCTTGCGACCAACGATCCGAGTCGCATGCCCGTCGCGAGCTACGGTGGCCTCCCCGGTTTCCCAACGCAACTCTTCGCGCCGAGGACGACCACAACGGTTGCGGCAGTGCTGCTGCTGTTGTGGGCAGTCTACAGGACCGCGGTACGCGCTTTCACCCGGCGCGTGGTGTTGCGTCGTCATCTCGGTTTTGTCCTCGTTGATGCGCGCCAGGCTCTGCAGGCGGCAATGGTCGCCGTGCGCCACATGAAAATTGCTGCGCGGGAACTCGTCCTCGCCGCGACTTTGCTTGCCGTGGTGGCGGGGTTCGAACTGAACTACTGGCAGTTCTTCAACATCGATTTCGCCGCCCTATGGCTGTGGGCGATTGAAGGGTTCTTCGGTCCGCCTCTCCTCGAGGCGGCAGTTGTTGGATTCATCGCGTTGGGCCTGTTGCTCGTGCTGCGCAGAGGGCGAAATCTGCTCAGAGCACACCACGACGCGGTGTTCGTCGGGGCGCTACGGTACCTCGCAGCGGGGACGATAGCGTTCGGAATCGTGTACGTGATTTTTCCCGGTTATCTCGCGAGCGGCTATTTGGTGCGCCAAGCGCCGCTTCCGGTGTTCGTCGTGGACGTGTGGGTCGCCCTGTTTTTCTATGCCCTGGTGAACATCGTAGTGGAGAGCGGGCGACGGGCCGGCGTACTTGCCGGTGATACGGCCGGCGGCGGAAGGCGCGTCGCCGTTGCCAGCCCGCGGTTCGTGTTTCTCCTCTCGACTGGTCTTCTGATATTCGGGTTGGCGTATTGGGCCAGGGCGCAGTACGTCTACGTCGAAACGCTTCCCCCCACCACCGTACAGGGCCTCCGCCGCGAACTCATGCGGCCCGAGTATGCCGGAGCGACCTTTATCAGCAACAATTATCCAGGACTTGTTACCTACTATACTCGAGCGTGGGCCTATCCCGACCCCACATTCAACGATGACGTAGTTGTTATGCGGCGCGGCGTCCTTTCTGCAATCATCGGCGGACAGTACATTTGGGAAGCGGACCGCGACGTCAACGAAGCCTATGCGCGGCCCGAGTACTATCTGTGTCTGACGATGCCATCGATGTACATGGCAAGAGATGTCGCGGGGCTGCCGCCGGGCGGCCATTTGTCGAACTGCCGGAGTGATCCTATCGTCGAGGATGCCGCCCAGCATGTCGGTCCATTCTTCAACGTGCTCGCGGCTGAGGACCCCGGCCGGCGAGGACTGTGGGCGATTGTGCGGCTGGATCCCGCGATGACGGTCGAGTCCTTGCACTGATAGCGGTGGTCATCCCGCTTCCCCCTGTCACGATGATGTCGTAGCGTGCCGAGCTTGAGTCGCGGGAGGCATCGCACACGGAGCCGTGGATGGCACGATATATGAGGAGGGCGAGAATGGGATCACGCGAATTCGACATTTTGGACTCTCGTCTTGCGCGCGCGGACGCGCGGCTTCGTTCCATGTCGATCGCTTGGCTCGGAACGATGGTCGCCTTGATTGTCCTTGCCGTCACGATGGGACATGCCCACTCTCAGCCCGCACGGGTGACGGCGAGAGAGCTGCAGATCGTCGATTCGTCGGGGCGGACGCGGCTCGCGTTGTACGCGGCTCCCGACGGCACGCCCCGCGTGGTGCTAACGGGACGTGGTGGTATCCCTCGCGTGACGATCGGTGTCGGCTCGGACGGTGAGGCACGTCTCGGCCTCTACGATGCGAAGGGGCACCCGCGCGCGGACGTCGGCGTGGAGCGTGACGGAGCTCCTTCGATACGGTTGCTCGACGCAGACCGCAGGGCCCGGTTGGAGATCGGCACGGCCTCGGATGGAGCAGCTTGGGTGCGGTTTCTCGATGCCAGCGGGACCCTGCGGACAACACTCGATGCCGCGAGCATGGGAGCGTCGGAAATGGTGCTATATGACGCGGATGGGAGACGGCGTGTCGGCCTCGATGTGGCGCGCGACGGCTCACCGCGGATTGTCGTCACGGACGCGCATGGTCACGACGTGTTTTCGACGCCGTAGCTATCGGCGGCGAGAACATATCTGCGCTCAATGCGAAAACCGGCACCGTGAAGGGCGTCGCGAAATATGTGTAGATCGCGCGAAACAGCTGGCTGCGGGTGCCGAAGGAGGATGCCGTGATCCTAGCTTTGGTGCTCTTGTCAATTGTGATGGGCGTTATCGGTCAGTTCTTACTGAAAATCGGGGCCAGCACGCCGGTACATTCGCCCGCCGACCTTTTGCGAGATCTTCTGCGGCCCACGACCGTGGCGGCGCTCGCGCTGTACGTGGGAGCGACGTGCCTCTGGATCACCGCGCTTTCCAGGGCTCCGCTCAGCTACGTGTACCCGTTGCTTGGGCTCAACTTCATTTTTGTCGTGGCAATTTCATCAATGATTTTGCATGAACCGGTGTCGATACACCGCTGGCTCGGCGTGGCCTTTGTAGCGATCGGGTTCATCCTCGTGGCAACGAGTTAGCACCGGGGACGAGTTGACGCTCGACGGCGCCGGCACTCCCCGGCGGGCAGTACCTACAGATGCGACGCTCGTGACAGAGCGATCTGACGTCGTGGAGACCCGTGCGCCCGCACAAACGTGGCGCATCGCGCTGCCGGTGGCCCTCGGCTTGGCCGTGCTTGTCCTGGGGATGTATTTTTTTCGGCTGTCGGCTACGAACGCGATCGGCGCTGATCAGGCAGGGTACCTGCTCTACGCCGACGACCTTCTTCGCGGGAACTGGGTGGTTCGAGGCTGGACGTTGCCCGAAGATCCATACTGGGTACCCGATGGGTTTCTGTACATAGTCGGTGCGGCGGTTCGAGGCCTAGATCCGGTCATTCTGTACGCCGTGCCCACGCTCGTGTGCCTTGCGCTTGTCCTCGCGATGGCCGTGGCGGCGACGGTGAAGAGTGTGCCACGGATGGCCATCCCGTTTGTCGCGGTGGCCGCGGTGTTTCCCGTTCTCTTCCCGTCACGACACATGGCCTCCGTAATTCTCATGGGGCCATTCCACACAGGCACGATCGTAGTCGCGCTCACCTCGATGGTCGCGCTGTACCTCGCCGGGCGTCCGGGGGCGCGACCCTCCCGTCGATGGACCTTGGCCGGCGCCACGCTGTTCCTCCTAACGTTGGGCAGGCTGGGCGACCCGTACATGACCATCCTGGCCGTCATTCCGATCATCCTCGTCTCGGGCGTGCGAGCGCTAGCGTGCAACGATGGAGCGGCACGGTCGTGGCACCTGTTGTCGATGAGCGTCGGCGCGGCATCCTGGCCCGGATCACTCGGGGCGCAGTGGTTGATGGGGCAACTGGGGGGCGGTACCGTTACGCCGTTCCATCCGACGATCATTCCATACGCAAAAGTCGGGGACGGTCTCGCCGCCCTGGGCCTCGCCCTGCTCAACCTGGTCGCCGGGAACGTTTTCGACCGCGTTGTCGACGCTTCTCTCATCCCCGCGCTCCTACGACTTGCCTATCTCGGGGGCGCCCTGCTGGTAACCTGGCTGATCTTGCGCGGGGAAATTCGGGCCGTCTCGCAGGGGCAGCCCGGGGACGACTGGCTCACGGCGGTCCTCGGCGTTGCCGCCTTGGTCTCCGTGCTTGGCAACATGCTCGGTACGTCAGGCGACGACATTCGTTATCGGGTGCCGCCGTTGGTGATGATGAGCGTTGCGTGCTCGCGGTGGCTAGGAATACGGTTCGGCTCATGGATTGCCGGCCGGCCGGTTCCCGCCGCTATTGTCGGTCTCGTATTGATCTATTTTGCCGTGGGGCCGCTCGGACAATATGTCGCCCCGCCGATAGTCGGCCACACGATTCTCCCGGCAGCAATGATGCGCGGTTCCGGTTCAGATCGCGATCTCGGCAGTTGGCTGGCGCGGCACGGGCTGACATATGGATACGGTGGCTACCCGGAGGCATCGATTGTGACTGTCGTCACGCACGGCGCCGTCAGCGTGCGCCCGGTCGCGTCCACGCGGGTGAGCCAGCCGGGCTTGGGGCCCTCGCATGTGCCGCCCGCCGATTGGCGTATCACGCCGTACCGGTGGTTGTCATGTGACGCCTGGTACGGAGCCGGCCACGACGCCAATTTCCTGGTGCTGAACCCCGCACCATCCTGGGACCGGGACGTAGGCGTCGACGTCAGGACGGCGGTCAAGACGTTTGGCCCGCCCGCGCACATCTACCGGCATGTCGGCAGGTACACGGTGCTCGTGTGGGACGGGCCGATTCATTTTTAACGTGTCGCACGCACCCTGAGGGCCTGAGTAGGTTCGAGCTGGTTCGCAGAGGCTCGACGCCGGACGGCGTCTCATGGTAGGCTCAGGTAGCGCGATGGGTGGCCCGACTCTCTCGTTCCGCCGAGTGGCGCCTGGCGTGAAGGGATAATGCCCTTCCGCCTGGCTTACCTGGTCTCTCATCCGATCCAATATCAGGTGCCGCTGCTGCGCCGTCTCGCGGCGCATCCTGACGTCGACCTGACCGTCTATTACATGGACGATGCGGGCGCGCGGCAGTACCGCGACCCGGAGTTCGGCGTCACCGTCCAGTGGGATCTACCGCTGTTGGACGGATACTCCTGGCGCGTGCTCCCCAACCGATCGCCGATTCCACGGGCCGACCATTTTCTGCGTTACCTTCAGCCGTCGGTGATCCGTGCGCTTCGCCGCGGGCGCTACGACGCCGTGGTCGTGCACGGATACGCGCACGCCACGGAGTGGCTCGCGTTCCTCGGCGCCTGGCTCAGCGGCACGCCGCTCTTGCTGCGCGGCGAGTCGACGCATCTCGGGCGCCGCCGGTGGGCGCGCGCGGTCAAGCGGCTCGTGCTCGGCCCTGCGCTGCGGCGCATGGCGGGAGTGCTCGCGATCGGCTCGCTCAACCGTAGATTCTACCGCGCGTATGGCGTGCCCGAGTCCCGGATCTTCTGGGTGCCGTACGCCGTCGACAATGAGCGCTTCATGGCCGAGGCGGATCGTCTTGCGCCCGAGCGGCAGGCGCTTCGACGCCTGCTCGGCTGGCCGGACGATCTGCCGGTCGTCCTGTACTCCGGCAAGCTCATCCCCAAAAAGCGGCCGTTGGATCTCGTCGACGCGTGCGCACGGCTTGGCGTGGACCGCCCCATCGTGCTCGTCTTCATGGGCGACGGCCCGCTGCGCGGCGAGGTCGAGGGAGCCGCCCGCCGCCGAGGCCTCGCGCACGCGATCGTCACCGGATTCATTAATCAGAGCGAAGTCCCGCGCTACTATGCCGCGGCCGACGTGCTCGCGTTGCCGTCCGGATACGAGCCATGGGGGCTCGCGCTCAACGAGGGCATGTGCTTTGGGTTGCCGGTCGTGGCGAGCGACGCGGTCGGGGCCGCGCCTGACCTGGTGCGTGACGGCGAGAACGGGTTCGTGTACCCGGCCGGCGACACCCAGGCGCTTGCGGAGGCGCTCCGGCGCGTGCTGGCGAGCCCGGAGCGGCGGCTGCGGATGGGGGCTCGTTCCCGCGAGATCGTGTCCGGGTACTCGTACGAGGCGGACGTGAGGGGCATCCTCGAGGCGCTCCGGAGCGTCGCGGTGCGCGGCCGCGCGGTGGACCACGGTCGTTCGCAGGACGGCTTCCAACGCACCGGGAGCATCCGGTGAGTTCCAACTCCGGGATTCGGCGGGCGCTCGTGGGCGCCGTGTGGCTGAGCGCGACCGGCTACCTGTCCTTTATGCTGAACTTTGGCCTCAACCTGCTGCTCGCGCGGCTCTTGTTTCCCAAGGACTTCGGGCAGTTCGCGCTCGCGGCGTCGCTCGTCGATCTGTTGTCGCTCATCACCGGGTTCAGCTTTTCCCAGGGCATCATCCAGATGCGCGATACGCCGGCGATCGTGGAGACGGCGTATATCCTGAGCGTCCGGTTGTTCTGGGGGCTCATGGGCGTCGGCGCGATCCTGGCGCTCGCGCTCGCGCCGCACTACCCCGGGCCGTTCATCCCGTTGTTCATCTCGCTCTTTGCCGTGCGCAACCTGAGCGTGACGACGTACGTCTACTCGGCCACGATGGAGCGTACGTTTCACTACAACCAGATCTCGCGAGTGCGCATCCTGTCGACCCTCTTGTCGATCGCGGTGGCGCTCGCGCTCGCGCGCGCGGGCGCCGGGGTGTGGAGCCTGCTCGGGCGCGAGCTGGCGTTGTCCGGGGTCACGCTCATCGGCACCCGGCTCGCGAGCGGGTGGCGCTACCGGGGCGGGTACGATCCCGAGACGGCGAGGAAGCTCTGGCGGTTCGGCTGGCAGATGTTCTCGATGCGGGCGCTCGAGACGATCTGGTACCGTGCGGACACGGCGCTGCTCGGCCTCATCAGCGGCACGGTGATGCTCGGATTTTACGATCGCGGGCGCTACCTGGCGGAGTTCGGGCACTACATCGTGTCGTTCGGCGCGGTGCAGGTGGCATTTCCGGTGTACGCCCGCCTGCAGGGGCGCCGCGAGGGTCTCACGTACGCGTACCGGCTGACGCACGGGTTGCTCGTCCGCCTCATGCTCCCCGCGCTCGTCTGGCTCGCGTTGTTCCCGCGCGAGCTCACCGGTCTGCTCTACGGCGCCGGGGTGCGCTGGGCGGAGACCGCCACGATCCTGCCGTGGCTGGCGGGCTTTGGGTTCCTGTATCCTCTTTCGGAAAACATCAAGGTGCTCTTGCAGGGGATCGGCCGGATGCGGGCCGCGACGATGATTCGTCTGTCGCAGGTCGCCGTCGCGCTTCCGCTGCTCGTCCCCGCGATCAAGATGGGCGGCCCTTACGGCGCCGCCTCCGTCATGTTCGTGAGCGAGGCCGTGGGGCTCGTCGTCGGTTACCGCGCGTTGCGCAAGGAGGTCAGCGGGCTCTACATCCACCACTACTGGCGTCCCGCGATCGCCGCGGTGGCCGCGGGCCTGATCGTCGCGGTGGGGCGGAGCCTGCACGTGCTTCCCTGGGCGGGGCGGCTCGGATTCGCGGCGAACCTCGGCGCCGCCGCTGGACTGTACCTCGTCGGCTTGGCCATCGTGGACCGCCAGCAACTGCAAGAGCATCTGCTCGCCATGATCGCGGGGTTTCGCGGCGAGACGCCCGCGGCGCTTGCCGCGGCGGCCGATGATATCGACGTGGAAACGGTCGACGCCGGCACAAACGGCCGCCGGGCGGCGGTCGCACCGGCGGCTGACGATCCGGCGTGAAGGTCACGGTCTGCGTCGGCGGGACCTGGAACGCCTTCCGGCTTGCCGAACAACTGGACCGGCGCGGCCTGCTCCACCGCTTGGTGACGACGCACGCGCCGCGCCGCGGCGAGCGCATTTCCCCCGAACGCATCGTCATCAATCCCGTCCCCGAGATCCTCATGCGCGGCCCGCGGGCGCTCAGGCTGCGGTGGCAGATCGGCGATTACCTGAAGGCCGTGAGCTTCGACCGCTGGGCCGAGCGCTACGTCCATGACTGCGACGTGCTCGCCGTCTGGGCGCTCTTTGCGCTCAGGTCCATGCGGGCCGCGCGGCGGCACGGGGTGCGGACCGTCCTACAGCGGGGCTCGACCCACGCGTCGGCGCAGTGGGAGCTGCTGGCCGAGGAGTATCGCCGCTGGGGGCACGCGGCGCCGCCCCTGGATCGCCGTCTTCTCGCACGCCAGTTGCAGGAGTACGAGGAAGCCGACTACATCGAGGTGACGAGCCGCTTCGTCCTCGAGACCTTCCTGGACCGCGGGGTGCCGCGCGAGCGCCTCCTGCACGTGCCGAATCTCGGCATCGATTCGACCCTGTTCCATCCGGCGCCCCGGGATGCGCGCCCGTTTCGGATCGTGGCCGTCGGGTTGAGCCTGCGAAAAGGGACGCCGTATCTCGTGCAGGCCGTGGCGAAGCTTCGCGTGCCCGACCTGGAACTGTGGCTGGTCGGCGGGATCCACGCGGATCTCGCGCCGTTCCTGCGAACGGCGGGGGTGGCGTTTCGAGACGTCGGACGGCTCCCGCACTCGGCGCTCGCGGACGTCTACCGCGCCGGGTCCGTGTTCGTGCTGCCGTCGATCGAGGAGGGGCTGCCCCAGGCCGTGCTGGAAGCGATGGCGAGCGGGTTGCCGGTGATCATCACGCCCAATACGGGCGGCGAGGACCTGATCGAGCACGGCCGCGAGGGCCTGATCGTCCCGGTGCGCGATCCCGGCGCGATTGCGGACGCGCTCCTGTCACTGTACGAGGACGAGGACCGGCGCCGCGCGATGGGCGAAGCGGCCGCGGAGAGCGCCCGCGCGTGGACCTGGGACGCGTACGGCGATCGCGCGGTACGCGCGTACACGGGGTTAGCGAAGGGTGCCGGCGTAGCCCACGCCTAGTATGACGGATTCGGGCGCGCCACGTCGCATCTCAGGGGCCGGGGACGAGTCGGTGGGTAACGGGATCTTCTCTCGAGGCGGGTCCGGCGTGGCCGCCAGGTCATGCCACGCGGGCTTCCGATGAGGGTCCTGCTCCTGACCCCGCACTACCTGCCCGAGATCCGGAGCGTGTCCGTTCTCATGTCACAGCTCGCGGACGATCTCGGTGCGGCCGGGTACGATGTGACGGTCTTGACGCCGTATCCGCCCGTCAACATGGCGGAGGCGCACACGGGTCCAGTCGCGGCTTGCGAGCAGCGCGGCCGCGTGCGCATTCTCCGGGTTCAGGTGCCGCCGTTCGTCAAGGTCGCGCCCGTCGTGCGCGCGCTGACCCACTTCACGCTCGCCGCCGGGATGGCGGTCGCCGGCTTCCGCGAGGGCCGGCACGACGTGATGATCGCGTACTCGCCCCCGCTCACGCTGGCGCTCGCGTGCGAGATCCTCGGGCGCTGGTGGCGCGCCCCGTACATCTTGAACGTGCAGGACGTGTACCCGCAGGCGCTGATCGACCTGGGGCTCGCGCGGCACCGCGCCGTCGTGGCAGTCCTCAACTGGCTCGAGCGGCGCGCGTACCGGCACGCGGCGGCGGTCACCGTGCACTCCCCGGGCAATCGCGCCCTCGTGGCCGCGCGCGGGGTCCCGGACGAGAAGATCACGGTCGTCCACAACTGGATCGACACCACGGAGACGGTCCCGGGTCCCCGCCGTAACGGATACCGGGACGAGTTCGGGCTCGGCAACGCGTTCGTCGTGCTGTTTGCCGGCGTCATGGGCTACGCGCAGGACATGGCGGTGATGATCGACGCCGCCACGGCGCTTCGCGACGAGCGGGACATCGTCTTCCTGCTCGTCGGCGACGGGGTGCGGAGGGGGGAGGCGGAGGAGCTCGTCCGCGTCCGGGGGCTGCCCAACGTTCGATTCGGGCCGTTCCAACCCGTGGAGCGGTATCCGCTGCTGCTCGCCGCCTCAGACTGCTGCCTTGCGACGCTCCAGGCATCGGTGGCAACGCCCGTGGTCCCGTCGAAGATCGCCGGGATCATGGCGGCCGGGCGCCCCGTCGTTGCGGCGCTCCCCCAGGGCGACGCGCGCGCCCTGGTCGAGGAGTCGGGCGGCGGGATCTGCGTCGCGCCCGGGGACGGCGCGGCGCTTGCCGCGGCGGTCCGCCGGCTTGCCCGGGATCCCGACCTGTGCCGGACGCTCGGAGAGGCGGGGCGGATGTACGTCGAGGCGCATTACGCCCGCGGCGTCGCGACGAGCGCGTACGACCGGCTGATCAGGCGCGTCGCAACGCCGGCAGCGGCCGGTCGGGACATCTCCGGACGCGGGTCGTCCGGCGTGTGAACCGTGCGGGCGACTTGACCGCGCAGCGGAGTTCATGTACTATCCATGGGACTTCATGAAGGAGCGTCGCGGGATGGTTGAACGTGTGCCGCTTCAAGTCTACATCGAGCAGTCTACCGCGCGCCGGCTGCGCCACGAGGCCGGGCGCCGCCGGATATCGCAGTCCGAACTGGTCCGCCAGTTTATCGCGAGGGGTCTGGAAGAAGCGCCATCGGGCCCCGGGGATTCCTTGGACCGCATTATCGGCATGGCCGAGAGTCACGTTGGCGATGTGGCCGCGAGGCATGACGACTATCTCGCGGACAGTTATCGCGATCTTCAGCGGTGACATCGCTCTTTGTCGATACGGCGGCGTGGATCGCTCTTACCGACAAATCAGATCAGCATCATCATCCTGCGACACGGTTCTATCGGACGCCCGCGATGAGCACGGCAAGGCTCATTACATCGAGCTTGGTGCTGGCGGAGAGCTACGCGCTACTGCGCCGGACGCTCCCGATCCATCGTGCGATCGACTGGCTCGAGCAGCTTCTTGCGTCATCGCGGCTCGAGGTCGTCTACGACACGCCGGAAATCCTCCGGCGCTCGCTCCGGGTGCTCGCTCGTCACGCGGACCACGCGTTCTCGCTTGTCGATGCGGTGTCAATGCAGGTCATGCAAGACCGTGACGTGCGTGCGGTCTTTACGTTCGACCGCCACTTCGAGATCGCCGGCTATGCGGTCCTGCCGGGCGCGTCAACGTCTCCGTAGAGGCGTTGAGACGCGGACACCGACGCGGCCGCGGAGGACGGTATGAGAGCCGTGCACATCGAATGGGAATGAGTCGAGGCGACGCCATGTCGGTGACTCGGAGATCCCAAGGATCGCCGGTCGCGGATCCCCTCCGCGCCCTGCGGGATTTTTTTGCCCGCAGGGCGCCGGACGAAGTGCTGGCGGCGTATCTCTTCGGTAGCAGAGCTCACGGGGCGGGAATGCCGTTGAGCGATTTCGACGTTGGTCTGGTCCTCGATCCAAAGGATCGATCTGATCCGCGGATGCGCTTTGATCTCCGGGTGGACGTGACGGGAGAACTGATCCAGGCGCTCGACTGGAACGATGTTGATGTTGTGGTGCTGAACGACGTGCCTCCCACGCTCGCTGCGCGAGCAGCCACGGAGGGCACGCCCTTGTTCTGCCGTGACGCGCGGCGCCTCCGGGAATTCGTCCGGGACGTCCAGTTGATGGCAGCGGACCTCCGTCCGTTTCTCCAGCGCATGGAAAAGCGGTTGCTCGAGCGGCTCAGCACCTCGTGACCTATCTCAATGAGTTATACTTAGTATGACCCGACTAATCTTGGAGGGCGTCGTACCGTGGGACGGTCCACGAAGGTCGTTGCGTTTTCCATTCCGCCCGCCATTGCACGGGAGATTGAGCGGACGGCCAAGGCCGAGCAGAAGACCAAGAGCGAGCTGCTTCGAGACATGTGGGAAGCGTACCGGACGGTTCGTGAACAGGAGGAGTTGTCTCGGATTCAGCGGTCCGCTCAGCGCGCCGCGCGGACGGCGGGCGTTGCCATTCGTACCGAGGACGACGTGGATCGAATTCTGCACGAGCGGTAGCTCGTGCCGCGGGTCGTCTTTGACACGAATGTTTTCGTCTCGGTCCTCTTTGGAGGGTTTCCCGAGGAAGCATATCGCGCGGCGCTGGGCAGGCGATGCTTGCTCGTGGTGTCGTCGGCCATTCTCGCCGAGGTCGCGAGGGTCCTTCGTGATACGTTCGCGATGCCGGATGCTGACATTGTCGCCTACGTGAGACAGATTGGACGCATTGCCGAAATCGTGCGCCCAGCCCGGTCGGTCAACGTCCTTCACGACGATGGGGACAATCGCGTTTTGGAATGTGCCGGCGCAGGCAAAGCCGACCTCATTGTGTCGGGAGACCGAAATTTGCTGCGGCTGAAGCAGTATGGCTCCATACCGGTGATACGCCCGGAGGGGTTGGTCCGGACCTTGGGGCCTCGAGACTGAGATGGGATGACCTACCACCGCGTGTTCCTCGAGCGCGGCGGCGGGCACCGCGGACGAATCGCAAGAGAAATCGGAGTATACGTGGCGGGCGCGCCATAACGCCGTCAGTGCGCAGGAGATTACGTCCAGAGGGCCTAATCTGAGGCGGGGTGTGCGTGCGCGGGGGTATGGATGCGTAGATGAATTCCGTCGGACAGGCGCCTGAGGAAGCGATCGGGACGTTCCCTGTGGGGCGCGCCGCGGCGGCGCCCGCACACGAGGACGCCGGCGAATACGCGCTCAAGCGACCGGTGGAGTTCGTGCTGGCGCTGCTCGGCCTCATCGTGCTCCTGCCGGTGTGTCTCGTCGTGGCGTTTCTCGTGTGGATCGGCGATCGCGGTCCGGTGTTCATTCACCAGGTGCGCGTCGGCCGCTACGGCATCCCGTTTCGGGTGATCAAGTTCCGCACGATGTACGTGCACGTGCCGGGGCGCGTGCACCGCCAGGCCACGGTCAACGACAGCCGGATCACGCCCGTGGGCCGGCTGCTGCGGGCGGCGGCGCTCGACGAGATCCCGCAGCTGCTCAACATCCTGCGCGGCGACATGAGCTTCGTTGGGCCGCGCGCGCTCCTGCCGCAGGAGATCGAGGTCGACCCGCGCTCGCGCCGGTATCACCGGATCGAGGAGGTTCCGAACTATCACGTGCGGATCTCGGTGCGGCCCGGGCTCACCGGGCTCGCCCAGGTCTATGCGCCGCGCGACATCAGCCGCCAGCGGAAGTTCAAGTACGACGCCCTCTACGTGCGCCGGATGAGCCTCGGCCTGGACCTGCGCCTCTTTGTCCTCTCGGTCGTTATCAGCCTCACCGGGCGGTGGCCGCGGCGCGGCCGGCCGGCATGGCACCGGATGGCCGGGTGACCGGCGCCGCGGGCGACGGGACTCACGGCCTCCAGCATCCCGCGCGCGGCGGCGACGTCCCGCTCGCCGTCGTTATCCTCACGCACAACGAGGAAGCCAACCTCCCCACCGCGCTCGCGAGCGTGACCGGCTGGGCGGGCGAGGTCTGGGTCGTCGACTCGCACAGCACGGACCGGACCGCCGCCGTCGCGCGCGCATGGGGCGCGGGCGTCGTGGCGCACGACTTCGGCGGATACGCCGCGCAGCGCACGTGGGCGCTCCGCACGCTGCCGTTCCGCTGCGACTGGGTGCTGTTTTTGGACGCGGACGAGAGCGTGACGCCGGAGCTGCGGGACGAACTGCGCCGCCGGCTGGCGGCGCCGCCCGGGGATGTGGCCGGGTTTTACGTGAAGCGGCGATTCATCTTTTTGGGCCGCTGGCTGCGCCACGGCGGGTACTACCCGGTGTGGCTCCTGCGCGTGGTGCGGCACCGCGTCGCGCGCTGCGAGGAGCGCGGTGTGGACGAGCACCTGCTCGTCGACGGTCCCACGGAGCGGCTCGCGCATGACCTGCTGCACGAGGACCGGCGGCCGCTCTCGCGCTGGGTCGAACGGCACACCCGCTACGCGCAGCTGGCGGCCGCGGACCTGGCCCGCGGCGCCGCGGCGGACGGCGTCGCCCCGAGGCTGCGCGGCGGCGAGCCGTCGGAGCGGTCGCGGTGGTGGTACGAGCGCGTGTACCGGCGCATGCCGCTCGGGCTGCGCGCGCTGGGGTACTTTACCTACCGCTACCTGCTGCGCGGCGGGTTTCTCGACGGCCGGGAGGGTCTCATCTACTACGTGCTGCAGGCGCTCTGGTATCGGGTCCTGATCGACGCGTACGCGCTCGAGGCGCGCCGGGGAACGCCGGACCGCTCGCCCGGCCCGCGCGTGATCCCCCGGGCCGATTCCCCAGCGGAACGATGAAGCAGGTGGTCCTGAGCCCCCGCACCGGCGTGCTCACCGTGGCCGACGTTCCCGTGCCGCGGGTCCGGCCGGGGACCGTGCTCGTGCACAACGCCGTCTCGATCGTGAGCGCCGGAACGGAGCGATCGGTGATCCGGCTGGCCGGGCAGAGCCTGCTCGGCAAGGCCCGGGCGCGGCCGGACCTCGTCCGCGAGGCGCTCAACAAGATGCGCCGGGACGGCCTCAGGGCCACGGTGCGGGAATCGTTCCGGCGGCTCGAGATGGCGCAGCCGCTCGGGTACAGCAGCGCCGGCACGGTGCTCGCGACCGGCGCGGGCGTCGACGCGATCGCCCCGGGCGACCGCGTCGCCTGCGCGGGCGCGGGGTTTGCGAACCACGCCGAGGTCGTGGTGGTGCCGCGGCAGTCGTGCGTGCCGCTCCCCCCCGCGGTCTCGATGGAGGCCGGCGCGTTTGCGATGCTCGGCGCGATCGCGCTGCACGGCGTGCGGCGCGCGTCTGCCGCGCTCGGCGAGACGGTGGCCGTGCTCGGGCTCGGCCTGCTCGGGCAGCTCACGGTCCAGCTGCTCCGGGCGGCCGGATGCCGCGTGGTGGCGTACGACCCGGCGCCGGCCCGCGCGGCGCTGGCGGCGGATCTGGGGGCCGACGCGGCGGTCACGGATCCCGCCGCGGCGTCCGCCGCGGTCCTGCGGCTGTCCGGCGGCATCGGCGCCGACGCGGTGATCATCACGGCCTCGACCGCGGGAAACGCACCCATCGAGCTGGCCGCCGATCTCGCGCGCGCCCGCGGGACGGTGGTGATGGTGGGCGTCACCGGCATGGAGATCCCGCGGCGCGCCTTTTGGAAGAAGGAGCTCGCGTTCGTGCTCTCGCGGGCCTCCGGTCCGGGGGCGGAGGAGGCGGCGTACGAACGCCGCGGCGCCGAGTACCCGCCGGGCTACGTCCGGTGGACCGCCGGCCGGAACATGGCCGCGTTTGTCGCGGAGGTCGCGCGCGGCGCCGTGCGCACCGAGCCGCTCGTGACCCACCGGTTTCCGATCGATCGCGCGCGCGATGCCTACGCGTTGATCCGGGGCGGCGCCCCGCACCTCGCGGTTGTGCTCACGTACCCGGAGGCGGCGCCCAAGGAGCGCACGGTGCCGCTGCCCCGCCCCCAGGCGGCGTCGGGCCCGGGTCTCGGGATCGGCGTGATCGGCAGCGGGCTCTTCGCGCAGACCGTGCTGCTCCCGGCCCTGCGGCAGATCCCCGGCCTGCGGTTCCGCGGGATCGCCGGCGCGTCGGGGCTGTCGGCCCGCAACGCCGCCGACCGTCTCGGCTTCGAGTTCTGCGCGACGGATGCGGATGCCGTCCTCGGGGACGGGCACGTGCAGGCGGTCGTGATCGCGACGCGCAACGATACGCACGCGTCGCTCGTGGAGGCCGCGCTCCGGGCCGGCAAGCACGTGTTCGTGGAAAAGCCGCTCGCGCTCTCGCCGGCCGAGCTCGGACGCGTGCTGGCGGCGTACGGCGCGTCGCCGCGCGTCGTTGTGGTAGGATTCAACCGCCGGTACTCCCCCATCGTGCGGCGGGTCAAGGCGTTCCTGGGCGACGAACACCCGCTGACGCTCGCCTACCACGTCAACGCCGGCGCCGTCGAGGCCGAGCACTGGGTGCACGATCCCGTGGAGGGCGGCGGGCGCTGGCTCGGTGAGGGCGGCCACTTCGTCGATCTGCTCCAGTACCTTGCAGGCGCCGATCCCGTGGAGGTGTTTGCGCGCGCGAGCGCGCCCGAAGGAGCGCCGGGCGCGTCGTTCGTGGTGTCGCTGGCGTTTGGCGACGGCTCCGCCGGCACGATCGTGTACGCGGACGGCGCCGATCGCGCCGCGTGGCGGGAGCGCCTCGATGTCTTCGGCCGCGGCGTCGCCTGCACGCTCGAGGACTTCCGGCGCGTCACGTTCGCCCGCGGCGGGCGCGTGCGGCGGGTGACGCTCGCCGAGGCGGCCCGCGGGCATAAGGAAGAACTGGCCGCCTGGGTCGCCGCGGTGCGCGGACAAGCGCCTCCGCCGGTCGAGATGAGCGCCTACGCGGCCAACGCGGCGTGCTGCTTTGCGGTGCTCGAGTCCGCGCGTTCGGGGGCGCCGGTCGCGGTCGCGCCCCCGGGGGCGGAGCGGGAGCGAGGCGGGTGAACACCGTGGGGAGGGAGCGGGCATGACGGCAGAGCAAGGGTACGCCGGCCGCACCGTGCTGGTCACGGGCGGCGCCGGCTGCATCGGCAGTAACCTCGTCGCGGCGCTGGCCGCAGCCGGGGCGACGCGGGTCCAGGTCCTCGACGACCTGTCGTCGGCCAGCCGGTGGAACATCCCCGACCACCCGGCGGTGCGCTTCATCTACGGCAGCGTGCTCGATCCGGAAGTGCTGCGCGCGGCGTTCTCCGAACGGCCGGACTGTGTGTTCCACCTCGCCGCGCTGTTCGCCAACCAAAACTCGGTCGATCATCCCGAGCGGGACCTCCAGGTCAACGGCCTGGGGACGCTCCGGGTGCTGGAGTTTGCGCAGCTCGCGGGCGTCCGCCGGTTCGTCTACGCCTCCTCCGGGTGCTCCGTGTACGGGAGCAAGGCGCCGCTGCCGCTCACCGAGGACTTTGTCTCGCTCGACCTCGACACGCCGTACCAGATCACGAAGCTGCTGGGCGAGCTCTACTGCAACTACTTCTCCAACTACTACAAGATGCCGATCGTCCGGACGCGATTCTTCAACGTGTACGGCCCCGGCGAGATCCCCGGACGCTACCGGAACGTCATCCCGAACTTCCTGTACTGGGCGACGCGCAAACAGGCGCTGCCGATTACCGGCACGGGCGAGGAGACGCGCGACTTCACGTACGTGGGCGACGTCGTGCAGGGGCTGCTGGCGGCGGGGATCTCCGAGGCGGCGGTGGGCGAAGCGGTGAACCTCGCCTCCGGGCGTGAGGTCTCCGTCGCGACGCTCGCGACCCTCGTCAACGGCATCACCGACAACTCCGCGGGCGTCACGTACGTCGGGCGGCGCTCCTGGGACCACATCACGCGGCGGCGGGCGTCCGTGGAGAAGGCCCAGCGCCTGCTCGGGTATCAACCGCGGACGGACTTCGAGACGGGCGTGCGGCGCACGTGGGAGTGGTTTACGACGCACTGGGATCGAATCGCCGCCGACGCGCGTTTCTGATGCGCCGGAGTCGCGCATGAGGCACGCGATCGTCCTCGCCGGCGGCAAGGGCGAGCGGCTTCGCCCGTTCACCGAGGACCGGCCCAAGCCCATGGTGGAGATCATGGGCATCCCGATCCTCGGGTACCAGATGCAGTGGCTGGCCGGGCAGGGGATCACGGACGTCGTCATCTCCTGCGGCTACCGGCACGAGGTCATCGAGGCCTACTTCGGGCGGGGCGAGCGCCTCGGGCTCCGGATCCGGTACTCCGTGGAGGACGAGCCGCTCGGCCGGGGCGGCGCGCTCAAGCTGGCGCTCGCCCAGGTGCCCCCGGGCGTCGATGCGGTCATCGCCACCAACGGGGACATCATCACCAACCTGCGGCTCGGCCCGGTCGTGGCGGCCCACCTGGCACGGCGCCTCGTCGCCACCGTCGTGCTCACGCCGTTTGTCAGCCCGTACGGGATCGTGGACGTGGACGCCGATGATGCCGTGACGCAGTTCGTCGAGAAGCCGCGCCTGCCGTACTGGATCAACGCCGGCGTGTATGTGCTCTCGCCGTCGGTGCGCGACCGGCTCCCGGACCGGGGAGACCACGAGACGACGACGTTTCCCGAGATGGCGCGCGCGCGCGGGCTCGGCGCGTTTCGGTCCGAGGCGTACTGGCGGGGCGTCGACACGATCAAGGACGTGACCGAGGTTGGGGCGGAGCTCCAGAGCCGGTTGCTGAGCTTCTTTCGCGAGGGCTAGCCGCGGCATCGGCCTCGACCCCGCGGGCGGCGGTGGCCGCCTCCGGCCGAACGCCCGCGGTAGGTACGCGAACGGGCCGCCGTCCGGCATGCGCGGCGGGACCAACCGCGGGCACTGGCCGGGCGCCGGCGCGTGGAGCGGAGGCCCGGCGCGTCCGGCTCCCGCCATGGTCCACGTGGGCCGTGACGGCCGGCGTGATGCGCCGGCCGCTGGCGGGCGCAGGCGACCGAGCGGGACAAACGGGGTAAACACGATCCAAAAAGGACGTGCGGCATGAACGCGATTATTCCGGTCGCCGGGCAGGGCAAGCGCCTCCGGCCGCACACGCACACGCAGCCCAAAGTCCTGATGAACGTCGCGGGCAAGGCGATCTTGGCGTACATCCTCGACGACCTGCGCGACCTCGGCGTGGACGAGATCGTCTTCGTGGTCGGGTACCTGGCGGAGAAGGTCGAGGAGTTCGTCAAGGAGCGCTACACGTTTCGGGCGCACTTTGTGCACCAGCCCGAGCCGATGGGCAACGGGCACGCGATCTACCTGGCGCGGGAGTATCTCACGGGCCCGACGCTCATCGTCTTCGGGGATACGATCGTGGAAGCGGATCTGCGCGCCGCGACGAGGCTCGGCCACTCCGCGATCGGCGTGAACCGCGTCAAGGACCCGCGCGCGTTCGGCGTCGTCGAGCTGGACGGCGACGGGTTCGTGCGGCATCTGTGGGAAAAGCCGGCGACGCCGCCGAGCGACCTCGCGGTCGTCGGCGTGTACATGGTCCAGCGGCCCGGGCCGTTTCGCGCGGCGCTCGAGCGGCTCGTCGACGAGCGGCACATCGTGCGCGGCGAGTACTGGCTCGCCGACGCCCTGCAGCTCATGGTGGACGGCGGCGAGCGCCTCGGGACCTTCCCGGTCGCCGGGTGGTACGACTGCGGCACCTCGGCGGCGCTGCTCCGGGCCAACCACGCGCTGCTCCAGCGGACCCCGGGCCCGGCGGCCGTGCCGGGCTCGGTCATCATCCCGCCGTCGTTCATCGCGGAGACGGCGGTCATCGAGGGGTCCGTGGTCGGGCCGTACGTGACCGTCGCGGAGGGGGCGCGCGTCACGCATGCCGTGATCCAGCAGAGCATTATCAACGCGCACGCCCGGGTGGAGCGCGTCCTGCTGGACCACTCCATCATCGGCGAGCGCGCCACGGTGACCGGGCGGCTCGGCCGCATCAACCTCGGCGATAGCTCGGAAGTCGAGTTGTCCTGAGGCCGGCCGGGGCACGGCGCGCCATCATGCGCGCGGCCTCGACGGCGGCCCACCCGAGGCAGAGGCCCCCGAGCACGTCGCTCGTCCAGTGATCGCCGAGATACACGAGCGACGCCATCATCGCGCCGAGCGCCGCCACGGCGATCAGCGGCGTGCGGCGCAGCGCGGTTCCCGCGAGGAACGTCGTCCGCAGCGTGTGTCCCGACGGGAAGCTGTACGGCTCCGCGATGCTGATGCCCATGCGGAAGACGTGCCGCTGCAGCGCGTCGGGCGGCCCCGGATGCGGCAGGAGGTGCTTCAGGCCGGCGGCAATCACGCTCACCGCGGCGAGCCCCAGGGCGATCCTGAACGCGGCCCGGGCGCACCGGGGCTCCCGGCGGACGAGGATCAACCCGGCCACCACCGCGCCCGTGATCAGGACCTCGGCGTCTCCCGCGAACACGTACAGGGACGCGGGGAGATCGGGGACCGGGGCGGCCCGCTGCAGCCACACGGTGACGGCGACATCGTAGCGGTGGCCGGCGTTGTGGGCGGCGCCGGCGGCGACCACGAGGAACAACACGAGCGCCCCGAGGAGGCGAACGGGAGAAGCACGCATAGGCTGCTGTATTTCGGACGGGATCATCGCTTTCCCGCGAGGGCGGGCCGCGTCCGGCCGGGGCAAGGAACGAACGGGGCGGCCGAGAATGGGCGCATAGGTGGTGATGGCCCGGGCGTTGGACGGGGAGGCGCCTATGTGGAACAAGGGACTGGCCTCGCTTGGACTGCTCCTGCTTGCCGTCGTGGTGTACGCGGCGGTCCCGACCCACGGACAAAACAGCGGGCCGCCGGGCCGGCCGGCGGTCCCGTTGCCCGAGGGCGAGGGCAAAGCGACCGTGCAGGCGGCGTGCGGGATCTGCCACTCGCTCAGGCAGGTGACGAACGCGGGCTACGACCGCGCCGAGTGGGACACGGTGCTGCACATGATGCTCAACGTGGGCGCGCCGCTGCCGCCCGGCAAGTTCGATACGGTGCTGAATTATCTGGCCGCGAAGTTTCCTCCCAAGCCCGCGCCCGCGGCGAAGCTCATCCCCGGCCCCGCGCGCGTCACGATCACCGAATGGGTGGTGCCCACGCCCGGCTCGCGGCCGCACGATCCGATGTACGCGCCGGACGGGTCGGTGTGGTATTCGGGCCAGATGGCGAACGTGCTGGGGCGGTTCGATCCCCGCACGCAGACGTTCAAGGAGTACACGCTCCCGCCGAGGTCGGGGCCGCACGGGTTGATCGCCGACAAGGACGGCAACGTGTGGTATACGGCGAATTTCGCCGGGTACATCGGCAAGCTCGATCCCAGGACCGGCGTGGTCACGAAGTATCCGATGCCGGACCCCCGGGCCCGCGACCCGCATACGCTGCTGTTTGACGGGCCCGACCGTATCTTTTTCACGGTGCAGGGCGGGAACATGGTGGGGCGGCTGGACGTGCGGACCGGCGACATCAAGCTCGTGACGTCGCCAACGCCGCGGTCCAATCCGTACGGCATGGTGATCACCTCCAAGGGCGTTCCGTATTTCGCGGAGTTCGGCTCGAACAAGATCGCCAGCATCGACCCCCGGACGCTCGCGATTCACGAATACGTGCTGCCGCATGCGGCGAGCCGGCCGCGGCGCGTGGCGATTACCCCGGACGACGTGATCTACTACTCCGATTACGCGCGCGGATATCTGGGGCGGTTCGATACCAAGACCGGCGCGATGACCGAGTGGCCGTCGCCGGGCGGGCCACGGTCCGAACCCTATGGGATCACGATTGTAAACGGCATCGTGTGGTACAGCGAGTCGAACACGAGGCCGAACACCATCGTCCGGTTCGACCCGCGCACGCAGCGATTCCAGACGTGGGCCATTCCGTCGGGCGGCGGCGTGGTGCGGAACATGGTGCACACGCCGGACGGCAGCGCGCTCTGGATTGCGTGTAGCGGCATGAATCGCATCGGCGAAGTGCGGATTGCCGGGGCGAGCCTCACGCCCAAGCACTGAGCGCGCCGCCTCACCGGCGGGTCGAGGCGCCGGGCCGCCGGCCTGCCGCATGAGTTTCGGGGGCGGTGGAGGCAGCGCAGCGTTTGACGGTCGAAAAAGCCGCGTGGTACAATCCGCCTGCTGTCCCCGCGCGGAAGCGCCGCGGGTTCCTGAGGGGGATTTGATGCGGACGATCGTGGCAAAGCCGGGCGAGCACGCGCGGTGGTACGTCGTGGACGCGAAGGGGCAGGTGCTGGGCCGCCTCGCGAGCCGCGTGGCCTCGGTGCTGCGCGGCAAGACGCGTCCGACGTACACGCCGTCCGTGAGCGGCGACTACGTGGTCGTGGTCAACGCCGACAAGATCCGCCTCACCGGCCGCAAAGCGGTGCAAAAGATGTACTACCGTCACTCGGGGTACCCCGGCGGGCTCCGCGCCACCCCCGCGGGGAAGATGCTGCAGCGCCACCCCGAGACCGTGCTCCGGGAAGCGGTGCGGGGCATGCTGCCCAAGACGGCGCTCGGGCGGGCATGCCTGCGCAAGCTGCGCGTGTATCGCGGGGATGCGCACCGGCACGCCGCGCAGCAGCCGATCGCGCTCGACTTGGCCGGCCGGGGGGCGCCGGCCGGCGCGAGCCAGACGAAGGGACGTGAGCCGTGATGGAGACCCCGATCATGATGATGGCGTCCGGCGGCCGCAAGGAGGCGATTGCCCGCGTGCGGCTCGTGCCGGGCACCGGGGCCATCACCGTCAACGGCCGCACCGTCGAGCAGCACTTTCCCAAGGGACCGCTGCTCTCCAGCATCCGGCAGGCGCTCGTCGTCGCCAACGCGGAGGGACGGTTCGACGTCATCGCCGACGTCAAGGGCGGCGGGGTGGCGGGCCAGGCGGGCGCCATCCGGCTCGGGATTGCCCGCGCGCTGCTCGCCGCGGACAGCGAGCTCCGGTCGCCGCTCCGCAAGGCCGGGCTTTTGACGCGGGATCCGCGGCAAAAGGAACGCAAGAAGTACGGCCACAAACGCGCACGGAAAGGATTCCAGTACTCGAAGCGCTGAGCTTGGCCTGATGCCGGGGACGGCTCGAGCCGTCGGTCCCCGGCATCGTACGTACGACACGGCAAGCATCGCAGCCTGAGCTGCTCCGGTCTAACGGACACCCGTCCCGGGCACGACGAGCACAGACGCCGGCCACGGGAGCGGGCGGGAGGGAAGCGGAGCATGCGCGTCGTCGCATGGGTCGTCGTTTGGGCCGGCATGGCACTCGCGTGCCTGGGGCACGCGGACGCCGCCCTGCTCTATACCGTGGCGCCGCACGACACGCTGTACAGCATCGCCCGCCGCTTCGGCGTGCCCGTGTCCCGCCTCATCGAAGCCAATGATCTCCGCGATGCGTCCAAGCTCCGGGTCGGCCAGGTCCTGACGATTCCCGGCGGCGGCGCCGCGACCGCGCCGCCGGTCGCCGCGGGTGCCGCCGCCTCCGCGGGCCGGTGGGATCCCGGGGCATCGTCTCCCGCTACCTGGGGTCCCCAGGGAGAGCGCGGAGCGACGGAGCCCGTGCCCGGTCCGCTCGTGACGCCGCCCGCGCCTCGGATGCCCGCGCCGGCGGATGGCTCCGGGGAGACCTATCTCGTCCGCCCCGGAGACACGCTCTACCACGTGGCGGCCACGCACGGGATCTCGGTGGCCGAGCTGCGGCAGGCGAACCGCTTGGGTCCCTCGGACGCGCTCCACCCGGGCCAGGTCCTGGTCATCCGCGGCGGCGCTGAGCCCGCCGCGGACACGCCGCCTCCGATGGCAGCGCCGGCGTCCGGGGCTGGGCCTGCGCCCGCGGCATCGGCGGGGCTGCTCCCCAACACCGGAGGCCCGTACGGCGGCGCGTTGACGTTGCCGAATCGCGCATACCCGGGAGCGCCGGCGCCGGCAACCCCGGCACCGTTACGGATGACGCTGCTCGCGCGGAGGGCGGTCGCGGACGCGCTCGGATATCTCGGCACGCCGTACGTGTGGGGTGGGACGAGCCGCGCGGGCGTCGACTGTTCCGGGCTGGTGTACCTCGTCTATTCGCCGTACGTCCCGACCCTGCCCCGGCTCTCGTACGATCAGTGGGGGGCGGGCGTCGCGGTCGATGCGTCCGCCCTCGAACCCGGCGATCTCGTCTTCTTCGATACCGATGGCACGGGGGCGTCCCACGTCGGCATCTACATCGGCGGGGGCGAGTTCGTGCATCCGTCCAGCAGCGCCCGCCGCGTCGTCGTCGACCGTCTGGACGAGCCGTACTATCTCTCCCACTACCTGGGCGCGCGTCGCATCCTGTAGGGTCCGGCGCGCGCCGTCCGGCCCGAATCCGCGCGCCGGGATTAGCGAGACGTTTGCATTATTATGACGCTCCACGTATAATTATGCGTAGACTGGCGCCGCAGGGGGCCGTAGGGTGGAGACGTCCCAGGCGATAGAGAGGCCTGAGGTCGCGCTGCGCGGGCGCGACGTGCTCGGCATCGGTGACCTGGACGCGCGCGAGATGCGCGCCGTGCTCGCGCTGGCGGCCCAGCTCAAGGAGCGCGGCCGGGCCGGCGACCATCCGCCGCTCCTCGAGGGCAAGGTGCTCGCGCTGCTGTTCGAAAAGCCGTCGCTGCGCACCCACGCCACGTTCGAGACGGGGATGTTCCACCTCGGCGGCCACGCCCTGTACCTCGATGACCGGAGCGCCGGCTTGGGGCGGCGCGAGTCCTATGCCGACATCGCCCGTAATCTGGAGCGGTGGGTCCAGGGCATCGCGGTGCGCACGTTCGCGCACGCCAACGTGGAGGCGCTCGCCGCGCACGCGCGCGTGCCGGTGATCAACGCGCTCTCGGACTGGGAGCACCCGTGCCAGGCGCTCGCCGCGCTGTTCACGCTCCAGGAGCGCTGGGAGCGCCTCGAGGGGCTGCGGATCGCCTGGGTGGGCGACGGAAACAACGTCCTGCGCTCGCTGCTCCTCGGCGCGGTCCGCCTGGGCGTCTCCGTGGCGATCGCCACGCCGCCCGGCTACGAGCTCGACGCCGCCACGCTCGAGGAGGCGGGCCGCCGCGCGGCCCCCGGGACGGTGATCGACGTCATCGACGATCCCGTACGGGCGGTGCGGGACGCGGACCTCGTGTACACCGACGTGTGGGCCAGCATGGGGCAGGAAGGCGAGGTCGAGCGGCGCCGTCCCGTGTTCGCCCGGTTCCAGGTCAACGCCGCGCTCCTCGCGCGCGCGCCGCGCCACGCGGTCGTGTCGCACTGCCTCCCGGCGCACCGCGGCGAGGAGATCACCGACGAGGTCCTCGACGGACCGCGATCGGTGGCGTTTGACGAGGCGGAAAACCGGCTGCACGTGCAGAAGTCCCTCCTCGCGCTGGCGCTGTAGGGGTCGCGGGCCCCGCTCGGACCGGCGAACACGCCGGAGGTGAGGGGATGCCCTGGCCGGTTCCATTTCCCATTCGCATTTGGGATCTGATCGACATCCTGGTCGTCACGGTCATCGTCTACCAGGTGTTGGTGCTGATCCGCGGCACCCGCGCCGTGCAGCTCGTGAGCGGGCTGGCCGTCCTCTTCGGCGTCTACGTGGTCAGCCGCTGGCTCGGGTTGTACACGCTGCAGTGGCTCCTCAGCTACGTCGGGCTGGTCGTGCCGATCGCGCTGCTCGTGCTGTTCCAGCCTGAGCTCCGCCGGATGCTGGAGCAACTGGGGCGCGGCGGCGTCTCGCTGGTCGGGCTGAGCCCGGTGGGGCTCGACCGGGAGGCCGCGATCCGGCTCGTGAACGACGTGGCGCGCGCCGCGCGGGTCCTCGGCTCCCGCAAGATCGGCGCCCTCGTCGTCATCGAGCGGCAGGTCGGCCTGCAGGACGTCATCGACACCGGCATCCGGGTGGACGGCGCGGTCACCGTGCAGCTGTTGATCAACATCTTCTATCCCAACACGCCGCTGCACGACGGCGCCCTCATCATCCGCGGCAATCGGGTGGCCGCGGCCGGGTGTCTCCTGCCCCTCAGCGAGCGCCCGGGGCTCGCCCGCGGCATGGGGACCCGGCACCGCGCGGCGCTCGGCATCACCGAGGAGACGGACGCCGTCGCGGTGGTCGTCTCCGAGGAGACGGGGACGATCTCGCTGGCCCAGGAAGGGCGCATGCGGCGGGGCCTCACGGAGGAGGAGCTCAAGGTCTCGCTGCTCGCGCTCGCCGGCCCGGCCACGCTCCGGCCGGGGGCGCTGCATATCCCGCGCGTGCCGCCGCTCCGCGTGCCGCTGTTCTGGCCGTGGAGGCGGGAGGCATGAGGCGGCGGCTCGCCAACACGCGCTTCTTCTACGCCGGGCTCTCCTTCGCCATCGCGACGGTGATGTGGCTCTATGTGGCGACGGCGCAGAACCCCTTGATCGAGCGGCTCATGACCCTCGACCTGCACGTCCGCGGCCTGTCGCCGACCGAGGTGGTGGTACAGGCCCCGAGCCGCGTCCAGGTGCACCTCCAGGGGCCGCGCTCCGCGCTGGCGCTGCTCACGCCCGCGCTGCTCGACGCGTCGGTCGACCTGAGCGGGCTCAAGCCCGGGGAACACCGCGTCCCCGTGTACATCGCCGCGCCGCCCGACGTGCACGTCATGGAGCGGACGCCGTCCGAGGCGGTGGTCGTCCTGGACCAGCTCATGCGGCATCGCCTGCCCGTGGAGGTCACGCTGATCGGTGTGCCGCCGTCCGGGGTGACGCTCGGGACGCCCCGCACGCAGCCGGAGTACGTCGAGGTCAGCGGCGCGTCCACGCAGGTGGAGGAGGTCCGCCACGCCGTCGTCACGCTGGACACCTCGCAGGCCCGCCAGCAGCTCGTCAGCTCCGTCCCCGTGCACCTCCTGGATGCGACGGGGCAGGAGGTCCGCGGCCTGGCGGTCGATCCGTCGATCGTGCAGGCCACGCTCCCGGTCCGCGAGGGGACGATCACGAAGGTGGTCCCGGTCGTGCCGACGCTCACGGGGGCCCCCGCGGCCGGGCTCGCGGTGAGCGGCGTCACCGTCACCCCGGCGACGATCACGCTCACGGGGTCGGTGAGCACGCTGCAGACGGTGCAGAGCGCGGTGACGGCGCCGATCGACCTGACCGGCGCGCGCGGCGACGTGACGCGGCGGGTGACGCTCTCGCTGCCGCAGGGCAGCAGCGCGGCCACCCAGCAGGTCACCGCGGTCGTCCACATCGGTCGCGTGCAGCTCGCGCGCATCCTGCAGGGCGTCCCGGTGCGGATCTCGGGCGTCTCCAAAGGGCTCACGGCCCGCGCGGCGCCCGACCGGGTGGACGTCCAGGTCGAGGGCCCCCAGGACATGGTGCAACGGCTCACGCCGGGCGCGCTCGCCGCGCAGGTGGACGCGTCGGCCGCCGGGCGCGGGACGCACCGCGCGACGCCGCGCGTGGCGGTGCCGGAGGGCGTGCGGGTGCTCATGATCTCGCCGGCGCAGATCAGCGTGATCGTCACCCCGTCCTCCTGACCGCCGTGGGACGGTTTTTCGGCACGGACGGCATCCGCGGCGTGGCGAACGCCGACCTGTCCACCGAGCTCGTGGACCGCCTCGGCCGGGCGGCGGTGCACGTGCTGGCGGGCGGGGCCCGCGGGCGCTTCGCCGTCGGCCGCGACCCCCGCATCTCGGGCGACCTGCTGGAGGCCGCGCTCACGGCCGCGCTGTGCTCCGCGGGCGCCGATGTGCTCCGCCTCGGCGTGCTGCCGACCCCCGGGATCGCGCTCCTCACCCGCGAGCTCCAGGTGCACGCCGGCGCGGTGATCTCGGCGTCGCACAATCCCATGGAGGACAACGGCGTCAAGCTCTTCGCCCCGACGGGGTTCAAGTTCCCGGACGAGATGGAGGAGCGCATCGAGATCGTGATGGACGAGGCCGGATCGCTGCCGCGGCCCACGGGGGCGGCCATCGGCCGGGCCGGCGACGTCGCCGATGCCGCGGAACGGTATCTCGCCTATCTCGCGCGGCTGGCCCGCGCCCGGCTCGACGGCTGGCGCATCGCAGTGGACTGCGCCAACGGCGCGACGGCGCGCATCGCGCCCGAGCTCTGGGAGCGGTTGGGCGCGACGGTGATCCGGCTCCACGCCTCGCCCGACGGCACGAACATCAACGCGGGGTGCGGGTCCACGCACCCGGAGGTCATCCAGGCCGCGGTGCGGGCGCACGGGGCGGACCTGGGCTTCGCGCACGACGGCGACGGCGACCGCGTCATCGCGGCGGACCGGCAGGGCCGGCTGCTCGACGGCGACACGATCATGGGCGTCACCGCGCTCCATCGCGCGGCCCGCGGCGCGCTGCCCGGCAACCTGCTCGTGGCCACCGTGATGACCAATATGCGGATCGAGATCGCGCTGCGGGGCCGCGGCGTGCGTCTCGAGCGCGCGCGGGTGGGAGACCGGTACGTCCTGGAGCGCATGCTCGACACGGGCGCGCGCATGGGCGGGGAGCAGAGCGGCCACGTCATCTTTCTCGACGACGCGACGACGGGCGACGGACTCGTGACCGCGCTCGAGCTCATCAACGTGCTCCTGGACTCCGGCCGCCCGCTCGAGGAGCACGCCGAGCCGTTCCTGCACCGGTTTCCGCAGGTCCTGCTCAACGTCCGCGCGCAGTTTCCCGAGCGATGGCAGGACGATCCCGAGATCCTCGCGGCCGTCGTGGACGCGGAGCGCCGCCTCGCCGGGCGGGGCCGCGTGCTCGTGCGGGCATCCGGCACGGAGCCGCTCGTGCGGGTCATGATCGAGGCGGACGCATCCGGCCTCGCGGACGACACCGCGCGGGGGCTCGCCGAGCTGATCGCGGCGCGCCTCGGCGGGACCCCGGCCGGCCCCGGCACGCCCGCGTCCGGATAGCGCCGGGCCGGGCCGCGATCCGGGGTATAACCTTGACAGCGCGCCGGCGTGGCTGGCGCGCGCGGTCCGGATAGGGTATGATTCGATCGCGGTGAGGACCGGAACCGATAGGGCCCGCGGCATCGCGGCCGGGAGCGTGCGGCGTGGGGTCCGGCCGCCGGCGCCACGGGCGGCTCTCGCCGTGACGGCAGGATGAGCCACAGGGGGTGAGAGGGGACGCATCGCGACACAAGCGCCGGAACTCGCCGCGCCCGTGCGGCGAGTTGACGAGGTAGGGGATCTCGAGTGGAGCGGCGACGCTCCTATTCGGCGGGTGACCCTAGGCTCGGTCCAAGCCTCGAAGGACGCTGACAAACCCCGGGGGTGACCCCGGGCACAAAAAGCGTCCGGGACCACACACCCCGACAGGCAGTGGGTGGCCGCGGCGGATCCCCGCCCCGCGTCCGCCATCCGCGGCGTCATGCCGCCGTGCCTGCCCGTGCCTACCATCGAGCCACAGTGCCTCGCCGGATCCGTTGCCTACTGGCGGCAGCGGCCATGCGCCGGTGCGCCCCGGCGACCCATCGGGGCGGCGCGGGTGTTTGTCGGGCCAACTTTTGCGCCGCGGCCCCGGACCGTTTCGCCGGCCGGGCCGCGGGGGTGCGACGGAGGCTGCCTCAATGTGCGGGATCATGGGATATATCGGGATGCGGCCGGCCCTGCCGGTGCTGCTCGACGGGCTTCGCCGGCTGGAGTATCGCGGCTACGACTCGGCCGGGGTCGCGGTGATGAACGGGGGGCGGGTGGAGGTGCGCAAGGCGGCCGGCAAGCTGGCGCGCCTCGCGGAGATCGTCGAGCGCGCGCCGGTCGACGGCGCGCTCGGGATCGGACACACGCGGTGGGCGACGCACGGCGACCCGTCCGACGAAAACGCGCACCCGCACACGGACTGCCGGGGCCGGGTGGTCGTCATCCACAACGGCATCATCGAAAACTTCCTCGAGCTGAGGGAGGAGCTGCGCGCCCGGGATCACCGGTTCCGCTCCGACACCGACACCGAGGTGCTCGCGCACCTCATCGAGGAGGCCTACGAGGGCGACCTGCCGGCGGCGGTGGAGCGGGCGCTCGGGCGCGCGCGGGGCGCGTACGCGCTCGTCGTGCTCTCCGCGGACGAGCCGGACAAGATCGTCGCGGTCCGCCGGATCAGCCCGCTCGTCGTCGGGCTCGGACAAGACGAGACGTGGCTGGCGTCCGACATCCCGGCGCTGCTGCCGTACACCCGCGACGTGCTCGTCATCGAGGACGGCGAGATGGCGGTGCTCACGCGGGGCGCCCCCTCGCTCGTGCGCATCGGGGGCGGTCCCGTCTCGCGCGCGCCGTTCCGCGTCGACTGGGACGCCGAGGCGGCGGAGAAGGGCGGCTACCCGCACTTCATGCTCAAGGAGATTCACGAGCAGCCGCGGGCGCTGCAGGAGACGATGATGGGGCGCCTCCCGGACGACCGGGAGGTCGTGCTCGACGGCGTCGGCCTGGACGCCGGGGCGGCGCGCGCGGTGGACAAGGTGTGGCTCGTGGCGTGCGGGACCGCCTATCACGCGGGGCTGGTCGGCCGCGCGCTCCTGGAACGCGTGGCGCGCGTGCCGGCGGAGGCCGATCTCGGCAGCGAATTCCGGTATCGCGAGCCGGTCGTGGGCCCGCGGGCGCTGGCCGTGGCGATCAGCCAGTCGGGGGAGACCGCGGACACGCTCGCGGCGCTGCGGGAGGCGCGCGGGCAGGGCGCGCGGACGCTCGCCGTCGCCAACGTCGTCGGCAGCACGCTCGCGCGCGAGGCCGACGACGTGCTCTACACGCGCGCGGGCCCCGAGATCGCCGTGTGCTCGACCAAGGCGTACCTGACCCAACTGGCCGCGCTCACGATGCTCGCGGTGCGCCTCGGGAGCGCCCGCGGGACGCTCGAGCCGCAGCGCGCCGCGGAGCTGATCCGCGGCCTCCGGGCCCTCCCCACGCTCGCGCAGGCGGTGCTCTCGCGCGAGGCGGAGATCGTCGCCCTCGCCGAGCGCCTGTACGCCACGGAGGACGTCTTTTTCATCGGCCGCGGCCTCGATTACTACGTGGCGATGGAAGGCTCCCTGAAGTTCAAGGAGATCAGCTACGTGCACTCCGAAGCGCTGGCCGGCGGCGAGCTCAAGCACGGCACGCTGGCCCTGGTGACGCCCGGCGTGGTCGTCGTGGCGCTGGCCACGCAGCCGGACCTCGTGGCAAAGACCGCCAGCAACATCCAGCAGGTGCGCGCCCGCGGCGCGGACGTGATCGGCCTGGCCACGGAGGCCACCGCCCCGGCGCTCCGGCCGCACGTCGACACGCTGCTGTGCGTGCCGGCGGCGCACCCGCTGCTCGCGCCGATGCTCGCCGTGATCCCGCTGCAGTTGTTTGCGTACCACGTCGCGCGGCTCCGCGGCAACGACGTGGACCAGCCGCGCAATCTGGCCAAGAGCGTGACGGTCGAATGAGGATCCTCGTGACCGGCGGCGGCGGGTTCGTCGGCTCCCACGTCGCGGAGGCGTACCGCAACGCCGGGCATCACGTCGCCGTCGTCGACGTGCTGAGCGGCGGCCGGCGCAACAACACGCCGCCGGGCGTGATGTTCTACCGCATGGACATCCGCCGCCCGGAGCTGGCGGAGGTGTTTCGCGAGGAGCGCCCGGAGCTCGTGTCGCATCACGCCGCCGAGGCCAGCGTCCGCGCGTCCATCGCGAACCCGGTCGCGGACGCGGACACGAACGTGCTGGGGACGCTGCGCGTGCTCGAGCTCGCGGTGCGGTATCGCGTGTCCCAGGTCGTGTTTTCGTCCACGGCCGGCGCGCTGTACGGCGAGCCGCAGCGCCTCCCCGTGTCCGAGGACCATCCGATCCTGCCCACCGCACCCTACGGATTTCACAAGTACCTCGGGGAGCAGTACCTCCAGTACTACCGCCGGATGCACGGGCTCAACACGACCATCCTCCGCTACGGCAACGTGTACGGCCCGCGACAGGATCCGCAGACGGAAGCCGGCGTCATCGCCATCTTCGCGGCGGCCATGCTCGCCGGGCGGCGCCCGACGATCTTCGGTGACGGCACGCAGGTCCGCGACTTCGTCTACGTGGGCGACGTCGCCGACGCCAACCTGCGCGTCGTGGGGCGGCGCATCGACGAGCCGGTGCACGTGGCCACGGGCGTCGGCACGTCCGTCAACGACCTGGCGCGGGCGCTGCGCGGGCTCACGGGCGCGGCCGATCTGCCCGAGCACGGTCCGGCGGTGCCCGGGGAAGTCCACACGATCGTGCTGTCCCCCGAACGCGCCGCGCGCCTCTTGGACTGGCGGCCGCGCCTGCCGCTGGAGGAAGGGCTTCGACGCACCGTCGAATGGTTTCGGCAGCACGGCTCGCCGCGCGCCACGAGCGCGTGAGGCGCCGCCGCGGGCCGCACCAAAGGGGGGCGCCGTGATCGACAAGGAGTTGCTGGAGATCCTGGCGTGTCCCGTGTGCAAGACGCCCGTCGTCGAGCGCGAGGAGCGGCTCGTCTGCACGCAGTGCGGGCGCCGCTACCCCATCCGGGATGGCATCCCCGTGATGCTCGCCGACGAGGCGGAGCCGGGGGACGCCGGGGCCGGGTCTCCCGGCGGGTAGCGGGCGCCGCGGTACGAGAGGCCGATGATCCGCGGCGTGGGCGTCGACATCATCGAGATCCGCCGGCTCGAACGCGCCATCGGGCGATGGGGCGAGCCGTTTCTCCGCCGGATCTTCACGGACGCGGAGCGCCGTCACGCCGGCGCGCGGCCGCGGGCCGCGCAGCACCTGGCGGGCCGCTTCGCGGCGAAGGAAGCCGTGATGAAGGCGCTCGGCACCGGATGGCGCGGCCTGGCGTGGCGGGAGATCGAGATCGACGCCGACCCGCGCGGCAATCCCGTGGTGCGTCTTCGCGGGCGCGCCGCGCGCGCCGCGTCCGCGCGGGGCATCGCCGCGCTGGCGGTGTCGATTTCCCACACGCGCGCGGTCGCGACGGCGCTCGCCGTGGCCGAATGACGGGGTGGCGTCGCCGCCCCGGGTCCCGCGTTCGGAGTCCGGCTCGACCGTCCCGCATCGTCCCGTGAAGCTCCCGACCCCCGCGGAAATGGCCGCGCTCGAGCGCCGCGCCCACGAGGCGTGCGGCCTCGGGGTCCCGGCCCTCATGGACCGCGCCGGCGCCGGCGTGGCGGAGGTCGCCCGCCGCCTCCTGCGCGCGCGGGGCGGCCGGCGGGTCGTCGTGGTCGCCGGCAAGGGCAACAACGGCGGCGATGGATTCGTCGCCGCGCGCGACCTGTCGGACGGCGCGGCCGTCACGGTGCTCGTCGTCGTCCCGCCGGCGGACATCCGCGGCGAGGCGGGGGAGCGGCTCCGGGCGCTCGGAGACCGCGTGCCGGTCCAGGTCACCGCGGCGCTGGACGACGCCGCGCTGGCCCGCGCGCTCGGGGACGCCGATCTGGTCGTCGACGCGATCTTCGGCACCGGCTTTCGCGGCCCGGCGCGGGACGAGCCGGCGCGCGTCATCGAGGCGATCAACCGGTCCGGCGCGGAGGTCCTCGCCGTCGACGTGCCGTCCGGGTGCGACGCGGAGACCGGGGCGGCCGACCCGCCGTGCGTGCGCGCCGCCGCGACGGTGACGATGGGCCTGCCGAAGCTCGGCCTGGCGCAGTACCCCGCGGCGGCCCATGCCGGCGCGGTGTGGGTGGCCGACATCGGCCTCCCCCGCGCGCTGGTCGACGACGCCCCGATCGGGGCCGCGCTCGCCGGCGCCGCCTGGGTCGAGCGGACGCTGCCGCGGCGCGCGGTGGACGCGCACAAGGGCCAGGCGGGGCGCGTCGCCATCGTGGCGGGCGCCCGCGGGTTTGTCGGGGCCGCGATCCTCGCGGCGCGGGGCGCGCTTCGCGCGGGCGCCGGCCTCGTGACGCTGGGGCTGCCGGCGTCGCTCGCGTCGGTGCCGGCGGGCTCGCTCCCGGAGGCGATGACGCGCGCCCTGCCGGAAACGCGGGACGGCACGGTCGCCGCGGGCGCCGTCGAGGCCGTGCTCGAGATGGCCGGCGCGTCGTCCGCCGCGGCGTTCGGGCCGGGGCTCACGACGCACCCCGACGTGGGGGCCCTCGTGCGCGAGGTCCTTCCCCGGCTCGCGTGCCCCGTGGTACTGGACGCGGACGCCTTGAACGTCCTCGCCGGTGAGCCGGCGCGGTTCCGCGAGACGCAGGCTCCGCTCGTGGTCACGCCGCACCCGGGCGAGCTCGCACGCCTCGTGGGCAGCGCGATCTCCGAGATCCAGCGCGATCGCGTGGCCGCGGCGAGGGCGGCCGCGGCGTCGCTCGGCGCGACGGTCGTGCTCAAGGGCGCGGGCACGGTCGTGGCCGAGCCGGGCGGCGCGGTCCGGGTCGTCCCGAGCGCCACCGCCGCGATGGCGACCGGGGGCATGGGCGACGTGCTCACGGGGGCGGTGGCCGCGTTGCTCGCGGGCGGGCTCAGGCCGTTCGACGCCGCGGCGTGCGCGGCGTACCTCCACGCGCTCGCGGGCCGTCTGGCCGCCTGCGCCGACCGGGGCCTCCTGGCGCACGAGGTGGCCGACGCCCTGCCGCGCGCGCTCGACCGGGTTCGGCGGGGCGAGGTCGACGATGGCTTCCGACTCGTTCCCTAACCCCGGCGCGCCGGCCGGCCTCGCGACTCACCGGCCGCTGCGACCCGCGTGGGCGGAGGTCGACCTGGACGCGCTCCGTGCCAACGTGCACGCGCTGCGACGCGTGGCGGCCCCGGCCTCCGTGCTCGCCGTCGTGAAGGCCGACGCGTACGGGCACGGCGCCGCGCAGGTGGCGCGCGCCGCCGTGGAGGCCGGCGCGTGGGGGCTCGGCATCGCCACCGTGGACGAGGGGATCGAGCTGCGGCGTGCCGGCATCGGCGCTCCCATCCTTGTGCTCGGCGCGATCGGGCCGGGCGAGGCGGCGCCGGCCGTGGCGCACGACCTGCGGTTGACGGTGGCGGAAGAGACGGTGGCGGCGGCCACGAGCCGCGCCGCGGCCGCCGCCCACCGCGAGGCACGGCTGCACCTGAAGGTGGACACGGGGATGGGCCGCCTCGGCGTCGCCCCCGCGGACGCGGCGGCGCTGGCCGCCCGCGTGGCGGCGCTGCCTCACGTGACGCTCGAAGGGTGCTCCACGCACTTCGCGAGCGCGGACGAGCCCGATCTCGCCTCCGCGGCGCGCCAGCTCGAGGTGTTTCGGGGGGCGCTCTCGGCCCTCGAGCACGCCGGCGTCCGGGTGGCGCTCCGCCACGCCGCAAACAGCGCGGCGACGCTCGCGCTCCCGGAGGCGCGCCTGGATCTCGTCCGCTGCGGCCTGGCCCTCTACGGCGTCGTGCCGGCGCCGCACCTCGTGGGGCGCGCCGAGCTGCGCCCCGTGATGCGGCTCTGCGCGCGCGTGGTGCACCGCAAGCGCGTGCCGCCGGGGACGCCGATCGGATACGGCCACGCGTACCGGACCACGCGGGAGACCACGGTGGTCACGATCCCGGTGGGGTACGCCGACGGGTACCCGCGGGCGGCCGGCGAGGGGTGCACCGTGTGGCTCCGGGGCCGGTGCGCGCCGGTCGCGGGACGGGTGAGCATGGATCAGATCACCGTGGACGCCGGAGACGCGCCGGTGGCGCTCGGCGACGCCGTCGAGTTGTGGGGCGCCGCGGTGCCGGTGGAGATCGTGGCGCGCGCGGCGCGAACCATCCCGTACGAGGTGCTCGCCCGGACCGCGCGGCGGGTTCCCCGCGTCTATCTCGACGGGGGGCGCGTCGCGGCGGTCCGCACGCTGCTCGGCGAGGAATGATCGCCCCGACGGACCGGCCTCGCGCCTCGCCGGGCGCGCCCCGGTTTTTGCCGCTCGGCGACACCGGGCTCGTGGTCGAGTTCGGCGACGACGAGATCTCCGATGCGGCCAACGCCGCCGTGCTCGCGCTGCGCGCGGCGATCGAGACGCACCCGCCCGCGGGGCTGCGCGAGACCGTCCCCACGTACCGGTCGCTCCTCGTGGTGTACGACCCCCTCGTCACGCCCGTGCGGGACCTCCGCGCCGCGGTGCGGGATCGCCTCGCGGCGTCGGACCCCGCGCGCCTGTCCGAGGGACGCCTGCTCGAGATCCCGACCGCGTACGGCGGGGCGTACGGGCCGGACCTCGCGGGCGTGGCGGCGGAGACCGGGCTCACCGAGTCGCAGGTGGTGGCCGCGCATGCCGGCGCCGTGTACCGCGTCTACATGATCGGCTTCACCCCCGGCTTCCCGTACATGGGTACGCTGCCGCCGGCGATCCGGGTGCCTCGGCTCGCGTCGCCGCGCACGCGCGTGCCGGTGCGGTCGGTGGCGATGGCGGGACAGCAGACGGGCGTCTATCCCACCGACAGCCCCGGCGGATGGCGCCTCATCGGCCGTACCCCGCTTCGGATCTACGATCCGCAGCGCGCGAACCCGTTTCTGCTGGATGCGGGCGATCGCGTACGCTACGTCCCGATCTCCTCAGCGGAGTACGAGCGGCGCGCTCCTGCGGACGGCGAGGCGGCGGCGCCCCCGCCGGTGCCGCCCCGGGCCGACTTCCTGGTCGAGGACGGCGGGGTGCTCACGACCGTGCAAGATTTCGGGCGCCCGGGGTACCGGCGGTTCGGCATGCCGCAGGCCGGCGCCATGGACCCGCTCGCGCTCCGCATCGCCAACCTCCTCCTCGGCAATCCTCCCGGCGCCCCGGCGCTGGAGTTTGCGCTCCCGGGTCCGAGGCTCGTGGCGCTGCGCGCCATCACGATCGCCATCGGCGGCGCCGACCTGGGCCCGATGCGAAACGGCCGGCCGCTACGACCCTGGCTCGCTACGCCGCTCGCCGCGGGCGACGTGCTCTCGTTTGCGGCGCCGCGGGGCGGGCGGTGGGCGTACCTCGCCATCCCGGGGGGCGTGGACGTGCCCGCGGTGCTGGGGAGCCGTGCGACCTACGTGCGCGGCGGGCTCGGCGGGTACGGCGGACGGCGCCTCCGCCGCGGCGATCGCCTGGCGGCGGCGGAGCGGGCGGCCGCAACGCGCCTCGCGCTTCTGGGATCCGCGCCGCCGGCCGGCACGGAGGCGGACGTACGCGTCGTGCTTGGACCGCAGGACGACTATTTTACGCCGGACGCGGTGCGCGCGCTGCTCACCGAGGCGTACCGGCCGGGCCACGATGTCGACCGCGTGGGGTACCGCCTCGACGGGCCGCGGCTCGCCCACCGGGCCCGGAGCGAGCTGCTGTCCGACGGCTTGCTGCCGGGCGCGATCCAGGTGCCCGCGGACGGCCGGCCGATCGTGATCATGCCGGACGGTCCCACGGCGGGCGGCTACCCGAAGATCGGCGCGGTGCTCGCACCCGATCTGCGGCTCGTCGCCCAGGCGTCGCGCACGACGCCGGTCCGATTTCGCGCGGTCCCGTGGGACGAGGCCCGCCGAGCGGCCCAGGACGAGGCCGCGGCGCTGGCATCGCTGCGGTTCGAGCCGGCGGGGTCCGAGCCGTAGCCGTGCGCGGGGCCCGCCTCGCGCGCGGCCGCGATGCCTTCCGCCACGCAGCCGCTTTGACGCCGGCCGGCCGCGCGGTGTAGAGTTGTGGGAGTGCATCGCGGGGAGGACGCGACCGTGACCGATCACCGCCCACGCATCGGCATCGCCGGGGCGCAGCGCACCGAGCGCGAGCGCACCTCGTTTTACGCGTACGCGGAGGCGGTGGAGGCCGCGGGCGGCGAGCCGGTCCCCGTGCTGCTGGGTGCGGTCCCGGCGCGCGTGCTCGACGATCTTGACGGCCTGGTCCTCACGGGCGGCCTCGACGTCGCGCCGGAGGAGTACGGCGAGCGGGCGCGGCCGGAGATGGCGGTCGAGCCCGATCCCGAGCGGGACGCGCTCGAGCTGCCGCTCGCGCGCGAGGCGGTCCGGCGGGATCTGCCGGTGTTCGCCATCTGCCGCGGCATCCAGACGCTCAACGTCGCGCTCGGCGGCACGCTGATCCAGGACGTGGACGTGGAGCGCGGCGGGCGCCAGGCGTGGACCCACCAGCAGCGCGCGTCGCGCCCGGACCTGCCGGCGCACGCCGCGGTCCACGACGTCACGATCGAGGCGGGCACGCGCCTGCGCGACCTCGTCGGCGCGGGCACGCTCGGCGTGAACACGTTCCACCATCAGGCCGTCCGCGATCTCGCGCCGGGGCTCGTCGTGGCGGCGCGGGCGGTGGAGGCCCGGGCGCCGGCCCTGATCGAGGCCGTCGAGGCGCCGGCCAGGCGGTTCGTGCTGGGCGTGCAGTGGCACCCGGAGCGCATGTGGAGGCACCAGGCCGCGCACGCTCGTCTCTTCGAGGCGCTGGTCCGCGCCGCGCGGGAGCGGGTCCGGACCGCCGCGCGGTGACGCGGCGGGGTCGCACGCCGCACCCGGACGACGGCCCGGAGGAGGTATCGTCGCGCCTGACCGTCGAAGTGCATGGCGCGCCGTACGGTCCGGACGGGCTGACCCGGGGCGGCCGCTTGGCGCCCGCGAGCGACATGTGTGCGTGGTCCCTGCTTCATGCGCTGCTGACGGCCCGAGCGTGCACTGTGTTTCAACGTCCCAGGTGTGCGTCGCGTACGGCGGAGGGCAGCCTCGTGGGGCCCGGCGTCCTCGACGCGCGGGGCGGGCCTTTGATTGAGACGAGTTCCGGGGGGGATCGATGAAGGTCTTCATTTCGGCCGACATGGAGGGCACCGCAGGCGTCACGGATTGGGAACAGGTGCAGTCGCGTTATCCCGAGTACACACGGTTCCGCCGCCTGATGACGGAAGAGGTCAACGCCGCGATCCTGGGCGCGCTCGAAGGCGGCGCGACGGAGGTCGTCGTCAACGACTCCCACGCCGACATGCGCAACATCTTGATCGAGGAGCTGCACCCGCAGGCGCAGCTCATCAGCGGCAGCCCGAAGCCGCACGGCATGATGCAAGGCATCGACGCGTCCTTCGATGCCGTGTTCTTCACCGGCTACCACGCCGCGGCGGGCACCGCCAACGCGATTCTCGACCACTCGTTCAGCAGCGCATCCGTCCGGCAGATCAAGCTCGGCAACCTGATCGTCGGTGAGGTCGGGCTCAACGCCGCGCTCGCCGGGCACTTCAAGGTCCCCGTGGCGCTCGTCACCGGCGACGGGACGGCGACCGCGCAGGTCAAGAAGCTCATCCCGCAGGTCGAGCCCGTGGTCGTCAAGGAAGCCATCGGGCGGGTGGCGGCCCGGTCCTATCAGCCCGTGGAGGCCCGCCGCCGCATCAAGGACGGGGCGCAGCGGGCCCTCAAGCGCGTGAAAGACCTCAAGCCGTTCACCGTGCCGCGGCCCGTGGGGCTCGAGATCGAGTGGCACTACACGGGGATGGCGGATCGATGCATGCTGATCCCGGGCGTCACCCGCGTGAATCCCCGCGCCGTCGCCTTCAAGGCGAAGGACGCCGAGCAGGCGTACACCGTCACGATCGCGTGCTTGGTGATGGCGCGGTCGACCCTGTAGTGCTGCGCCTCCGGTGTCTGGCGAGACGAAGTAGCTGGGCCTGCCGGACCTGCCTGGAGCGGGCGTTCGACGCCCGCGGTGTATCCGTGTGTGTTGCGCATGTTCGCTTGCGCTGCGGGCAACGCGGCTACCCGAAGTTTGGTAGGCGTCGGTGGCGAAGCGAAGGGTAGGTCCGGCCGGCCCGACCCCTCGCCGAAGTACGGCAACGACGCAGTAGGAGCGTCTGTACGGCCGGTCTCGATCGCGATCCCGCCGGTCCCTGCCGGGGCGACGCCGGCCCGCCCGATCAGCCGGCGGCCGCGTTCGCCGGACTCGCCGCGGTGCTGGACGAGGTGCGGGCGACCTCGAGCACGCGCGCGAAGGTGGCCGCCCTCGGCGGGTATCTCGCGTCGCTGGGCGATGACGACCTGCGGCGCGCGTGCACGTTTCTGCGCGGCGCGCCGTTTCCACCCGGTGATCCCCGGCGGCTCGGCGTGGGGTGGGTGGCGATCGGAGCGGTCCTCCGGGAACTGACGCGCGCGCCCGGCGACGAGTTCCACGCGACCTACCGCCGGCACGGCGACCTCGGCGACACCGCGGCCGAGCTGCTGGCGCGGTATCCGCCGGCGCTCTTTCGCGCCCCGCTCACGCTCGAGACGGTCGCGCGCGGGTTCGAGGCGATCGCGGGCGCCCAGGGCGCGGCGTCGAGGCGCGTCAAGGCCGCGGCGCTGCGCACCCTGTTTCACGACGCGGCGCCGCGCGAGGCCGCCTACCTGGTGAAGATCATGACCTCTGACATGCGCGTGGGCCTGCGCGAGGGCCTCCTGCTGCCGGCGATCGCGTCGGCGTCGGGACGCGACCCCGCGGAGGTGCGCCGCGCCGCGCTGCTCATCGCGGATCCGGGCGAGATCGCCGTGCGCGCGAGACACAACGCGCTCCACGAGACCGCGATCGAGCCCGGGCGCCCGTTTCGCTTCATGCTGGCCAGCCCCGTGGACGCGCCGCGGGACGCGTTCGCGGCGTCCGTGCCCGCGCTGTGGGTCGAGGACAAGTACGACGGGATCCGCGTGCAGGTGCACCGGACCGCGGAGCGCGTGGCGATTCTGTCGCGGACGCTGGACGTCGTGACGGCGGCGTTCCCCGAGCTCGTGGCCCCGCTCGAGGCCGTCGGGCGCGCCTACGTGTTCGACGGCGAGATCGTGGCGTGGGAGGGCGCGCGCCCGCTGCCGTTTGTCCTCCTGCAGCAGCGGCTCCAGCGTCGCGATCCCCTGCGGTTCATGGTCGAGATCCCGGTGGTGTTGATCTGCTTCGACGTGCTGCACGCCGGCGGCCGCGATCTGCTCGGGGCCCCGTTGTCGGCGCGCCGCGAGGTTCTCCAGGCGCTCCTGCCCCGGGGACCGGTGCGCCTCAGCGCTGGGAGCCTCGCGCGTACGCCGGAGGAGCTCGAGGCGCGGTTTCGCGCGGCGCGCGACGCGGGCCACGAGGGCATCGTGATGAAGCGCCCGGACTCGCCGTACCAGCCGGGGCGGCGCGGGCGGCTGTGGACGAAATGGAAGCCCGGCGTGGGGACCCTGGACGTGGTCGTCGTGGCGGCCGAGTACGGCCACGGCAAGCGCGCCGGCATCTTGTCCGATTATACCTTCGCGGTGCGCGACGGGGCGCGCCTCGTCACGATCGGCAAGGCGTACTCGGGCCTGACGGACGAGGAGATCGCCGGGCTCAGCGCCTGGTTCCACGCGCACACGCGGCGCGACCTCGGCGCGGCGCGGCTCGTCGAGCCCGTGCGGGTTCTCGAGGTCGCGTTCGACGCGATCACCAAGAGCCGGCGCCACGATTCGGGGTATGCGCTCAGGTTTCCGCGGATCGTGCGTATCCGCGACGACAAGCCGGCCGGCGAGATCGACACGCTCGATCGGGTCCGGGCGATGCACGCGGCGCTCGCCCGCCGCGCCGCCGGCGCCCGGGACGGCCCCCCGTCCTCCTAAACGGCTCGCCGCGGGGGGCGCGGGACCCGCGGCCGGGCCCCGTCGCGGCCGGGAACAGGAGGGCCCTCCGCGGGCGTAGAACACGGTGCCATGTCCCCGCGCGTGCGCTGTGGGGTGCTGCTGTCGCTGCTCGCGGCGGCGTTGTTGCTGCAGATCCTGCCCCGCTCGGCCGCCCCGTTGCCCGCCGCAGCCGCCGCCGGCACCGGCTCCGTGGTCGACGTCGTGCAGCTCGACGGCATCATCGGTCCCGCGACGGCGCGCTACGTGCTCCGCGGCCTCCGGCAGGCCACCCAGGACGGCGCCCAGGCGCTCGTGATCGAGATGGATACGCCGGGCGGCCTGCTCACCTCGATGGAAGACATCGCCAAGGCGCTCTTGGCCTCGCCGGTGCCGTCGATCGTCTATGTCTACCCCAGCGGGGCGCGGGACGCGTCGGCGGGCGTCTTTATCACGTACGCCGCGACCATCGCGGCGATGGCGCCGACGACCCACATCGGCGCGGCGCACCCCGTCGCGATGGGTCCGGGCGGGGGCACCACGCAGCTCGATCCGACGGAGATGACCAAGATCACGAACGACGCGGTCTCCGAGATCCGGAGTTTCGCCGCGCGGCGCGGCCGCAACGCCGCGTGGGCCGAACAGGCGGTGCGGCGGAGCGTGTCCATCACGGAGACGCAGGCGCTCCAGCTGCACGTGATCGACCTCGTGGCGCCGACGCCGGCGGCGCTCCTGGCCGCGGTCGACGGGCGAGAGGTGCAGACCGCCTCGGGGACGCGCCGGCTGGCCACGCGGGACGCGCGCATCGTCGAGATCCCGATGGACCTCACGGAGCGGTTCCTCCTGCTGCTCGGCGACCCCAACGTCGGCTTCATCCTGATGACGATGGCGATCTACGGGATCATCTTCGAGCTGAGCAACCCGGGGTCGGTGTTCCCCGGCGTCATCGGCGGCCTGGCGCTCATCCTCGCGCTCGCCTCGTTCGCCGTCGTGCAGGTGAACGTCGCCGGGTTGCTGCTCATCGGGTTCGCGCTCGTCCTGTTCATCGCCGATCTCAAGGTGCCGAGCCACGGGGTCCTGACCGCCGGGGGCATCGTGGCGTTCGTCCTCGGCGCGCTGCTGCTCACGGAGCGGCAGGCGCCGTTTCTCCGCATCTCGCTCGTCTTGATCCTGACGATGGCGGCGCTGACCGCCGCGTTCTTCGCGTTCGCGGTCGGCGCCGGCGTGCGCGCTCAGGGGCGCAAGGTCCAGACCGGGCGGGAGCGGCTCGTGGGCGCCGTGGGCGTGGCCCGCACCGATCTCGCGCCGGCCGGCACCGTGTTCGTGGAGGGCGAGCTGTGGAGCGCCGAGAGCGAGGACGGCGTGATCCCGGCCGGCCGGCGTGTCCGCGTGCTGCGCGTGCGGGGGTTGCATCTCGACGTGCGCCGGGAGGAGGCATCGTGAGCGTGGCCGCGCTGCTCGGGCCGCTCGTGGTGGCGATCATCATCGCGGTGATCGTGCTCGCTAGCTCGACGGTCAAGATCGCCCGCGAGTACGAGCGGGGCGTCATCTTCCGGCTGGGCCGGCTGATCGGCGCCCGGGGCCCGGGCGTGATCGTGCTCATCCCGATCGTCGACCGGATGATCAAGATCGACCTGCGCGTCGTGACCCTCGACGTGCCCCGCCAGGAGATGATGACGCGCGACAACGTGCCGGTCACGGTGGACGCGGTCGTGTACTTCCGCGTCGTCAACCCGGAAGACGCCGTCGTCCGCGTGGAAAACTTCTCCCGGGCCACCTACCTGCTCGCGCAGACGACGCTGCGCAGCGTGGTCGGCCAGCACGAGCTCGACGAGCTGCTGAGCCAGCGCGACCGGATCAACCAGCAGCTGCAGCAGGTGATCGATGAGGGCACGGAGCCGTGGGGGATCAAGGTGACGCTCGTCGAAGTGCGCGACGTGGCGCTGCCCGAGGGCATGAAGCGCGCGATGGCCAAGCAGGCCGAGGTCGAGCGGGAGCGGCGCGCCAAGGTCATCAACGCGGAAGGCGAGTACCAGGCCGCCGAACGGCTCGTGCAGGCGGCCACCAAGATCGCCGTGGAGCCGGTGGCGCTGCAGCTGCGCTACCTGCAGGCGCTGACCGAGATCACGTCGGACCGCAACTCCGTGACGATCTTTCCCGTGCCGCTCGACATCCTGGCGCTGCTCCAGCGCAAGCTGCCGCAGCCGCCCGGCGGCGAGTAGCGCGGCCGGCATCGGGCATCCGGCGCGTGCCTCGAGCGCGGGCAACCCCGCCGCGGACGCCGGCCCGCACCGCGAACCGTGCCGGGTCGCACCCGGACGGCGTGTGATGTCGAGCGGCCCCCATGAGGTGCTCACGATCGGCTCCCGCTCCCCGGACGCGACGCGCGCCGCGGGCGTGGCCGTCGGGCGCGTGCTCGCGCGAACGGGCGCGGCCGGCGCGGTGATCGGGCTCTCCGGCCCGCTCGGGGCCGGCAAGACATGCTTCGTGCAGGGTCTCGCGTCCGGCCTGGGGGCGCGCGGCCCCGTCCGCAGCCCGACGTTTGTGCTCGTGCATGAATACCGCGGCGCGATCCCGCTCTACCACGTCGACCTGTACCGGTTGACGTCGCACGACCTCGACACCCTTGGGCTGGAGGAGATCCTAGACGGCCCCGGGGTGACCGCCATCGAGTGGGCGGACCGCGCCGGCGCCGGCGTCCTGGGCGCGCATCTCGGGATCGACATCGCTTACGGCGGGGGTGACGACGACCGGCTGCTGCGCTTTACCGCGCTGGACGATCGGTACCGCC
>JAJPJL010000099.1 GCA_021324255.1 Bacillota bacterium
ATGGAGGTGGCCAACGCGTCGATGTACGACGGCGCGAGCGCCACGGGCGAAGCCGCCAGCATGGCCGCGGACCTGACGAAGCGGCGGGAGGTGATCGTCAGCACGGCGGTGCATCCCGAATACCGGCAGGTGCTCCGCACGTACACCAGTCATCTGCCGATCACGGTGCGGGAACTCCCCGCGATCGATGGGGCGACCCCGATCGAGGCCGCGCGGGCCGCGATCACGGACGACACCGCGGCCCTCATCGTGCAGTCCCCCAACTTCTTCGGCGTCATCGAAGACGGCGAGGCGCTCGCGCAGGCCGTCCACGAACGCGGGGCGCTCCTCGTGGTCGCCGTCGCGGAACCGATCAGCCTCGGGATCCTGCGCCCGCCGGGAGACTACGGCGCGGACATCGTCACCGGCGAGGGGCAGGCGCTCGGCAACGCGCTCAACCTGGGCGGCCCGTACCTCGGGATCATCGCCACGCGCGAGACCTACGTTCGCCGCATCCCCGGGCGGCTCGTCGGGCGCACGGTCGACACCGCGGGCCGGCCCGGGTACGTGCTCACCCTGCAAACTCGCGAGCAGCACATCCGTCGCGCCAAGGCCACGAGCAACATCTGCACCAACGAGTCGCTCAACGCCCTCATCGCGGCCGTCTATCTGGCCACCCTCGGCCGCCAGGGCATGGCGCACGTCGCAGAACTGTGCGCGCGCAAAGCGCATTACGCGAGGGAGCGCATCCGCGAGGTGCCCGGGTACGCGCTCGCGTTCGACGCGCCGACGTTCAACGAATTCGCGGTCCGGTGCCCGGTGCCGCCGGAGGAGATCAACCGGCAGCTGCTGGAGCACGACATTCTCGGCGGGCTGCCGCTCGGCCGGTTCTACCCCGAGTACCGGGACTGCTGGCTTCTGTGCGTGACGGAGCAGCGCTCCAAGAGCGAGATCGATCGCCTCGTCGACCATCTGGAGGGCCTGCGATGAGCGCGCCCGAGGGCCCGGCATTGCCGGCCGCGACGGCGAAGCGCCCGATTCCGGTCATCTTCGAGCGCGGCGCGCCCGGCCGCGTCGCGTACAGCCTCCCCGCGAGTGACGTCCCGGACGCGCCGCTGGACGCGGTGATCCCCGCGACCCACCGCCGCGCGTGCCCGGCGGCGCTCCCGGAGGTGAGCGAGCTCGACGTCGTGCGGCACTACACCGCGCTCAGCCACCGCAACTTCTCGATCGACGAGGGATTCTACCCGCTCGGATCGTGCACGATGAAATACAATCCCAAGATCAACGAAGACGCGGCGCGGCAGGCCGGGTTCGCGCGGCTGCACCCGTACGCGCCGGAGGAGACGATCCAGGGCGCGCTGGCGCTGCTGTGGGAGCTCGAGCACGCGATGGCTGAGATCACGGGCATGGACCGGGTCACGTTCCAGCCCGCCGCGGGCGCGCACGGCGAGCTCACCGCGCTGTTGATGATCAGCCGCTACTACGAGGAGAAGCGCGAGCGCCGCGGCACCGTGATCGTCCCCGACTCGGCGCACGGGACCAACCCGGCGTCGGCGACGTTCGCCGGCTACAAGGTGATCGAAGTCAAGAGCGACCGCCGCGGCAACATCGATCTCGACGCGCTCACGCGCGTGCTCACGCCGGATGTCGCGGCGTTGATGTTCACGAACCCCAACACGCTCGGCCTGTTCGAGGAGCAGATCGTCGAGGTGGCACGCGCCGTGCACAACGCCGGCGCGCAGCTGTACCTGGACGGCGCCAACTTCAACGCCATCCTGGGCGTCACCCGGCCGGGCGACCAGGGCTTCGACGTCATGCACCTGAATCTTCACAAGACCTTTACGACGCCGCACGGCGGCGGCGGACCCGGCGCCGGCGCGGTCGCGGTGCGATCGCACCTGTCGCCCTTCCTGCCGGTGCCGACCGTCGAGCGGGATGCCCAACGCTTCACGCTCGACTACACCCGGCCCAAATCGATCGGCAAGATGCGCGCGTTCTACGGCAACTTTGGGAACCTCGTGCGCGCCTACACGTACATCCGCTCCATGGGCGCCTCCGGGCTGCTGGAAGCCGCCGAGATGGCCGTGCTCAACGCCAATTACCTCCTGGCCAGACTCCGTCCGTACTTCGATGTCCCCTATGACCGCGTGTGCAAGCACGAGTTTGTGCTCTCGGGCCGGCGCCAGCGCGACCGGCACCACGTGGCCACCCGCGACATGGCGAAACGCCTCCTCGACTACGGCTTCCACGCACCGACGATTTACTTTCCGCTGATCGTCGAGGAAGCCATCATGATCGAGCCCACGGAAACGGAGAGCCTGCAGACCCTCGACGCGTTCGTGGACGCGATGCGGGCGATCGCCCGGGAAGCCGAGACGGACCCCGCGCTCGTGCTCTCGGCGCCGCATGAGACGCCGGTCACGCGCCTCGATGAGGTCGCGGCCGCGCGGAAGCCCAACCTCCGGTGGCGGCCCGCGCGCCCCAGCGTGTCGTCGCGCGCCTGAGCAGGGTCGCCGGACTTCGATGAACGCCGGGAATCTCGCGGCCGCGGCCTTCGGCC
>JAJPJL010000086.1 GCA_021324255.1 Bacillota bacterium
AGCGGATGGCCGAGGACCTCTCCGATTATTTGCAGGAGCTCGGCATGAAGGTCCACTACCTGCACGCCGAGGTCGAGACGTTGCAGCGGATCCAGATCCTCAAGGATCTGCGCCAGGGGACCTACGACGTGCTCGTCGGCATCAACCTCCTGCGCGAGGGACTCGATCTCCCCGAAGTCTCGCTCGTGGCGATCCTCGACGCCGACCGGGAAGGGTACCTGCGCTCCGAGACGAGCTTGATACAGACGATGGGCCGGGCGGCCCGCAACCTCGGTGGGCGCGTGATCCTGTACGCGGACGAGGTCACCGACTCCATGCGGCGGGCCATCGACGAGACCAATCGACGCCGGCGCATCCAGCTCCGGTACAATGAAGAGCACGGGATCACGCCGGCCTCGATCGTGAAGCCGATTCGGGACATGATCGAGCTGGAGGCCGTGGCGGAGGACGGCGCGGTGTATGAGGCGGGGGGGAGCCGCGAGGGGCCCGTGCTCACGGCCAACGAGCTCGTAGGCCTCGCCGAGCAGGGCAAGCGCGTCCCATGGGACATCGCCCGCCTGCTCATGCTGAGCCCGGGCGAGCTGGAGGGCACGATCGACGTGCTGGAGCGTGAGATGCGCAAGGCCGCGGCGGAGCTGCAGTTCGAGAAAGCGGCGGCGCTGCGCGATCAGCTCCACGAGTTGCGCCGCGGCTTGGGAGAACCGTATTTCGGCGGCGTGAAAAACCGCCGGGGCCGCCCGCCGGCCGGTGCCGGGGCGCGGTCGCGACCACGGAGGGGGGGCGGACGCGCTCGATCGCGCTGAGGCCGCGGAGCCGGCCTCCGCGCCGCTGGAAGGCGATAGGTGCGGCCGCCGTTTTCACAAAAGAGGGATTCCAGTTCGTAGGGTCGAACAAGCGTTCGCATATCTCTTCACAGCAGCCGCCGCCGGGCGGCACGCCGAGGGGTAGTCATGCCGCTTGACCGGATTCTCGTGCGCGGCGCACGCGAGCACAACCTCAAGGACATCGACGTGGAATTGCCGCGCGACCGGCTGGTCGTGTTGACCGGGCTGTCCGGGTCGGGCAAGTCGTCCCTGGCGTTCGACACGGTCTACGCGGAAGGCCAGCGCAAGTACGTGGAGTCGCTGTCGGCCTACGCGCGCCAGTTCCTCGGCCTGATGGAGAAGCCGGACGTCGATCACATCGACGGGTTGAGCCCCGCCGTGTCGATCGATCAAAAGGGCGCGCCGCGCAATCCCCGGTCCACGGTGGGCACGGTCACGGAGATCTACGACTATCTGCGGCTGCTCTTCGCCCGCATCGGGATCCCGCATTGCCCGCGCTGCGGCAAGCCGATCAGCCGGCAGACCCCGGAGCAGATCGTCGACCGCGTGCTGCAGCTCCCCGAGGGCCGCCGGATCCTGGTGCTCGGGCCGATCGTCCGCGGGCGCAAGGGCGAGTACCGGCAGTTGTTCGTCGATCTCCGGCGCCAGGGGTTCGCCCGCGTCCGCGTGGACGGGCACCTGTACGAGCTCGGCGAGGAGATCACCCTGGACAAGAACCGCAAGCACCAGATCGACGTGGTCGTCGACCGGTTGATCGTCCGGCCAGACATCCGGAGCCGCCTCAACGATTCGGTGGAGACCGCGCTCAAGCTGGGGCAGGGCCTGGTCGGTGTGTCCGTCGTCGATGGGGACGAGCTCGTGTTCAGCCGGAACTTCGCGTGCCCCGACGACGGCCTGAGCCTCCCTGAGATCGAGCCGCGCATGTTCTCGTTCAACGCGCCCCAGGGGGCGTGTCCGACCTGTACGGGGCTCGGCTTCCGGCAGGAGGTCGATCCGGCGCTCGTCCTCGATTCGTCGCTGTCGCTCCTGGACGGCGCGGTGCTGCCCTGGGCCGACTCGACGAGCGAGTACTACCAGGAGGTCCTGCACTCGCTCGCCGACCACTTCGGGGTCGACATGCGCACCCCGGTGCGAAAGCTGCCGCGGGAGTTCGTCCGGGCGTTGCTCCACGGCACGGAGGAACCGATCCGCCTGCGGTACCACAACCGGTGGGGCACGTTGCGGCAGTACGAGAGCCGGTTCGAAGGCATCGTCCCGCAGCTCGAGCGCCGGTATCAGGACAGCGACTCGGAGTACGTCAAGGAAGAGATCGGTCAGTTCATGAGCAGCGCGCCGTGCCCGGACTGCCGCGGCACGCGCCTCCGCAAGGAAAGCCTGGCGGTGACGGTCGGCGAGCGTTCGATCGCCGAGGTGTGCGCTCTCACGGTGCGGGGCGCGATGCAGTTCTTCACGTCCCTCGCGGTCAGCGACCGCGAGCAGATGATCGCGCAGCAGATCCTCAAGGAGATCCGCGCCCGGCTGCGGTTCCTCATGGACGTGGGGCTCGATTACCTGACCCTCGATCGGACCGCGACCACCCTGTCGGGCGGCGAGGCGCAGCGGATCCGGCTCGCCACGCAGATCGGCTCCGGGTTGATGGGCGTCCTCTACGTCCTCGACGAGCCGAGCGTGGGCCTGCACCAGCGCGACAACCACCGGCTCATCGAAACGCTCGAGCGCCTGCGCGACCTGGGCAACACGATCCTGGTCGTCGAGCACGACGAGGACACGATCCGCGCCGCCGACTGGATCGTGGACATCGGGCCCGGCGCGGGCGCGCAGGGCGGCCACGTCGTGGCTTGCGGACCGCTCGAGACAATCCTGCGCACGCCCGCGTCGGTGACCGGGCAGTACCTGTCCGGCGCGCGCCGCATCCCGGTCCCGCCGCGGCGCCGGCCGGGGCGGGGGGAGTCGCTCGTGATCCGCGGGGCGCGCGAGCACAACCTCAAGGGGATCGACGTCACGATTCCGTTGGGCCTCTTCGCCTGCGTGACGGGCGTGTCGGGGTCCGGAAAGTCGACGCTGATCAACGACATCCTGTACCGGGCGCTGTCGCACAGCCTGCACGGGGCGCGCGCCCGGCCGGGCGCACACGATCGGATCGACGGGCTGCAGCAGCTGGACAAGGTGATCAACATCGACCAGTCGCCGATCGGCCGGACGCCGCGGAGCAACCCCGCCACGTACACGAAGACGTTCGATCTGATCCGCGAGCTCTTCGCGCAGACACCGGATGCGCGGGCGCGGGGGTTCAAGCCGGGGCGCTTCTCGTTCAACGTGCGCGGCGGCCGGTGTGACGCGTGCGAGGGCGACGGCATCGTGCGGATCGAGATGCACTTCCTGCCGGACGTGTACGTGCCGTGCGACGTCTGCAAGGGGAAGCGCTACAATCGCGAGACGCTGGA
>JAJPJL010000010.1 GCA_021324255.1 Bacillota bacterium
CGCGGCGGCTACGTGGGCCTCGCGATCTTCGTCGTGGCGTGCGCGGTCCTGTCGTGGCCGGTGCGGCGCCGCGCCTGGCCCGTCGTGCTGCTCGTCGCCCTGGTCGCCGCCGCGGGCGTGGTCGCGCTCCCGAACGTCGGCGCACGAGCCCAGAGCATCGCCCCGGCGCAAGAGGATACCGGCGTCAGCCGGCTCTTCATCTGGCGCACGGCGCTCGCGATGTGGCGCGCCCACCGCGTCTGGGGGACCGGGCTCGGGACGTTCAACGGCGTGTACTCGCCGTATCGCCCGCAGGGCGTGCTGGAGACCTACGCGATGGTCAACCCCCCGGGCTCGGCGCACAACGACTACCTGCAAATCCTCGCGACCACGGGCGAAGTCGGCGCGGGATTGCTCGCGCTGGCCGTGCTCTGGGGGCTGTGGCGCGTCGCGTGCCGGTATGCGCGCGGCGGCCCGACGGACCGGATCTGGCTCGGCGCGTGGGCCGCGGGCGCGGCCGGGGTCGCCGCGGTGAGCACCGTGGACGAGAATCTGTTCGTCGTCACCAACCTCACGCTGCTGCTGCTCCTGGCGGCCGCCGTCGCGGCGCACGTCACCCTCGACGACCGCCCCCGGGCGCGGGTGTGGCAGCGGGTGTTGGTGCTGCCGCTCGTCGCCGTGTTCGCCGGCCTCCAGCCGGTCGTGGCGCCGCCGGTCGCGGCCACCGCCCTCCACGATGAGGCGACGCGCGAGGTCGCCGCGGGGCAGCTCATCCCCGCGGTGCGGACGTTCCAGGCGGCGCTCGCCGCGGACCCGCTGGACAGCACGGCGCCGGCGTACTTCGGGGACCTCCTCGCCGACCTCTACATCCGGCGGCTCGACAATCCCATGGGGCCGTGGCCGACGATGCGGGCGCGCGCGGAGGAGCTGTACCGCTATGCCGTCCAGGTCAATCCATGGGACGCGTATCCCCTCGCGGAACTAGGGCGGCTCGAGCACGCCGAGAAACGCGAAGACGCGGCGGCCGCGGCGCTCCGCGCGGCGATCCGGCTCGATCCCTACACGCCGCGCTACCGTCTCTGGCTTGCGGAGGCCTACGCCGCGGGAGGCAACCGGACGGAGGCCGCCAGGCAACTCGGGCAGGCGGTGCGCTTGTTCGACGTCGACCTGCTCGTGATCGAGCACCACGACGGGCGCGGGGCCCGCTACGAGGCGTCCGCGGCCCAGCTCGCAACCGCGGAGCGACTCCTCGCGGAGGTGAGTTCGGCGCGCTGACGCGCCGGCGGCCGGCCTATGGCGCGGGCGCGCTCACCGGAGGCGGCCGAGCGCGCTCAGCACCTTGGCCGGCGTAATCGGGAGCGACGTCACGCGTGCACCCGTGGCGTTCGCCACGGCGTTCGCGATCGCGGCCGGCGTCGGGATGATCGGCGGTTCGCCGACGCCCTTGGCGCCGAGGTTGTTGGCGATGGGGTCCGGCTTATCCACGGCGAGCGCGACGATCTCCGGGATCACCGACGAGCGCGGCACGGCGTAGCTGTCGAACCCGAGGTCGAGGACCGTGCCGGTGTCCGGATCCGTGACGTGCTCCTCGCGAAGCGCCATGCCGAGCCCCTGGATGACCCCGCCTTCGATCTGGCTCGCGTACACCAGCGGGTTGATGACGCGGCCCACGTCGTGGCACGCGACCACGCGCAGCACCGTCACCTCGCCGGTGTCGAGATCCACCTCGACCTCCGCGATCTGCACGCCGAAGGTCCGGATCGTCACGCCGTCGGGGTTGGCGGCGCGAAACCCGCGTCCGGCCAGCGTGAAGTTGCCCATGCGCCCGGCGACCTCGGCCACCGTCATCCCGCGTTCCGGCACCCCCGCGACGAACAGGCGGCCCGCCTCGAGCCGGATGTCGTTGGACGCCGCCTCCAGCACCGACGCGGCCGCGTCCAGCAGATGCCGGCGCACCTCGTCCGCGGCCATGCGCACCGCGGGGCCGCAGGACGTGATCGTCTGGCTTCCCGCGGACAGCGGCGCGTATGGCAACTCGGTGTCGCCGAGCGACACCGAGACGCGGTCGACCGGCACCGTCAGGACCTCGGCCGCGATCTGCGCCAGCGCGGTCTTCGCCCCGGTCCCGATCTCCTGCGTGCCGATGCGGATCTCGGCCGTGCCGTCGGGGTTGAGCCGCATCTCCGCGTACGCGGGAGGAGAGCCCGCGCCGCCCCAGATCTGCGTGCCCATGCCCACCCCCCGGCGCCGACCGTGCCCGGCCACGGGCCGGGGGGGTGTCGGGGTCCGGCGCTCCCAGCCGGCGGCGTTGGCGGCGCGTTCGTAGGCGTCGCGGAGGAACTTGCTCGAGTACGGACGGCCGAGGACCTGATCGGTCTCGGCGTAGTTGCGGAGACGGAATTCCAGCGGATCGATGCCCAGCGTGTCGGCGAGCGCCTCCATCGCGGCCTCGAGCGCCACCGTGCCCTCGACGAATCCGGGCGCCCGGAACGCGGCGCACGGGGCGGTATGCGTGAATACGTTCACCACCTCGGTGCGCACGTTCGGGCAGGCGTACAGCTCCTTGGCCGGCCCCGCGAGCGGCGATCCGATCGCCCGGTAGGCGCCCAGGTTCGATGCGCCGCGGTAGTCGATCGCGACGAGCCGGCCGTCGCGCGTGGCCCCGAGGCGGATGCGCTGCGCGCTCTGCGGTCGCTTCCCCGCGGCCTGGCTCTCGTCGGCGCGGGTGAACATCAGCCGGACCGGCCGGCCGAGCTGCCGCGAGGCGAGCGCGGCGATGATCGTGTACTTGCCCGCGCCGTTCTTGCTGCCAAACCCGCCGCCCATGAACGGGCTCACGACGCGCACGTGGTCCAGCGGCATCTTGAGCGCCGCGGCCACCTGCCGCCGCACCCCGAAGATATGCTGCGTCGAGTCCCAGACGGTGAGCCGGTCGCCGGACCAGTGCACGACCGAGCCGTGCGTCTCCATGCTGTGGTGCAACACGTCCTGCGTGTCCGCGCGCACCTCGACCGTCGCGTCCGCCCGGCGGAAGCCCGCCTCGACATCGCCCCGCTCGTATCGCTCCGGCCCGCCGAGCACGTTGCCCTCGGTGTGGACCGGCACCGCGTTCGGGGCGAGCGCGGCGTCGATCGTGAGCACCCGCGGCAGCGCCTCGTAGTCCACCTCGATGAGATCCAGCGCGTCGCGCGCCTGCGCCGCCGTATCGGCCACGACCACCGCGACCTCGTCGCCGGCGTAGCGCAGCTCCGGATCGAAGAGCCAGCTCTTGCCGTTGTACCACGGGATCTTGGGGGCGTTGGCCGCGGACATGACGAGCCGTACCCCCGGCGCCCGCTCCGCGGCGCCGGCATCGAACCGGGTGATGCGGGCATGGGCGTGGGGACTGCGTAGCACCGCGGCGTGCAGCAGGCCCGGCAGGTCGAGATCCGCCGTGTACCGGGCGCGGCCGCTCACCCGGTCCCCGCCGTCGACGCGGGGCACGCGGGTCCCCACCACGGTGAACGTCTCGGCGGGGCCCCAGGCCGGCAGATCATCGCCCTCGATGACGACGTCGCGCTCCTCGATCCGTCCCTCAAACTCGATCTTCTGCCTGACGATGCGCGGCATGGGCTCCTCCGGTGGTGTGATGGGGCAGGGGGTTACGTCGGGCGGCCGGACCGCCGGGCTTCGGCGGTTCGCGCGATCTCGAGCGCCGCCGCCTGGATGCGAAGGTAGGCCCCGCACCGGCACACGTTGCCGTCCAGGGCCCGCCGGATCTCCTCCGGCGACGGATCGGGCCGCCGCCGCAGCAGGCCCTGGAGCGTCATGATCTGCCCCGGGGTGCAGAACCCGCACTGAAACGCGTCGTGCTCGATGAAGGCGCGCTGCACCGGGTCGAGGACGCCGTCCCGTGTGAGCCCTTCGATCGTCTCCACGCTGCGGCCGTATGCCTGGACGGCGAGGATCAGGCAGGACAGCACCGGCCGCCCGTCCACGAGCACGGTACAGGCCCCGCACGTGCCGACGCCGCAACCCTCCTTGGCGCCGGTCAGGTGGAGGTCCTCGCGCAGCGCGGCGAGCAGCGTCCGCCTCGGAGCGACGCGGACTTCCTCCGCGCGGCCGTTGACCGTGAACGTGACGCTATCGGTGCGGGCTTCCAGGCTCATCCACGCCTCCATTCTTCGGGGCCGGCTCGACGAACACTCGGCAGGACAGTAAGGACAGTGCCTCGCTTTGACACCAACGCGGAGGCTTCCTACACTCGTATACGTCATGCCCCGAAAGTCGATGCCCGTGCCGGCGACCGTGCAGCAGGAAGCCGCGACGCGCGAACTCGTCGTGACGTGGACCGACGGCCACGTGAGCCGGTACCCGTACCGTCTGCTGCGTCAGCACTGTCCCTGCGCGATGTGCGTGCACGAATGGACCGGCGCGCAGCTCTTGGATCCGGAGCGCGTGCCTCCCGACATCTACCCGAAGGACGTCGCGCGGGTCGGCGCGTACGCCCTGCGCTTCGTTTGGTCCGATGGGCACGCGACGGGCATCTATCCGTTCGCGCTGCTGCGCAACCTCTGCGCGTGCCGGGACTGCACGCGCGCCCGTACGTAGCGCATCCCCGGGAATCGCCTTCGCCGGCCGGGACGTTCGGCTTGGATGTGACGGAGCGCACCACCAGCACGGCGCCTCGGGCGCCGCGGAGGAGGCGAGGGGATGGAGTGGGGACGCGAGTTTGCGGAAGCGCTCGGCTACAGGGACTTCCTGCAGCGCCACGCGACGCCGGAGCAGCAGGCGCGCTGGCAGGCGGTGTACGACAAGGTAACGCTCACGCCTGCGCAGCGAGAGCTCCTCGGCGGATTCGTGCGCGAAATGCATGTCCTGTGCGTGGCCGGCGCGTGGTGCGGGGATTGTGTGAACCAGTGCCCCATCATGGGCCGCATCGCCGAGCAGAATCCGCGAATCATGGTCCGCTTCGTGGATCGGGACGCGCGTCCGGAGGCGCAGCGGGCGCTCGCCATGAACCTCGGCCATCGCGTGCCGGCGGTGGTGTTCCTGAGCGAGGATGATCAGGAGTGCGGACGGTACGGCGACCGGACGCTCGCCACATACCGCCAGATGGCGGCCGACCGGCTCGGGCCGGCATGCCCGACCGGCATCGTGCCGCCCGGCGATGAGCTCCTCTCAGCGGTGACAGCGGAGTGGATTGGCCAGTTCGAACGCATTCAGCTCATGCTGCGGCTCTCGAAGCGTCTCCGGGAGAAGCACGGAGACTGAGCGAGGAGTGCCAGGAGTGCGGGCACCGGTTGACATACCGCCGGTAAACCGGTAGCATAAGTGTGACGGATTTTATATCTTCGGAGAGAAAACGTCACACATTGGGGGCACGCTGATGCCCGAGACAACGCCGGCGGCACCGGAAGACCCGGAAGTGCTCGCCGAGTTTACGGCGCGCGTCCGCGCGGGGGAGCAGATCGAGGCCGGGGAGTGGGTGCCCGAGGAGTACCGATTCGAGGCGCTCCGCCTCATCAACATGCACGCCAACTCCGAGATCATGGGGGCGCTCCCGGAGCGCGAATGGATTCCGCGGGCGCCGGGCCTGGCCCGAAAGATGGCGCTCACGGCCAAGGTCCAGGACGAGGTCGGACACGGGATGCTGCTGTACCGGGTCGCCGAGACGCTCGGCCGGTCACGCGATGAGATGATCGCCGAGCTCGTCGCGGGGCGGGCGCGCTTTCACAACGTGTTTCACTACCCCGCGGAGACGTGGGCCGACGTGGCGATCATCCAGGTGTTCGTGGACGGCGCCGCGATGCAGACACAGGGCGCGCTCCGGTCGTGCTCCTACGCGCCGTACGCGCGCGTGCTGAAGCGGATCTGCTACGAGGAAGACTTCCACATCCAGCTCGGCTTGGACGTCTGGCGGGCCCTCGCGGAGGGTACGCCGGCGCAGCGTGCGATGCTGCAGGACGCGCTCTGCCGGTGGTGGACGCCGATCATGCACTTCTTCGGGATGCTCGATCGCGTCTCCCCGCACACCGAGAAGATGCTCGCGTGGCGGATCAAGGTCAAGTCCAACGAAGAGCTGCGCCAGCAGTTCCTCCGCAAGTTTGTGCCGATCATCCTCGAGTACGGCCTCGACGTGCCCGACCCGAACCTCCGCTGGGCGGAGGACGAGCAGCGGTACGTCTACACCGAGCCCGACTGGGAAGAGCTCAAGCGGGTCGGCCGCAACGGAGGACCCAAAAGCGCGGAACGGCTGGCGCTCCGGCAGCGCTTCCACGCCCAGCACGCCTGGGTGCGCGAGGCGATGAGCCGGTGGCGCGCCCGCGCGGACGGCGCCGTCGCGTGATCCCGCCCGCCGACCGGGCGGTGACCCCGCCGGGGGAGCGCAGCGACCCGGCGCCGGGCGGTCCGCGACGCGGCGCGGACGCCCCGCGTCGTGAGCCGGTGGGCGAGGGCGGCTGGCAGCGCACGCTCGGCGCGGCGCCCGATGTCTGGGCGGTCTTTGTGCAGGGCCGGCACCGCGACGCCCACGTCTACGCCGGTGACGTCCACGCGCCCGACGCGGAGATGGCGCTCGTGCTGGCCAAGGAGAACTACACGCGGCGCGACCCGTGCGTCAACCTCTGGGTGGTGCGTGCGGACCAGATTCACGCCACCACGCGTCCGGCTGCGGAGATGTTCGTGCCGGCGACCGACAAGAGCTACCGGTTCGGCGGGTCGTACCGCCAGCAGCGGCGCGTCCTGCAGGGCTCCTACAAAGCATCGTACCGCGACGAGGATCAATAGATGCCGGGCGCGCTCGCCGCGATCGCGGATCCCGCCGTGCGGGCGGCGTACCGCGAATGGCTCCTCCGCATCGCGGACGACGAGCTCGTCATCGGACACCGGCACTCCGAGTGGACCGGGTTCGGCCCCGACATCGAGAGCGACGTGGCGATGAGCAGCATCGCGCAGGAAGAACTCGGTCATGGACGCGCGTGGTACGAGCAGATCGCGGCGGACGACGGAGGCGACGCCGACCGGCTGGCGTTCGGACGGGCCCCGGACGAGTACCGGCACGCCGCGCTGCTGGAGCAGGAGAACGGCGGGTGGGAATACTCCATGATCCGGTTGATGCTGTACGAGGCCTTCGAGATCGGCCGGCTGCGGCTCGTGGCCGCGAGCGGGCACGAGCCGGTCGCCGGGCTGGCCCAGACCCTGTCCCGCGAGGAACGCTATCACGGCCTGTTCGCCGACACATGGCTGACCCGCCTGGCGGGTGCGGCGCCGGGCGGCCCGGAGCGCATCCAGGCGGCGCTCGACCGGGCATGGCCGGACGCGCTCGGCCTGTTCGAGTCCACCGCCGCCGATGAGGTCCTGCAGCGCGCGGGAGTGCTCCAGAGCTCCCCAAGTGCCGAGCGCGAGGCGTGGGTGGCGACGGTCCGCCCCGTGCTCGAACGCTACGGCCTCGCCGTCCCGTCGGGCGCGGGCGCCCGCGAGGGCGGACGCCGCGGCGTGCACACGGCGGCGTTCGAGCCGCTCCTCGCGCAGCTGACGGAAGTGTGGAAGTCGGACCCGGAGGCGCGATGGTGACGAGCGCGCCGACCACGCTGGACACGGCGATCTGGGACGTCCTCCGGTCGGTGGAGGACCCGGAGCTGCCCATCTCGATTGTGGATCTTGGGCTGGTCCGCGACGTGCAGGTGCAGGACGGCCGCGTGGCCGTGCGGCTCATCCCGACGTGGGTGGCCTGCCCGGCGCTCGCGGTGATCCGCGCGCGGGTCCGGTCGGCGTTGCTCGCGCTCGGCGGTGTTCAAGACGCGACGGTCGAGTACACGTACGACGCGCCGTGGACCGTCGACCGCCTGTCCGAGCGCGGCCGCGCGCAGCTGGCGTCACACGGTCTGTCGGTGCCTCGGTGCCGGTTCGCGGAACCCCCGGTGTGTCCCTACTGCGGTTCCCGTGACGTGGTCCAGGAGAGCATGTTCGGGCCGACGCTCTGCCGCGCCACGTACCTGTGCCGGAGCTGCCGGAACCCCTTCGAGCGATTCAAGCCGCCGGCCTAGCCGCCGCTGCCGCTCGGCTGCGCCGGCTGCCGGAAGATCTTCGCGTACTGCCCCGGCCCGAACACGTAGACTTCCGAGACGCGGCCGAGGAGCGGCCCGCTCGTGTCCACGGCGAACGCGATGCCGAGCTTGTCATACACGAGCACGTTGTGGTCCTGCCCGCTGTCCGTGGTGTCCTCGGTCCCGTACGCGTTGTGGATCGCGTCGAGCGCGGCGCCCGCCCCGATCCCTTTGTCCGTCCGGTACCCGTCGTCCATGGAGACGACGAGCGCGATGATCTTGTTGGTCGAGGCGTCGGCCACGGTGCCGATCCGCCGCAGCGGCCAGTAGTCGACCCTGAGCGCCTTGCCAATCACGTCCTCGGAGTGCACGGGACCGAGCGTGCTGACCGCCTGTCCCACATCCTCCCCGAGCTGAAAGGTCCCGATCGCCTGCCCGGGCACGATCCCGCCGACCCCCTGCGACGGCGCCGTGGGGGTTCCCTGACCCCACGCCATCGTGGCCATGCCGAGACTTGCCACAAGCATCATGCCGATCGCCGCGCCACGGCGCATCCCGTTCACCTCGCCATCGATCGAAGCCGGATTGATGCAGATTTACCCGTGCGGCTCTCGTTTGACACGCGCCCGCGCGCCGCGCGGGACGGCCCGAGACCGCCGCGCATCCCGCCGGCGCCCGACACCCGCGCCCGGCGCGCCGATCCCCGTTCGCTCCGGCTCAGTGGGTCGAGACTTTCGTGTACTCCCATTCCGTGGACAGCGTCAGGCTGGCCAAACGTTCCGCCTCGTCGATCGAATCTGCCTGGCCCTTGCCGAGCACCTGCGGGTCCGACTCACCGATCGGAAGCCTGATGACCAGCCAATTCCAGCGACCGCTGTTTTCCTCGTGCTCGTCCGCGACGAACAAGTACCGCCAGTTGCCGTACCGGACCAGTTCAGCCTGGGGTCCCACTGCCCACCTCCTCGAAGTACGCGTTAGGCCGCCGCGCAGACCCCTGTCGCAGGACACACGTACTGAAGATGTTCCCCGGGGACACCGCGGGCAAACGGGCGCAACCCTGCGCCGGCCGGCCGGCTTCGCTACATCGCCTCGATGATCGCCTTGAGCGCCGCGGCGGCGGCGACCATGCCCGCCACGGTGGCGTACTCGCCGGCGTTATGCGCTTGGCCGACGGTCCCGGGGCCGATGTTGCAGAAGTCGCGGGTGCGCTCCGCGAAGATCGACAAATCCTGGCGACCCTGCGAGAACTGCAGCGGCGCATGCCCCTGCAGGCCCGCCACGACGTCCGTCGCGACCTTGAGCGTGTGCCCGTCGCGGTCGGCCAGGGTCGGCAAGCAGAGGCGGCTGATCTCCACCTCGTGTGCCACGCCGTCCACGGCCGCGCGAAGTTCCGCCTCGATCGTCCCGTAGTCCTCGCCCACCGACAGCCGACGGTCCACGGTGAGCTTGAGCCGGTCGGGGATGACGTTTTCCGCGAGGCCCGCGTGCGCGGCCACGACGGACAGCGACGGAACGCTCCTGACCCCGGGCGCGACCTCGACCGGCTTGAGCTGTTCGGCGGTGGCCGCGATCCGGCGAATCACCTCCACACCGCGGTAGATGGCATTGTCCGCGCGCCGCCAGTCCGAGGAGTGCGCGCTGCGCCCGAGGATCGCCAGGTATCCGATGGCGCGCCCCTGGCAGCCGATCCCGACGTGGAGGCGCTTCGCGACGGGGTCGTAGGACGGCTCGGTCGTGATCGCGTAATCCGGCGCCGCCCGGCCGATGAGGCGGCGGACGCCGTTGCGCGGCGTCTGCGATCCGCCTTCCTCGTGGTTCGTGAACGCGAACCACGTGCGCACCTTCGGCGAAACATGCTGCGCGAGCCACAGCATGCAGGCGAGGCCGGCCTTCATGTCCGAGGCGCCGAGCCCGATCACCCGGCCGTCCTCGACGCGCGGCGAGAACGGGTCGGAGGTCCAGCCGTCCACCGGCGGCACGGTGTCCATGTGGCCGTTGACCACGAGCAGGCGCGGCCCGCGGCCCACCTCCGCGGTGACGTTTCCCTCGGCATCGCGCTCGACGTCGACCCCGGCGCGAGCCAGCGCGTCGTAAATGTACCGCGAGACGGCGGCCTCCTCACCGGTCACACTGCGAATGCTGACGAGGTCACACAGGGTGCGCTCGAGGTACGAACCTGGATCCGCCATGGATCAGGGCTTCGATCCGGAAGCGGGGGAGGCCTCTGGATAGAGGACCCGGAACCGCTCGAACGCTTCGATGAGCCCGGCCGCGGTCGCCGGATCCGTGAACGCATGCTCGATGCGGCTCATCCGGCTCAAGGACACCGGGCCGCCGACGTCCCCGGCCATCGGCCGCAGCCCGTCGTCGCCACCGACCACGAACGGAGCCGTCGTCAAGAAGTACTCGCGCACGAGGCGCGCCCGGACGAAGCTCGCCAGGACATGCGGCCCGCCCTCGGTGACGACGCTTTGGGCTCCCCGGGCGGCCAGGACGCCGAGCGCTGCGGCGGGGTCCGGCCGGCTGTCCGCGCCGGCGCGCACGCGCACGACCTCGATGCCGAGGTCCGCGAGGCGGCGCGCCGTTTCGGGAACGTCCGCCGAGCGGTCGCCCGCGATGATCAGGCGCTCGAATCGCGGATCCGTGAAGAGCCGGCGGGACAGGAGGTCGGGAGGCCAGGCGAGCCGCGAGGCCAGCACCGCGACCGTCAGGCGGGGGCGCCGGCCGGCCGCCACCCGGCGGGCGGCCTCGGACTCCGGGAGCACCGCGGTCACGTCTTCGGCCAGGACCGTGCCGATGCCCGTGAGCACCGCGTCCGTTGCGACCCGAAGCCGCGTCAGCGCGAGGCTGTCGACGCGGGTGCCGATCACGCCGGCCTTGCCGCCGACCGCGGCCTCGCCGTTCTGCGTCATGACCATGTTGGCGACGAGATAGGGCAGGCCACCGCCGGGCCCCGGAAACGCGAGGTCGGCGTAGAATTCGTCGAGCGGGAGGTCGCGGGGAAACGGCGCGGAGGTGTGCCAGACGAGACGCACGTGGCCCGGCAGCGGAACCGTTTGCTTCCACCCGGGGCCGACGGCGGGCCGTGCGCGACCAGGCTGCGATACCATGTCCCGATGATAGCACGGCGCCTTGTGCGTTCCGGATCTGCCGCGTATGATGGCGCACGGATCACGGCGTATCTTGGGGAGGCCACGCGGGATGCGAGACCCATCAGAATCCGAGGCCGCCGCCGGCCTGTGGCAGGCGCTCACACCCCTCGCCGACGCCGCGGCGATGCTCCGGAGCCTCTCGCAGCAAGAACCGCTCCTCCAAGCGCGCCCGGACTATCCGCGGGGGCCGACGCCGCACCGATCGTACGCGGGCGAGCTCCGCACGACGCTCGAGGCGATCCGCGACGGCATCGCGGCCGTGAGGCGGCTCCTCCCGGCCGCGCTCCCGGGCCCTGCGCCGGGCCTCCTGCCGGACGAAACCGCGGACGCCTTGGAGCGGCGGCTCGCGGCGCTGGCCCGGTTGACCGACACGCTGCTCGTGGAAGCGTTCGAGCCGCCGCCGGCGCTGCCGAAGCACGCGCCGCCGTACGTGCCGGAATCGCCGCGGCGCGACCTGGCGGGCGCAAAGGCAATCCACCTGAGTTACGGGTTGGAGGAGGCCACCGCGTCCATTCGCAACGGCCTGCTAAGCCGCGCCAACGCCGGCGCCCGCACGGGGGCGCCGCCGGCCTAGCGGCATCGACCCGCCGGAGGCCGGCCCGCCGGCGGCGTGAGCGCGCGCCTGCTTAGACGCGCGCCACGGTACCGGCGTGGGGCTTGATCACATCCAGGATCGGAAATTGTCCGCCGAGGATGGGCTCGCTCTTGACGCCCATCCACCGCTCGAGCACGGTCGCATACACGCTGCGAAAATCGATGCCGAACTTGAGGTCGCCCATGTCGAGGTCCGTGAGGCTCGGTTGCGTGCCGTGCACGCCCGCGGCCGCGGGCCCGCCGATGAGCAGCATCGGGGCGGCGGTCCCGTGGTCAGTGCCCGCGGACGCGTTTTCCGCGACGCGCCGGCCGAATTCCGAAAAGGTCATGGTCAGCACGCGGTCGTCGAGCCGCTTCTGCTTGAGATCGGCGACAAACGCCGCCAGCCCGGCGCCGAGCGTCGCCAGCAACCGGTCCTGCCGCCCCTCCTGGGCGGCGTGCGTGTCGAACCCGCCAAGGCTCACGTAGTAGACGCGCGTCGGTGCGTCCGCCGCGATCAGGCCGGCGACGATGCGCAGTTTTTGGCTGAACGGATCGCGCGGGTAGCCGGTCCCGGTGTCCCCGCTCAACTTCCCCGCGATCCGCCGGATGTCGGAGGCGGCGACGACGGCGTTCATCTCCGTGTGCGTGAGAAAGTCCACCATCGGCTCGTCGCCGGGCACCGGCTGGAGCAGTTGCCGGAGCGCTTCCTGCTCCGCGGCGCCCCCGCCGGCGAGCGGGTGAAACCCGAAACGCTCCGGCGTGTCAAAGGCGACGACGCGCCCGCCGGTCCCCTGCATCGCGAGCGGCATCTCGGGGGAGAGCGTGATCCCCGCGGTCTGGCCGCAGTCGGGACACTCGCTGTCGAACAGGCGGCCGAGCCAGCCGGTCCTGGGGCCGTTGCCCGTGGGATCGGCGGTCTGCCAGATTTCCATCGAGCGGAAATGGCTGCGGTTCGGATTCGGATAGCCGACACCCTGCACGATGCTTACCCGGCCGTCGTCGAACAACGCCTTGAGCGGCTTGAGCACAGGGTTCAGGCCCACCTCATCGTTGAGGCGCAGCACCGCTCCTTGCGGCACGGCGAGGCGCGGCCGCGCGCGGTAATACTCGTCGTGGACCCACGGTACGATCGTGTTGAGCCCATCGTTACCGCCACCCAGCTGGACGACGACGAGCACGGGCCAATCCGGCCGGCCGGATGCCTGCGCCGCAAGCTGCTGATCCCACGGGTTGTTGAGGGCCAGCGCGGTGCGCGTGAGGAACATCGGGGCCGTCACGCCGGCCGACACGATCGTGAGGCCCTTGGCCAAGAACTCGCGGCGCGTCATCATATCGCGCATGCTCGGGTGCCTCCTCAGGCGACCTGATATTCAGGGAGCGTCATCACAAGGTGCGCGACGGCGTCGGGCCCGAGGCCGGGCTGGGCCAAGACCGCGCGGCGCGCCGCGGGCAGCGGCCGGCCCAAGAGCCGCGCGGCCGCCGCGTCCGGCGAGCTCAACCCACCGAGGTCCGGTGTCCCCAGCCGGCCGGTGATCAATCCCGCCGCCACGTCGCTGCGCGCAAACACCGTCCCGGCGTTCATCCACCGCTTGCCGCCGTCCCAGCCCGCCACGGTGGGGGGAAAGAAGAGGTGCTGCCCCATGAGGGCCATCGCGCCGGACAGGCGCGTCCAATCCGGCTGCCGGACGCCCAGCTGCCGCACCGCGCCGACGACAAACTCCGCCGGGCTCTTGACCTGGGCGTGCATGACGGCCGGTTGATAGAACGCGCGCGAGCGGAACAGCGAGCGGAGCACCGGCTTGAGCTCGTAGTTGCGGGCGGTCACCTCGGCCGCGAGCGCGTCGACGAGGCTGTCGGGCGGCTCCGGTGCCACGAAGAACCTGGCGAGCTTGCCGGCGATCCAGCGCGGAGCGGCCGGCGTCGCCAGGATGATGCGCATGACGTCCGCGCCGTCCCACGCCCCGGTTTGGCCGAGGAACGTCTTTTGCCCCGCGTCGTGGAGCTGCGGCTTGAACGCGAACGACCGGCGCCCCTCGAACGTGCGGTAGTCGCGCAGCGTCCATCCCGTCCAGGCGCGGGCCGACTCCCGCACGTCCGTCTCGGTGTAGTGGCCGATCCCGAGCGTAAAGAGCTCCATCAGCTCACGCGCCCAGTTCTCGTTCGGGTGGCCCTTGCGGTTCTGGTCGTTGTTGAGGTAGCGCAGCATCGCGGGGTCGCGGGCGACGCCGTCCACGAGCCGCGCGAAGTTGCCGGCCGCGTCCCGGCGGAACAGCGCATTTTGATAGTACATCGCCATCGCATCGTGCACGTCGCCGAACGAGCTGGTGAAGTGGCCGTGCCAGAACAGCGTGAGCTTCTCCTGCAGCGGGGCGGGGGAGTGTGCCATGCGATCGAGCCACCACGCGGTGAGCGCGCCGATCGCGCGCTGGTGGGCGCGGTTGACCTCCTCGTACAGCGGGCGAAGCTCGGGATGGTCCTTGGGGCGCTCGCGGCGGGCGAGAATCCCTTCGAGCGCGAGGTCGGCTTCGCGTTCGGCGCCCACGGCGTCGCCGAAGATGGACGGCATCGGCGGCTCCGGCGGGAACGCAAACAGGCGATCCACCGCGCGGTCCGGCCCCGCGGCGGCGGCGGCCGCGACGTCTTCCGGCAGGGGGCCGAATCCCGCTCGGCGCAGTAGGTGCGCGGCCTTGGCGGCGTCCCATGGATCACCGGCCGCCGGGACAAAGGGCTCGAGCCCCGTGGGCATCCCAGACCTCCTTGAATCGGAATCGTCCGGTGGTGCTGGGCCCGGGACCGCCACGCCCGGCGGGGCGCGGTGCCCGGTCCCCGGCACCGGTCTCCAAGCGCCCGTACCGCGCGAAAAAGTTCCCGCGCGCGCTAAGCCTGCCGAAATTCCGCCCACGCGCGTTCGACCGTGGCCGGCGAAGCGAGCAGGTCGATCGCGGTCATCACCATCACCTTGGCGTCCTGGATCATCCCGGCGAGGCCGACCTCGGCCTTGCCCGCCTCGAGCGCCTCGCGCGTGTGCATGCCGACGCCGGGGGGACATGTCGGCAGCGTGTAGCTGATCGTCGGCACCGCCTGGCTCAGGTTGCCGAGATCGGTCGACGCGCCCACGAAGCGCTCCTCGACCGCGAACCCGAGCGCCTCCGCGTTTGCCTTGACGAGCGCCCCGAGCGTCCGGTTGTACTTGAGCGCGTCAAAGAGCATCCCCTTGGAGATCGTGACCGTGGTGCCGGTGGCGTCGGCCGCGGCGCGGCCGCATGCCTCCGCCCGCGCCATGAGCTCCTTGTGGTACGCGCTGTCCGCGGAGCGGACGCCGAACGCCGCGGCGGCGCGCTCGGGCACGATGTTCACCGCCTGGCCGCCGTCGGTGATGATGCCGTGGATGCGCGCGTCCGGCCGGAGCTGCTGGCGCATGGCGTTGATCGCGTTGAACAGCTGGATCACCGCGTCCAGGGCGTTGAGCCCGTTCCACGGCGCCGCGGCGGAGTGCGCCGGGCGTCCCGCGTACTGGAACTCGACGCCCTGCACGGCGAGGCACCCGGTCGCCACGGACGCGTGATCGCCGGCGTGGTACTGGATGGCCGCATCGCACCCTTGAAAGGCGCCGCGCTCCAGCATGAGGATCTTGCCGCCGCCGCCTTCCTCCGCCGGCGTCCCGTAGTAGACGACCGTGCCGGCGAGGTCCGGAAGCACCGTCGCGAGCGCGGTCGCGGCGGCCGCCATGCCCGCGCCCATCAGGTTGTGCCCGCAGGCGTGCCCGAGCCCGGCGAGCGCGTCGTACTCCGCGATCAGCCCGACCGTCGGGCCGCTGCCGCGGCCGTGGGCGCGCGCGACGATGGCCGTCGGGATGCCGGCGGCCCCGACCTGAACCTCGTAGCCGTGGCGGCCGAGCAGATCGGCGATCCACCCGACGGCCTGCGTCTCCTGAAAGCCGATCTCGGGATGCGCGTGGATGCGAAGCGCCAGTTCCCGCGCGTCGGCCTCGCGGGCGGCGAGCGCGGCGAGGGCCCGCGCCTTGAGCGCGGCGGTGTCGGACGCGGCGTGCGTCGTGGCCATGACCTGCCCCTCCTTGGCGTCGATGAGATGCCACCAAGGTTCGGCAGGCGGCGCCGGGGCGCCTTTGCCCGCGGTCTATCCCGTGCGGCGCGCCAGCCCCGGCGGCGCCGCGGCGGGGCGGCGTACGGGCCGGGCGCCCGCGGGCTCGCCGTGGCGCAGCCGTTGCACGGCCCGGCGAAGCCGGGCGTCCGTGACCTCGTAGTACACCTGCGTGGTTACCGGGCTCTCGTGGCCGAGGAGCCGCTGCGCCTCCTCGATCCCGAGGCCGACGTTGGCCATCTGCTGCCCGGCCGTGTGCCGGAGATGGTGAAACGCGATCCCCTCGGGAATGGGCACGCGCGCCCGGGCCGCGTAGCGCTTGAAGATGCGCTCCACGCTCGCGTAGTGCAACCGGCCGCGGCGACGCTGAAACGGCAGCCGGAAGAAGAGGGCCGTCGTGGGCGCGGCCGGGCGGGCCTCGAGCCACCGGAGGAGGGCCGTCCTCGCATCCGCCGTGAGAGGCAGCACCTGTTCCTTGCTCCCCTTGCGCCAGACGACGATCGCGGCCTGCTCCGGATCCGTGAGGCGGATCACCCGCTCGGTGTCCAGGCGGATCACCTCGCTCACGCGGAGTCCCATGAGCCCCAGCTCCGCCATGGCGCGATCCCGCAGCACACGCGGATCGTCGCCCGCAAACGCGGCGCGAAACCGCGCGACCTGCTCCTCGGTCCACCACCGATGCACGCGCCGCGTGCGCCGGGGCGGACGGATGTCCTGCGCGACCGAAAACGGACGGCGCTGCCGGCGCCGCAGCCACTCGTAGAACCGGCGGAGCGCCGTAATCCGGCGCGCGCGCGTGGCCACGGACAGCCCAGCCTCGGTCAGGCGCCGGCTGAAGCGCAGGAGATCGTCGCTCGATGCCTCTTCGAGGCGGTTGTCGACGTACTCCGCGAACTGCTGCAGATCGCGGATGTACGCCAGGCGGGTGTTGAGACCGCGGTTTTCTCCCTCGAGGTCCGTCCACCACTCGAGGAGCAGCGGGTGGCTCGACGGCACGGGCGAGCGGCGCGACCGGCGCGCTGGCATGATATCGACCCCCCGAATGGAGCGGCGATGAAAGCGTCGATCGCTGCGGCGGAGCAGGTGCGTCATCGCCCGTTCGGCGCGTGGTGTTCGCACGCCTCCCGTAATTCTCCTGCGCGTTCGCTCGCCGCCAGCCTGAGGCTCACCAGATACCAGTTCACGAACGGCGTTCCGCATCGAAAGACGCCCGGCGCCACCTCGTTCGTCACGCCGCACTCCTCCGGGGGGATTCGATCTCGGGCTCGCCTCCATATTGCCTCGCGTCCGGGTCGTTCCCTCTCGCGCCGCGGCAGGCGCGCCCGCGCCGGCATTCATGTATCATCGATGGTGACGACGTCCAGCCGCCGGAGGGGATCATGGCCGCGTGTGCCAAGTGCGGAAACGAGTACGTGCAGGGGGCGAAGGGCTGGTTTGCGCGCGTCGAGGGGCTGGGTCCCGGCGGTCGCGGGGACACCCCGCTGGCGCGCGTCCTGCTCTGCCCGGACCATTTCGCGGAGATCCCGCGCCCTGAGCGTGCCGCGTGGCACGAATACACGGGCGCCCCGTCCGGGCCGACCCGGGAGAAGCGCGTCGGCCGGCTCGCCGGGACGTAACGGCCGGCCGGTCCATCTACCCTCGTCAAGCACAAGGACGCTGCATTAGGAGGGGGAGGGATCCACAGCGCGAACCTGACCGTACCTTGCGTAACCTAGGACAACCTGGGTCACGACACGCTACATCGCCGGAGAGAGGGGGTCTGCGATGATGGCCCGGTTCACGCGTCGCGAGTTTCTACGGCATACGGCTATGGCGGCAGGCGCGGGCCTGGCGGCGACGTACGCCGCCGGGGTGCGCGAGGCCGGCGCGGCCGCGGCCGTTCCCAATGCCGACACGCTCTTCTACGGCGTGTACTGGGAGCCCGTGAACCTCGACCCGCATGCGATCACGGACTGGGGCAGCATGTGGATGCTCGACAACATCTACGAGCCCCTCGTGCGCTACCAGACCAAGCAGGTCAACGGGCAGACCGTGGGGACGGCGGACGTGGGACCGCACCTCGCGCAGGACATCACCGCCGCGAAGGACGGCAAGACGTACACCTTCCGGCTGCGGACCGGCGTGAAGTTCCACTCCGGCGATCCGCTGACGGCCGACGCGGTCAAGTACTCGATCAACCGCATGCTCACCGTGAACCTCGGCCCCGCCAGCCTGATCTCGAAGTTCATGGACCAGAAGAGCACCACCGTGGTGGACCCGCAGACGGTACGGGTCACGCTCACGCGGCCGTGCCCGTTCTTTCTCAAACTGCTCGCCGCCACCAACACCGGCGCGATCGTCAACCCGAAGACGGTCGAGGCGCATGGCGGCACGCAGCCCGGCAAGTTCAACGAGTGGATGTCGCGCAATACCGACGGCACCGGGCCGTTCAAGTGGGGCACATGGACCGCCGGCCAGCAGTTCGATCTCGTCGCGAACGACCAGTACTGGGCCGGCCCGCCGAAGCTGAAGCGGGTCGTCTTCCGAGTCATCAGCGATTTCGCGACGCAGTTCCTGCTCCTGAAGCGCGGCGAGCTGGACATCGTGTACCGGCTGCCTCCGGACATGACGACGCAGCTCATCGGCAACCCGGACATCGTGATCAGCCGCGACAGCGGCATCGGGATGCACCAGATCTACATGCAGAACCGCTTGAAGCCGTTCGACGACGTCCGGGTGCGCCAGGCCATGGTCTACGCCGTCGATCCGTTCGCCATCAACCGGGCCGCCGCGTTCGGCCTGGCCTCGGTCGCGCACAGCATGCTGCCGAGCGGGCTCGAGGGCTATACGCCGTCGTTGTGGCCGTACAAGCACGATCCGGCCAAGGCGAAGGCGCTCCTCGCCGAGGCCGGCTACGCCAAGGGGTTCGCCACGACGATCGCGTTCAACGCCGGCAACACGGAGCGCGAGCAGACGGCGGTGCTCGCGCAGGCGTCGTTGCGCAACGTGGGGGTCGACGCGAAGGTCGAGGGGATTCCCTGGGGCACGTTCGTGACGAACTATCAGGACGGCAAGATGCCGATGTTTGTGCTGAGCGGGCTCGAGCTGCCCATCGTGGACAATTACGTCAACAACATCTTTTACTCCAAGAGCGCGGGCGCAAAAGGCAACTTCGCCTTCTACAACAACCCGCAGGCGGACCGGCTGATCGACCGCCTGCTCGCAACGGTGGACCCGCCGGCGCGCAAGCAGATCATCACGGAGCTGCAGCGCGTGCTCAACACCGACGTCCCGAGCGTGCCGATCTACGACTCGCTCTTGATGTACGCGCACCGGGCCTGGGTCAAGGGGTGGGTGCTCTACCCGTCGGGGAACTGGTACTTCTTCCCCGTGGAGAAGCGCGCCTAGGCCCACCCCGCAGGCAGCCGCGCCGAGGGCACGCCACTGGTCGGGTTCGTGGTCCGGCGGTTTGCGGCGGTCCCGCCGATCCTCGTCGGGATCACGCTCGTCACCTTCTTGCTGCTCCACGTGGTGCCCGGCGATCCGGCGCGCATGTACCTCGGCGAGGGCGCGCAGGACCCCGGCGTCATCGCGGCGCTGCGCCACCAGTGGGGGCTCGACCGTCCGCTGCCGGTGCAGTACGTCGACTACCTGCGCAACGCGCTGTCCGGCAACCTGGGGTTCTCGATCCACTCCGGCCGGCCGGTCGCGGACGACTTGCGGCATTACTTGCCGGCCACGGCCGAGCTGAGCCTGCTCAGCTTCGTGATCGCCGTCGTCCTCGGCATCCCGCTCGGGGTGCTCTCCGGCGCGCGCGTCAACACCGCGACGGATCACGCGAGCCGCGTCGGCTCGCTCCTGTTCCTGTCGATGCCGAGCTTTTGGTTCGGCCTGATCGTCATCTACGTCGGGTACTTCGTGCTCGGCTGGCTGCCGTCGCCGACGGGGCGCCTGGGCATGACCGACACGGCGCCGCCGGCCGTGACCGGCTTCTTCCTGGTCGACAGCCTGCTGGCGGGCGATCCCGGCGCGTTCGTGCGGGCGTTGTGGTACCTCCTGCCGCCGGCGTTCACGCTGGCGCTGCCCTCGCTCGGGCTCGTGGTGCGCATGCTGCGCGGCAGCATCGTCGAGGTGCTGGGGCAGGACTATATCCGCACCGCCCGCAGCAAGGGGGCCGCCGGGTGGAGCGTGCTCTACCGGCACGCGCTCCGGAACGCGCTGATCCCCACGGTCACCGTGCTGGGCGTGCAGTTCGGCCTGCTGTTCAGCGGCAACGTCCTGGTGGAAGCCGTGTTCTCGTGGCCGGGGATCGGCGCCTACCTCGTGCAGGCGATCACGTGGCTGGATTACTCGGCGGTCATGGGCTGCACCTTGCTCATCGCGGTGCTGTTCGTCGCCGTCAACGTCCTCGTCGACCTCAGTTACGCCGCGCTGGACCCCCGCGTGACCTATGGCTGACGCGGTCCGGGACCGGCCGCGCTCGGATGCCGCGGCGGCGCGGCCGGCCGCGCGGATCGGCGAGTGGTGGATCGCCGCGCACCGCCTCCGGCGGAACACGCTGTCGGTGGCCGGGCTCGGGATCCTCGTGCTGTGGGCCGTCATCGCGGTCGCCGCGCCGGCGGTGGCGCCCCACGACCCCGTGGCGGTGGACGTCACCGCCCGGCTGCGGCCGCCGGGGGCCGGGCATCCGTTCGGCACGGATTTCTACGGGCGCGACATCCTGAGCCGCATCGTGTACGGCGCCCGGTACGACCTCGTGATCGGCATCGTCGCGGTGGGGATCGCCGCCGGCGGCGGCACGCCGTTCGGGGTGGTGGCCGGGTACTACCGCGGCTACCTCGACGACGCCATCATGCGCGTGTGCGACGTGCTGCTCGCGTTCCCGAGCCTCGTGCTGGCGCTCGCGCTCGGCGCCGCGCTCGGCCCCGGCCTCTGGAAAGCCGTCGTCGCGGTGGCGATCACCAGCATCGCCGGCTACGCCCGGCTCGCGCGCGGGTCCACGCTCGTCGGCCGCGAGGAAACGTACGTGGAGGCCGCGCGCGCCCAGGGCGCTTCGGACGTGCGGATCCTGGCCCGGTACGTGCTCCCGAACATCGTCTCGCCCATCGTGGTGCGGGCCACGATCGGCATGGGCTTCAGCGTGCTGCTCGCCGCCAGCCTCAGCTTCGTGGGGCTGGGCGCGCAGCCGCCCACGCCCGAGTGGGGGGCGATGATCAACGAGGGCCGCAACCAGCTCGTGACCGGCGTCTGGTGGATCTCGACGTTTCCCGGCCTCGCCATCATGTCCGTCGTGCTGGGGTTCAACCTGCTCGGTGACGGGATCCGCGACGTGCTCGATCCTCGCGGGGCCACCCGGATATAACCGCGCCCGCGGCAGGACGGGCGCGAGACGCCGCGGGAGCGTGCGCTCGCAAAACACCGCCTCGCGCATCGCCGCGCGCTCCCCCAGGCGGCGCCCGGAGCGCATATGCTGACGGAGTTGCCCCGCGACGTCTAACCGGGTCCCGGCCGCGTCGCCTCGACGCGCGTGGCGACGGCGTCAGCGCGCGGCCGCGGCGATCGCCTCCCGCAGCACGTCCACGATCCGATCGAGCGTCTCGGCGGGCGTCATGAGCGGCGGCGCAAGACAGATCGTGTCGCCGACCGGCGGGTCCGCCGATCCCGCCCGGAGCCGCGGGAGGAGCCCGCGCGACACGGACTCGCGCACCACCCTGGGGCCGAGCCCGAGCGCCGGCTTCTTCGTGCTCCGGTCCTCCACCAGCTCGACACCGCACATCAGGCCGAACCCACGCACGTCCCCAACGGCCGGGAGATCGCGGAGCGTCTCGAGACCCGCCAGCAACCGGCGGCCCATCTCACCGGCGCGCTGCACGAGCCCCTCGCGCTCGATGATCTCGACGTTCTTGAGGCCGACGGCGCAGCACACCGGATGCCCGGAGTACGTCGCCGCGTGCATGAACTTCCGGTCGAGCGGCGCTTCCTGGATGGCCGCGTGCACCCGTTCGGAGATCAGGATGCCACCGAGCGGCAAGTACGCGCTGGTCACGCCCTTGGCGAACGAGACGATGTCCGGCTCGACCCCCCAGTGCCCCATGGCGAACCAGCGGCCGGTGCGCCCGAACCCCGTGATCACCTCGTCCGCGATCAGGAGCACCTCGTACTTGTTGCAGATCTCCCGCACGCGGGGCCAGTACGAGGGCGGAGGCGGAATCACGCCGCCGGCGCCCATCACCGGCTCGCCGATCACCGCCGCCACCGTGTCGGGACCCTCCTCGAGGATGACCCGCTCGAGCGCGTTCGCGGCCTCCACGCCGACGTCGCCGCCGCCCGGCCAGCGATACGCGTAGGGCGCCGGGGCCTGCACGAAGTTCGGGACAAGGGGGCCGAACATCTTGTGGTACGCGGCCATGCCGGTGGCGCTCATGGCCGCCATCGTGACGCCGTGGTATCCATGCACGCGCGAGATGATCTTGACCTTGTCGGGTTTGCCGAGCACCTTCCAGATGAACCGCGCCGTCTTGAACGCCGACTCGTTGGACTCGGCGCCCCCGGTGGTGAAATAGACGGCCGAGGTGCTCGGATACGCCAGCTTCACCAGGCGCTCGCCGAGGCGGATCATCGGCTCGTTCGACTGACCGGCGTACGACGAGGCAAACGCGATCTTGCGCATCTGATCGGCGGCCGCCTCCGCGAGCTCGCCGCGCCCGTGCCCGACGTTCACGTTCCAGAGTCCGGCAAGCCCGTCGATGTACTCGCGTCCGCTGGCGTCCTTGAGCATCGCGCCGCGGCCCTCGACGAAGAGCAGGGGATGCTCATGGTCCTTGGGGTGGTGGAGCGGGTGGATCAGGTGGCGCCGATCCTCCTGGATCAGCAGCTGCGTGTCGTCCGTCATGACGCCTCCCTCCGTGTCCTCGCCTACTGGACAGACGTGCCCTGGAAGAACAGGTAGAACGTCGGAGAGAGCACGAAGCCGTGCTCCCGCCGGGTCGCCGCGGCCGTCTGCAGCGCGTTGTCGATGAAGATCCAGGGGGCGTCCCGGGCAATGATCGCGCTGGCCTGCCGGTACAGCGCACCGCGCCTGGACAGGCTCTCCACGGTGGACGCCTGCTGGAGCAGCTGGTCCACCTTCGGGTCATCGTAGTAGCCGCTGTTGAATCCCTTGGGCGAGATCGCCGCGCCGTCGACCACGAGGCTGAGCATGGGGGCCGGATCACCGGGATCGAGCATGAACGACATCGCGCCCATCTCCGCGCTCCCGAGTCCCTTGCCGTACTGGTTCAGGTACGCGCCCCACTCGTAAGTTTGGATCGACATCTTCACCCCGACGTTTGCCAGATCGGCCTGGATCGCCTCCGCCATGATCTTCGGCGACTGCATGCCGGAGCCCGACTCCGGAATCCAGAACGTTCCGCTGAAGCCGTTCGGATACCCCGCTTCGGCGAGCAACGCCTTGGCCTTTGCCGGGTCATAGGGGTAGCCCTTGACCTGTGGATCAAACGCCCAGGTCACCGCCGGCGGAATCGGCCCGTCGGCCGGCGTGCACGTGCCCTTCAGCACGTCGCGACAGATCGCCGCCTTGTTCACGGCGTAGTTGACCGCCTGACGAACGCGGACGTCGTTGAACGGCTTGATGCGGGTATTGAGGGTCACCCACCAGATGTGCGGCCCGGGCGCCTCGTAGACCTGGAATCGAGCGTCCTTCTTGAGCTGCGCCAGGTTGTCCGGCGGGACGTCCACGATAAAATCCACGCCGCCGTTGAGCAACTCCGTGACACGGGTCTGGTCGTCCGGCAGCGGCCGGAAGATGAGCTGGGCGAGCTTCGGCGCGCCGCCCCAGTACCGTGGATTCTTTTGGAGCACGATGCGCACGTTCTTCTGCCAGCTCACAAAGGTGAACGGCCCGGTCCCCGCGGGATGGCTGGCGAAGTCCTTGCCCCACTTCTTGACCGCTGCGGGGCTGACGATACGGCCGGTGTTGAGCGTGAAGTTGTGCAGCAAGGGCGAAAAGGGATGCTTCAAGGTGAACCGCACCGTGGAGGGGTCGACCACCGCGGTGGACTCGATCGCGCCGTAGTAAAACGGCGCAAACGGGAACGGCCCGGTGTCGTGGTAGGGGTGTTGCGGATCCAGGAGCCGATCGTACGTGAACTTCACCGCGGCCGCGTCGAACGGTGTCCCGTCGTGGAAGACGACGCCGCGCCTGAGCTTGAACGTGTATTGCAGCCCGTCGGGCGAGATGCTCCACGACGTCGCCAGCCCGGGCTCGAGCGTAAACGTCCCCGGGGCGAATTGCACGAGGGTGTCGTACACGTTTGAGAGGACACGCATGGAGTTGATGTCCGTCAACTGCCCGGGGTCCATCGACGTCGGTTCGGCGACGAGGCCCACGACGAGGGTCCCGGGCGTGACGGCCCCGGTGGGGGACGCCCACAGGGATGCCCCGGCCACGGCACACACCGTCGCGGCAACGATCAGGAGTCGTTTCACGCGTATCCCCTCCCAGGGCGCTCGTAGCGAGTCATGTTGCGTGTTGTTGCAGGAGCTTCTCGCGTGCGCTAGGATCTGAGAAGTGGTTCACTGGGTCGCTCAGATGCACCTTCTCGCGGCCGCGCTCCGGCCGCGCGCGGCGGGTGCTGCTGTGCGGGCGACACTGCCGCGCCGTACGCGCCGCCGGGCTGGGTAGCCGTGTCGCGGTACCTCGTGCATCGCCTGGCATGGGTCGGCCTCGTGCTGTGGGGCGTGTCCGTCGTGACGTTTATCCTCATCCGGATGACGCCGGGGGATCCAGCGGAGATCCTGCTCGGTCCCCTGGCCACCGCGCAGGACGTCTCCCGGCTGCGGAGCGAGCTCGGGTTGGACCGGCCGCTGGCCGTCCAGTACGTCCTGTGGCTCGGGCACATGCTTCACGGGGATCTGGGGCGTTCCATCACCCTGCATCGTCCCGTGCTTGACGAAGTCCTCCGGCGCTTCGTGGCCACCCTCGTGCTCAGCGCCGGCGCCGTCGTGCTGGCGTTCGGCCCCGGCATCGCGCTCGGCATCGGCGCGGCGCGCCGGCCGGCCGGGTTCGCGGACCGCACGGCCCTCCTGATCGCCGTTGGCGGCGTCAGCGTGCCGTCGTTCTGGCTCGGGATGCTCCTGATTATCCTGTTCTCGCTCCGGCTGGGGTGGCTCCCGGGCGCGGGGATGTACTCGCCGTCCGGACAGCCGACGGTGCCGGACCTGCTGCGTCACCTGATCTTGCCGGCCGCCGCGTTGGGCGCGCTGCCGCTCGCGGTGATCACCCGGGTGACGCGCACCGGCATGGCCGACGCCATGCGCGAGCACTACATTCGCACCGCTCGATCCAAGGGGCTCGATGAGCGCACCGTCGCGCTGCGGCACGCGTTTCGCAACACGATGGTCGGGATCGTGACCGTCGTCGGCCTCGAAATGGGCTTTTTGCTCGCCGGCGCCGTGTACGTCGAAACCGTGTTTAGCTGGCCGGGGGTCGGCTCAATGCTCGTCAACGCCATCCTCACGCGGGATTTCCCGGTCATCCAGGGGACGGTGCTGCTGGTGGCGCTCGCGTACGTGCTCATCAACTTGCTGACCGACCTGCTATACGCGTATCTCGACCCACGGATCCGGTTCGAGTAGCATGCTCGAGCGAGCGACGGCGCGTCCGGCGACGGCACCGCCCGCGAGCCGGTCCCCTCATGCCTACGCCAGAGCGCTCGCGCGCCTGCGCCGGAACCCGCCGGCGGTGGCGGGGCTCGCGGCGGTCCTCGCCATGGCGGCACTCGCCGTCGCCGCCCCGCTCCTCCCGCTGGCGCCGCCCGACCAAACGCACTTCGTCTCGCGTCTCGCCGGCCCGCTGTCGTCCGGCTACCCCGCCGGCTCGGATCAGCTCGGCCGCGACCTCCTGAGCCGGGTGATCTGGGGCACCCGGACGTCCCTCGTGGTCGGGATCGGCGCGGCGCTGCTCGCGCTGGTCATCGGCGCCCTGGTCGGGATCACGGCCGCCTACTACGGCGGGTACGCCGACAACCTCCTGATGCGCGGCATCGACATCCTCCTGGGCTTTCCCGAGATCCTGCTGGCGATCGCCATCGTGGCGGCCCTGGGCCCCGGCCTCGTCCACGCGATGATCGGCGTGGCGCTCGCCAATGTGCCGTTCTACGCGCGTGGGATTCGCGGCGCCGTCCTCACCCTGCGCACCCACGAATTCATCGACGCGGCGCGCGCGGCCGGGGCGAAAAACCTCCGCATCATGGCGCGGCATCTGTTGCCCAATATCGTCGGCGCGATGGCCGTGTTTGTCTCGCTCAACGTCGGCTGGATGTTGACGGAGACGGCCGGCCTCAGCTTCATCGGGCTCGGCGCCCAGCCTCCCACGCCCGACTGGGGGACGATGCTCGCGGACGGCCGCAGCGTCATTACGGTGGCCCCCCACGTGGCCACGGTGGCGGGGGCCGCGATCGTCCTCGCGGTGCTCGGGCTCAACGTCTTCGGGGAAGGCCTCCGCGAGATCATCGACCCTCATCCGTAGCCTGCCCGCCGGACGCATGAGCCGACCCCTGGATCGCGCCGGGGCGACCTCATGCGAAACGACTCCGCCGCGTTGCGGTTTACACGACGCATGGGGCTCCTGTCCGGCCCGCTCGTCGAACGTGGTACAATCGGGAGCGCGACGCGCCCGCACGAAGCCCGGGCGTCGCATCCGCAGGCAGGACCATCCACAGAGGGAGCGTGATCGCCCATGCCGCGCCGGTTCCGTCCGGATGCCCTCACCGCGCTGGGCACGAGGATCTTCGAGGCGGTGGGCGCGCCGAGCGATATCGCGGGCATCGTCGCCCGCTCGCTGGTCGACGCGAATCTGACGGGCCACGATTCGCACGGGGTGCTGCGGATCCCGCACTATGTCGAGCGCGTCCGCGACGGACGCGTCAGGCCGGCGGTGCGGCCGAAGGTGATCGAGGACCGTCACGCGATCGGCGTCGTGAGCGGCGAGTGGGGGTTCGGCCAGCTCGCCGGGCGCCTCGCGATGGACGACGCGGTGCGCCGGGCGCAGGAGTTCGGGGTCGGTGCCGTCGGCGTCGTGCGGTGCAACCACTTCGGCCGGATGGGCGAGTACGTGGAGCGGGCGGCGGATGGGGGCTATGTCGGCCTGGTGTGGGTCGGCGGTCTCGGACAGCGCGCGGCGGTGCCGCACGGCGGCCGCCGCCCCACGCTTGGCACCAACCCGATCGCGGTCGGCTTTCCCGTGGACGGCGAGCATCCCGTGGTCGTCGACTTCGCCACCACCGCGGTCGCCGCGGGCAAGATCATGGTGGCCCGCGCGCGTCACGTGCCGCTTCCCCCCGGCTGCATCGTCGACCGCGACGGCCGGCCGACGACGGACGTCGAAGACTTCTACGCCGGCGGGGCGCTGCTGCCGGCGGCCGGGCACAAGGGCTTCGGCCTCTCGGTGGCGGCGGAGCTGCTCGGGCAGGCGCTGACCGGCGCGGATGCCATCCAGGACGCACCCGGCAGGGAGGCCGTGCACGGCCACTCCGGCGCGTTGTTCATGGCGCTCGATCCCGGGGGGATGCGTCCCGCCGCCGACGCGAAGGCGCAGGCGCGCCGGATCGTGGATCGCATCCGCGGCATTCCGCCCGCCGACGGCGTCGACCGCGTCCGCACGCCGGGGGACCCCGAGGTCGAGTCGCGGCGCGCGCGCGCCGGGGGCTTCGAACTGCCGGACGCTACGTGGAGCGCCATTGTGGAGTGCGCCCGAAGCGTGGGGCTCCGCGACGACGACTTGCCGCAACCGGCTTAGGCTCGAGGGCGTCGCACCACTCGTGGGATTGGGCGGGGAGGAGCGCTCGATGACAGTCACCCGCGGCGAGGCGGCGTGCTACCGGATCAAGCTCCGCGAACCGTGGCAGAGCGCGAGCCACGTTATCACCACGTTCGAGCTGATCACCGCGCGGCTGTGGACCGACACGGGACAGGAAGGCGTCGGCTGGACGTTCACCGTCGGCGCCGGCGGAACGGCGATCGCCGCGTTCCTCACCGACGACCTGCTCCCGGCCGCGGTGGGGGCCGACCCGGCGCTGGTGGAGCGCACCTGGCAGCGGCTCCACGGCACGGTGCGGGATGCGGCGCCGGGCGGGCTGGCGTTGCTCGGGCTCTCCGCGGTCGACGTCGCGCTGTGGGATCTCAAGGCGCAGGCGGCGGGCGAGCCGCTGTACCGTTTGCTCGGCGGCAGCCGCGACCGCGCCGAGGCGTACGGGAGCGGGATCAACCTCAACCTCTCGATTCCGGACCTGCTCGCGCAGTTCCGCCGCTGGAAGACACGCGGGTTCCGCGCGTTCAAGATGAAGGTGGGCTCCGATGATCCGAGCACCGACCTCGAGCGCGTGCGCGCGGTGCGCGAGGAGATCGGGCCCGGTGCCCTCTTGATGCTGGACGCGAATCAAAAGTGGACGGCCGCCGAGGCGCTCCGGCGGATTCGCGGGTTCGAGCCGTACGACCCGTACTGGATCGAGGAGCCGCTGCCGGCAGACGACGTGGCCGGCCACGCGTGGCTGCGCGCGCAGGCACGGTGCCGGATCGCGCTCGGCGAAAATCTGTTCGCGGTCGCCGCGTTCAACGAATTTCTGCGCCGCGACGCGGTCGACGTCGTGCAGCCCGACGTGCTGCGGGTCGGCGGCATCACGCCGTTTCTCAAGATTGCGCACCTGGCCGAATCGTACGGCGCGCCGACGGCGCCGCACCTCGTGCTCGAGCTGTCCGGGACGCTGTGCTGCGCGATCGGGCATGCGTCCATGATCGAGGACCTCGACGGCGGCACCCTGGGGGAACTCGGGGCGCTGGCGGAGCCGATTCGCACGGAACAGGGCTATTTCACGCCGCCGCCCCGCCCGGGGCACGGAGTGCGGTTCGACTGGGACGCGCTCGCCCGTTGGCGCGCCCGTGGCTGATCCCGGCGTTGCCGCGCCGGTGAACCTGCCGAGACGCCCGCCCGTTTTTCTTAGGGGAGAGGAGACGGGAGTCCGCATGGCGACGACGGCCGGGACACCGGACACACGTCCAACCGAGCAGCGACAGCCGCGGCCGGCCGCGGAAATCCTCTCGCTCGACGGGCGGCTCAGCCTGCTGGCGGCGTGCCCGTCACTGCGGGGGCTGACGCGGCCGCGTCTTGCCTGGCTCGCGCGCCTGGCCCACGAGCGCTGCGTCCCCGCCGGCGGGTGGTTCTTTCGCCAGGGGGACGCCGTGACGGCCCTGTATGTCCTCACCCGCGGCAAGGTGAAGCTGACGTCCAACAGCCTCACCGGACGGCAAACGATCCTCGATGTCATCGATCCGCTCGCGCCGTTCGGGCACGTGGCGGCGTTGGAGGGGACGGGCGGCTGTTATCCCGTATCGGCGGAGGCCCTCGAGCGAAGCCGCGCGCTCGCGTGGGAGCCCACCGTCATCCTGAAGACCGTGACAGAAAATCCCCCCGTGGCGGTCGCGTGGCTGCGCCACCTCGCCCGCCAGGTCGAGCACGCCTGGGAGAACGTGGAAGAACTGGCCACGGACTGCGTCGAGCGCAGGCTGGCGTGGGTGCTGGTCGAACGCGCCAGGAACACTGCGGTGTGCACCCCCGCGGATCCTCGCATCACCATCGCGCTGACCCGTCAAGACCTCGCGGACATCGTGGGGTGCACGCGCGCCACGATCAGCCGGGTCCTGACCCGCTGGCACAGCCGAGGAATCGTGGACCGCGCGCGCGCCCGCATCGAGATCCGCGACATCGACCAGCTGACCCGCATTCGCGACGGCGCGTAGCCCAAGCGACCGCTCCGGTACACGCAAGGCCTTCCCCCGCGTTGTGTGCGCTAGTATACCGACTTCCCGGCCGGGCGTTGCTATCGTGATCCCGGAGCGCGCGGTGCGGTTTGCCGGGTGCGCAGCCGCGCGCGCGGCCGAGCCGCGGCCGGCATGTCGCGGGCGCGGGGGAG
>JAJPJL010000131.1 GCA_021324255.1 Bacillota bacterium
ACGCTCGACACGGTCGCCATGACCGAGCTGATCCTGGACCGGCTCCGCAAGACGCCCAACAACCAGGGGTTCCTGCGCTCGATCATCAAGAACAGCGACGCCGACAATTAGTGCCGCGTCTTTGATGTTTGACGAGGGTAGATGGGCCGGCCGGATCTGCTCGGAGCGGGCGTTCGACGCCCGCGGTGCGCACGTGTGTCTCTGCATTTTCGCTTGCGCGGCGGACAAAGCGACAACCCAGAATCGGTAGGCGTCGGTCCGCCGAGCGAAGGGCAGATCCGGCCGGCTCGTCCATCTTATCTAGGGACCCGGGGCTCGCCACGGACCGTCGTCCGCGTACGGGCGGGCTGGGTGTATGCGGCGCCCGGGACGCGCACGATCCGGACCACGGCCGTGGGCGTGCCCGGACACAGGGAGGAAGTCGCGCGCCCGGCCTGAAGAGATAGCGCCGCAGACGTACACGACGCACACGTCGCCCGTTCAACCCCGTTCAATCTAACGCGATGCCGCGCGCGGCGGCGTCGCGCCAGTGATCCCGTCACGCGGGTCAACAGAGTCGTTGTGTCCGGGGAGGCGCGATGCCGCTGATCGTGTCCCGCGCGCTGGCGCTGTTCGCTGCCATGACGCTGCTCGGCACCACCATGTGGACGGGACGCCGCTCGGGCGTGCAGGGACGCACGTCCGGGCCCACGCCGCCGGCCGCCGTCGTGTTTCACCTCAAGCCGGTGTCCCTGCCCGTGCCCGCGCCGCCGGACGGCGCCCGCCGCCACCCCGGAGACGCCGTGCCGGCCGACGGCGTCGCGCCCGCCGGCGCGGCGGCCGCGCTCGCTCCCGGCCGGCTCCACTGGCCGGCGCTCGGCTGGGTGACATCACGGTTCGGCTGGCGGATCCATCCCATTTTTCGGACGCGCGAATTCCACACCGGATTGGACATCGCGACGCGCTGGGGATCGCCCGTGCTTGCCGCCAGGCGTGGCATCGTGCGGTTCGCGGGCTGGGCGCCGGGCTACGGGGAGATGGTCGTACTGCAGCACCCCCACGGCATGGAGACGCGGTACGCCCACCTGTCGCGGCTGCTGGTGAGGGCCGGCGAGCGCGTCAGCGAGGGGCAGCCGATCGGACAGATCGGCAGCACGGGCTGGAGCACCGGTCCCCACCTCTTCTTTGAAGTGCGGCGGAACGGCATAGCGGTAGACCCGGCCCCGTACCTCGACCGATCCTCGGTGTCTCATGGCAATCGCGGCGGCCGCACCTGAGCCCGCCGGCACGGCCGGCGCGCGCGCGATGCGCGCGATTCGGTTGTTTGCGCCTCCGCGGCGGCGTGTGATATAATGCGCTGGCCGCCTGAGACCACCCGCGCGGCGGCATTCGAGGTGGCCGGTTCGATGAAAAAAGGCATCCATCCGCAGTACCAGCAGACCACGGTGACGTGTGCCTGCGGCGAGACGTTCACCACGGGGTCGACGCGGGCCAATATCCGGGTCGAGATCTGTTCGAAGTGTCATCCGTTCTACACGGGTCAGCGCAAGTTTGTGGACGCCGAGGGCCGCGTGCAAAAGTTCGCCAAGAAGTACGGCCTGCAGATCTGATCGCCCGGGATTGCGCGGGTGCGGCGGGCGGGGCGGCACTTGGCCCCGCCCGCCGCGCTGTCTGCGCGCGGTATAATTGAGGCGGTCGAGGAGGCGGCACAGGTGCGGCCGGAACTGCTCAACAGGCTCGCGACAATCGAGACGCGGTACGACGACCTGACGCGCCGTCTCGCGGAGCCGGCGGTCTTTGGCGACCCGGCGCGGTATCAGCAGGTGGCCCGGGAGCACGCGGCCCTACGCGAGGTCATGGCCGCGTACGAGGAATACCGGCGTGTGTCCCGGGAAGCCGGCGAGGCCGCGGACCTGGCGAGGACCGGCGAGGACGAGGAGTTGCGGGCGCTGGCGGCCGCGGAACGCGACACGCTGGCCGAGCGGCAGCGCGCGCTGGAGCAGGACATCGAGACGTTGCTGGTGCCGCGCGATCCCCGCGATGCGCGCAACGTCATCATCGAGATCCGGGCCGGTACGGGCGGCGACGAGGCGGCGCTGTTTGCCGGCGATCTGTTTCGCCTGTACGGGCGCTACGCGGAGCGGCACGGATGGGGGTCGGAGATCCTCTCGGCCAGCCCGACCGGCCTCGGCGGGTTTCGGGAGGTCATCCTGGCGGTGCAGGGACGCGGCGCCTACAGCCGGCTGAAGTATGAGAGCGGCGTCCACCGCGTCCAGCGCGTTCCGGTCACCGAGGCGAGCGGCCGGATCCACACGTCTACGGCGACGGTGGCGGTGCTTCCCGAAGCCGAGGAAGTCGACGTGGTCATCCGTCCGGAGGAACTGCACATCGATACGTACCGCGCCGGCGGGGCGGGCGGCCAGAACGTCAACAAGGTCGAGACCGCGGTGCGCATCACGCACGTACCGACCGGGATCGTCATCGCGTGCCAGGACGAGCGATCGCAGCACCAAAATCGCGAAAAGGCCATGCGCATCCTGCGCGCTCACCTGCTGGAGCGGGCGGTGGAACAGCAGAAATCCGAGATCGACGCGGCGCGCCGCCGCCAGGTCGGCACCGGCGAACGCAGCGAGAAGATCAGGACGTACAACTTTCCGCAAGATCGCGTGACGGACCACCGGATCGGCAAGACCCTGCACGATCTTCCGAGCATCCTCGACGGCGATCTCGACCCGCTGATCGACGCCCTGGCGGCCTCGGAGCGACTGGAGAGCTTGACGTCGGCGGGCGCGTGAACGCCACCCGGCGCGATCCGCGTGCGCCCGACCCGGCCGCCGCGACGCCCGTCCACCGGCGGGCGGCGCTGGCGTCGGCCGAAGCCCGGTTGCGCGCGGCCGGCCTGGCCGCGGATGCGGCGCGGCTCGAAGCCGAGGTGCTGCTCCGGCATGCCGCCGGCCTGAGTCGGGAGGAATTGTTCCTCCGTCCCGAGGCCCCGATCGATGACGCCGCCGCGCGCGCGTACGCCGCGCTGGTCGCGCAGCGTGCGGCGGGCCGCCCCACGGCGTACCTCGTTGGCCGCCGCGAGTTTTTCGGCATCGATTTCTCCGTGGATCCGCGGGTGCTGATCCCGCGGCCGGAGACCGAGCGCCTCGTCGAAGTCGTGTACGAGGCCCTGCGCCGTCGGCCGGCCCCGATCGCCGCCGATATCGGCACGGGGAGCGGCGCCATCGCGGTCGCCCTCGCGCGGCAACTGCCGGCGCTCCGCGTCATCGCAACGGACACGTCCGCCGGCGCGCTCGAGGTGGCGCGGCGGAACGCGGCGCGCGCGGGGGTCGCGGAGCGGATTGCGTGGGCGGAGGGTCCGGGCACCGGTCCGCTCGAGGGGCGCGTGTCGCGCGGCCGGCTCGACGCCGTCGTCTCGAATCCGCCATACATTCCCACCGGTGAGATCGCGGCGCTCCCCGTGGAGATCCGCGCGCACGAGCCCGCGGCCGCGCTGGACGGCGGTCCGGACGGCCTGGTCGTGCACCGCCAGATCGTGAACGGCGCGGCGTGCTTCCTCCGCCCCGGGGGGCTGTTGGCCCTGGAAGTCGCGGCGCCCGGGACGCAGGCCCGGGCGGTGTGCGCGCTGATCCGCGCGACCGGCCGGTACGAGGCGCCCTCGATCGTGGCGGACTACGCCGGCGCGGAGCGGGTGGTGCTGGCGGTGAGGGGGAGGGACGATGCGGATTCTCGGCGTTGACCCGCGCAGCTCGGACGTGCCGCACGCCGCCACGAGGGCGCTCCTCGACGGCGGGCTCGTGGCGTTTCCGACGGATACGTATTACGCGCTCGGCGCCGTCGCCACGAACGCCGGCGCCGTGGCCCGCGTGTTTGCCGCCAAGCGCCGCGACGCGGGGGAGCCGCTGCCCGTGCTCGTCGCCGACCAGGATCAGTGGCGCGCGGTGGCGGACGCGCTGCCCGAGGTTGCGCTGCGACTCGCCGAGCGGTTTTGGCCGGGCGCCTTGACGATCGTGTCCCGGCGCGCCCCCTACCTGCCGCCCGCACTGACGGGCGGCCGTGATACGATCGGCGTGCGCCAGCCGCGCTGCGCGCTCGCGATCGGGCTCTGTCGAGCCGTCGGGGCGCCGCTTGTCGGGACCAGCGCGAACACGCACGGGCAGCCGGCGCCGGTCAGCGCCGCGGAAGTGGCGCTGGATCTCGGCGCCTCGGTCGACGTGATCCTCGACGGCGGCCGGTGCCCCGGGGCCCGCCCCTCCACGATCGTGGATGTCACGCAGACGCCGCCGCGGATCGTGCGCGCGGGGCTGATCGGCCCGGGCGCGCTGCGGGAAGTCTTGCCGGAGCTGCAGCTCGTCGGCTCATAGCCGCGCGGCAGGGCGGCGCCTGCGGCGCGCATAATGAGGGAGACAGCGGTTTGTTGCGCGGCCCGGAGGAGGCACCGTCGTGACGGAGCTCAGGCGCACGGATCCCGAGATCGCGGAGGTCATCGACCGCGATGTCGAGCGTCAGCGGTTCTACGTGAACCTCATCGCGTCGGAGAACTACGCGAGCCGGGCGGTGCTCGACGCCCTCGGCAGCGTGTTGACGAACAAATACGCCGAGGGATACCCGGGCAAGCGGTACTACGGCGGCTGCGAGTTCGTGGACGTGGCGGAGCGCCTCGCGATCGACCGCGCCAAGGCGCTGTTTGGGGCCGAGCACGCCAACGTCCAGCCGCATGCGGGCGCGCAGGCGAACATGGCCGCGTACTTTGCGGTCATCAAGCCCGGCGACGCCATCCTGGCGATGAACCTGGCCCACGGCGGACACCTGACGCACGGCAGCCCCGTGAACTTTTCCGGCCAGCTGTACCGCGTGATCCCCTACGGGGTGCGGCGGGATACCGAGCAGATCGACTACGACGACCTGGCCCGGCTCGCGCGCGAACACCGTCCGCGCGTCATCGTGTCCGGCGCGACGGCCTACTCGCGCACGTTCGATTTCCCGCGCATCCGCGCGATCTGCGACGAGGTTGGCGCCGTGATGATGGTCGACATGGCCCACTTCGCGGGCCTGGTCGCCGGCAAGGTCCATCCCGATCCCGTGCCCTACGCGGACATCATCACGTCCACGACCCACAAGACGCTCCGGGGGCCGCGCGGCGGGATGATTCTCTGCCGGGCCCAGCACGCCCAGGCGATCGACAAGGCCGTCTTCCCGGGCATCCAGGGCGGGCCGCTCATGCACTGCGTCGCCGCGAAAGCCGTCTGCTTCAAGGAAGCCGGCGGCCCGCAGTTTCGAGCGTACGCCGCGCAGGTCGTGGAGAACGCGCGCGCCCTGGCGGACGAGATGCTGCGGCGCGGCTACCACGTGATCTCGGGCGGGACGGACAATCATCTGGTGCTCGTCGACGTGCGCAGCCGGTCGCTCACCGGCCGAAAGGCCGAGCAGTTGCTGGACCGCGCGCACATCGTGGTCAACAAGAACATGATTCCGTTCGACCCGGAGAAGCCGATGACGGCCAGCGGGATCCGCATCGGGACGCCGGCGATGACGACGCGCGGGATGGGCGCCCGGGAGATGCGCGCCATCGGCGGGTGGATCGATACCGTGCTCTCCGCGCCGGACGACCCGCTCGTGGCGGCGCGCGTCCGCGACGAGGTGCGCGCGTTGTGCGCGTCGTTCCCGATCTATCCGGCGCCGGCGGAGGTTGCCGGGTAGAGGCGGGCAGCGGACAGGCGGCGGGCGGTGGCGCGGCCCGTCGCAGGGCGTCGCCGGAGGGTGACCTGATGGGGCAGGTCCGGGTCTTCAGCCACCCGCTGATCCAGCACAAGCTCACCATCCTGCGCGACGCGGCGACCGGTCACAAGGAATTTCGGGAGCTGGTTGAGGAGATCGCCATGCTCATGGCGTTCGAAGCGACCGGGGACCTCCCGGTCCAGGCCGTGGAGGTGACGACGCCCGTGGGCCCGGCGCGCGGCTCGACGATCGCCGGCCAGGAGCTCGCGGTGGTGCCGATTCTACGCGCCGGGCTGGCGATGGAGGCCGGCGTGCTGCGGCTGATGCCGACGGCGCGGGTGGGGCACATCGGCATCTATCGCGACCCCGCGACGCTTGAGCCGCACACCTATTACTGCAAGCTTCCCCCCGACGTGGGGAGCCGGCAGGTGCTTGTCGTGGACCCGATGCTCGCGACCGGCGGCTCGGCGGTCGAGTCCATCACGTTGCTCCGGCGGCACGGGGCCAGGACGATCCGCCTCATGGTGCTGATCGCGGCCCCCGAGGGGATCCGCCGCCTGCACGCGGCGCATCCCGACGTCGCCGTGTACACCGCGGCGGTCGACGATCACCTGAACGACCACGGGTACATCGTGCCCGGGCTGGGCGACGCCGGCGACCGGCTGTACGGAACGCGGTGATGGGCCGTCCTTCGTGGGATGTCTACTTTATGAGCCTGGCCCGGCTTGCGTCGACGCGGTCCACGTGCCTCAGGCGGCGTGTGGGAGCGGTCATCGTCAAGGACCGGATGGTGCTCAGCACCGGCTACAACGATACGCCGCGCGGCATGAAGAACTGCGGCGACGGCGGCTGCGCGCGGTGCCGGTCCGATGCGGCGCCCGGTACGTCCCTCGACACGTGCCTATGCCTGCACGCGGAACAGAACGCGATCATTCAGGCGGCGTACCACGGCGTCGGCATCGCGGGGGCGGCGATCTATTCCACCCACCAGCCGTGCCTGACGTGCGCCAAGATGATCGTGAACGCCGGGCTCGTGCGGATCGTGTACGAGGAGCCGTACCCCGATGCGCTTGCCGAACGGATGCTGCGCCAGGGCGCGGTGGAGCTCGCGCGGCTGGAGCGGGAGGCGGCGCCGGCCGCGGACTGACGGACGCGGGCGACGCGGCGCAGGGCGCCTCGGGCGCCTCGTTGCGCCGTTGTCGGGTACTCCCGGCGAGTGCTATAATGGGCCGTCGTGGCGATGCCCCGTGCGGGCCGGGGACTCGGCGGCGCCGGGGTTGGTGACGGGGAGGGTTTGCCAATGGATCGGATCAGCCTGAGCGCCCTGTCGCGCTCGGCGGTCGGCAAGAATGCGGTAAAGAAAGTCCGGCGGGACGGGTTCGTGCCCGCGGTGCTGTACGGGCGTGGGCGCGACCCCATCCCGCTGTCCGTGGGCCGCAAGGATTTGCTGGGGGCGCTCGCAACCGGCCGCAACGTGCTGATCGACCTCCGGATCGCCCAGAACGGCGACGAGCGAGCCGACATCGTGATGATCACCGAGGTCCAGCGCGATCATCTGCGGCGCGACGTGCTCCACGTCGATCTTCACCGGATCAGCATGACCGAGGCGCTGGAGGTCGACGTTCCGGTCGTTCTCGTCGGGACCCCGCAGGGGGTGGCCGCGGGCGGGGGCGTGCTCGAGATTCACCTGCGCGAGCTGACGGTCCGATGCCTGCCGACGCAGATTCCCGACCGCATCACGGTCAACGTCGAGTCCCTCGGTGTCGGCGCGTCGCTTCACGCGCGGGACATTCGGGTGGCCGAGGGCATCGAAGTCGTGACTCCGCCGGAGCGCGTGCTGGCGGCGGTCGTGGCCCCGGTCGAGGAAGCCGAGGCGCCTGCGGCTGCGGCGGCCGGCGAGGGGGAGGCGCAACCGGAGCTGGTGGGCCGGCCGGCGCCCGCGGAAGGCGAGGCCGTCCCCACGGCGGAAGCCAAGCCGGCGAAGCCCGACAGGAGCGAGAAGAAGGAGTAGTCCCGGCCGGAGTCCTGTGTCCGTGTCGATGCCGTACCACGTGCAGGGGGGCGCGTCCGCGCCCTCCGCGTTTGTGCCGTGATCCTCATCGTGGGCCTTGGAAATCCCGGCCCCCGGTACCGCGGCACGCGGCACAACCTCGGCCGCGCCGTGGTGGAGCGGCTCGCGGCCGAACTCGGGGTGCGGTTGAGCGACGACGGATGGGCCCGTGCGGGGCGTGCGCGGCTGGGTCAGGCGACCGCGTGGCTGGCCGTCCCGGAGACCTATATGAACGAGAGCGGCGTCGCGGTGCGGGATCTCCTCCGCCGGCGCCGCCGGAGTCCGGCCGACCTGGTCGTCGTCTATGACGACCTCGACCTTCCGCTCGGGACCCTCCGGCTCCGCCCCGGGAACGGCGCCGGCGGGCACAATGGGATCCGTTCCATCATCGATCACCTGGGCACCGGCGCGTTTCCACGCGTGCGTATTGGCATCGGCCGGCCGCCACGCGGCGTCGACCCGGCGGAGTACGTGCTCGCGCGATTCGCGCCCGAAGAACGGGCGGCGGCCGAGGACGCCGTGGCGCACGCGGCGGCGGCGGTGATCGCCGTGGCGCGCGACGGCCTGGAGACCGCCATGAACCGGTTCAACCGGCGCGCGGCGCCGATCGCCGCGCCGCTCCCGTGACCGCGCCGGCGCACGGTCCCACCGGCCGGGCGTTCGCATGACGGACGCCGCCGGCGTCCCGGCCGTCGCCGCCCCCGTCACGGCGGAGCCCCACCTGCGGCGGGACGTCTCGGTGTGGGGCTCCTTTATGTGGGGGTTCGCCGATGTCGGCGCCGACATCTACGCGGCCCTCGGCATCGTCATCGCCGCGACGATGGGCGCGGCCCCGCTCGCGTTTGGCGCGGCCGGGCTCGTCTACGTCATGATCGGGCTCGCCTACACCGAATTGGCGTCGGCGTATCCGATGGCCGGCGGCGGGCAGTATTTCGTCAGCCGCGGGCTCGGCGACCTCGCGGGGTTCATCGCCGGCGCCGCGCTGCTGCTCGACTACACCATCGACATCGCCCTGTTTGCGACGTTTTCCGCAGGCTACGTGAACTTCTTCCTCCCCGCGGCGCGCGACTTCAAGATGACGCTCGGGCCGTTCGTCAACATCAACCCGGTCTGGGCCGGCGAGACGGTCGTCATGATCGTGTTCCTGACCTGGGTGAACATGATCGGCGTGCGGGAGTCCTCGCTCCTCAACGAGCTGCTCGGCGCGTTCGGGCTGGTCGTGGAGGCCGGCCTCATCGTCGTCGGACTGATCTTCGCGTGGGACCCGGGGCTGTTGGTCCGGCAGTGGGTCCACCAGTTTCCGTCGCTCCCGCAGTTCATGTACGGCTCGTCGCTCGCCATCATCTCCTACGTGGGGCTGGAGTCGATCTCGCAGGCGGCCCAGGAGACGCGGCGGCCGGCGACCGTGATCCCGCGCACGTCGATCGGCCTGATCGGCAGCGTGTTCTTGTTCGCCGTGTTCTTCGCCATCACGGCGCTCGGGATTCTCCCCTGGCAGGCCTACGCCCGGGACACCGGCGATGCGGTCGCGCTCTTGGCGAGCCGGCTCCCGTTCGTCGGGCTGATCGCCGGGCCGTTCGCCGCGGTGCTCGGCGCGGTCGTCCTGCTGATCTCGGCGAACACGGGCGTCATGGGGGCGAGCCGGCTCGCGTTCTCCATGAGCCGCCTCGGCCTCGCCTCACCGTGGCTGCGCGAGGTACACTCCCGCTACCGCACTCCGGTGCGCACGATCCTCGTGTTCTCGGGCCTCGGCCTGCTCGAGGCGGTGCTCGCGTTTCTCACCCCGAGCGCGGTCGACGCTCTGGCCAACATGTACGCGTTCGGCGCGACGCTCGGGTATACGCTCGTGTTCGTGGCGCTGATCGCGCTCAGGTTTCGCGATCCCTATACGCCGCGGCCGTACCGCGTGCCGGTGAATCTCCCCTGGCGGCGCGGCGGCACGACCGTCATGGTGCCGATCATCGGCTTCCTCGGGCTGGTCGGGGTGCTGTTCACGCTCACGGAGGTCGTGCTGACCCACGCGATCGGCCGCATCGCGGGGCCGGCGTGGGTGCTCGGATGCCTCGGCTACTATTTCTGGTACCGGCGGCGGGAGCGCCTGCCGCTCGCCGGCAGCGTCGCGCACCACTGGGAAGAACATCAGCGGGCGGTGCTCCGGGATGCCGGGGAGCACGATCTGCTCGAGGAGTACGAAATCGCGCTGGCGCAGCGCGACCGCCAGCTCGCGAAGAAGCAGTCCCGTGCCTGACACGCCGCGCTTCACGTGGGCGGACGGGTACCGCACCGTCACCAGCGCCCTCATGGTGGTGGTCGGCGTGGTGATCCTCGTCCGGACGCTGCCATTCGGGGTGCATCTCGCGGCGGTGCTCGTGGGCGGGTGCTTCATCGGGCTCGGCGCCTACCGGCTGTCGTTCGTGGTGGCGTACCTGGGGCGGCGCCGGGGTGCGGCGTGACCGGCGGGGCGCACGTCAGCGTGATGGGCACGGTGCTGGCGGCCGGGTTTGCCGCCGCGCTCGCCGGCCTGCTGCTGTGGATGCTGCGGGTGCCGCGCCCGGTCTCCGCGCAGGTGGCGCGGGCGGTCCACTCCGTGGGGGCCGTGCGGGTCATCCTCGTGCCGATCCTCGAAGCCTACTACTCCGAGCGCGCGGTGGAACTGGCGAGCCGGCTCGGCCAGCTGCAGAAGGCGGCGATCCGGCTGAGCTACATCATCGAGGTGCCGCGCACGCTGTCGCTGGGCGTGCCGCTGCCCGCCACCGAGGAGCAGGCCGCGCGGGCGCTCGACGGCGCCAAGCAGATCGTGCAGATGCACGACCTCGAGGTCGACGCCGAGATCGTGCGCGCGCGCGAGGCCGGCGAGGGCATCGTGCGCACGGCGAGGGACAACGACGTGGATCTCATCGTGCTGGGCATCTCTCCGGGTTCCGGCCTGCTCGAGGGCTTGACCGCGCGCGCGGCGGAGTCCCTCCTCCGTCACGCGCCGTGCGAGGTGATCATCGACCGGCTGGCGGAGACGAGCCCGGGCCTCCCGAGCCCCGAGGAGCCGGAGGCGAGCGCCGGGGCAGGGCGCGGCCGGGAGGAGGCGCCCTCCCGGCCGGTGTAACCCCACAGGGCAGGGAGCGTGGCGAAGGGAGCGGATCGGATGCACATTGTCGTCCTTGGCTGCGGGCGGGTCGGCGCAACGCTCGCGATGGCCCTTGAAGCCGAGGGCCATTCCGTCGCGGTGATCGACCGGAACCGGGACGCGTTCCGCCGCCTCCCCCGCGACTTCAAGGGCAAGACGGTGCTGGGCATCGGTATCGACGAGGACGTGCTGCGCAAGGCGGGGATCGAGCGCGCCGGGGGCTTCGCGGCGACCACGAACGGCGACAACACCAACATCATGTCCGCGCAGATCGTCAAGGTGCGGTTCCGCGTGCCCCGCGTGATCGCCCGGATCTACGATCCTCTGCGCGCGGAAGCCTACCGAGAGCTCGGCATCGACACGATCAGCCCGACGCTGCTGGGGGCGGGGATGTGCCGGGACTACCTGCTCGGCGAGCCGTACCGGCACGTCGACGAGTATCTCGCGCTGCGGGACGCGCCGCGGGGCCTGGCTCGACGCTCGGGGGCGGTCCCGGAAAGGGGCCGGTGACATGTATGTGATCGTGGCCGGAGGCGGAAAGGTCGGGTACTACCTGACCAAGGCGCTGTGCGCCGGCGGGCAAGAGGTCACGCTGATCGAGAAGGCGCGCCAGCGCTACGACCTGCTGCAGGAAGCGTTCGGCGAGAGCGTCGTGCTGGGCGATGCGTGCGAGGTCACCACCCTGGACCAGGCCGGCGCCGGGAGGGCGGAGCTGGTGGCCGCGGTGACCGGCGACGACGAGGACAACCTCGTCATCTGCCAGATGGCGAAGCGGAAGTTCAAGGTGCCGCGCGTCATCGCCCGCATCAACAATCCCAAGAACGAGGTGACGTTTCAGTTCCTCGGCATCGACGAGACCGTGAGCTCCACGAAGCTGATCTACAGCTTGATCGAGCAGGAAGTGGAGGTGGCCGACGTCATTCCGCTGACCGCCCTGCGCCGCGGCAACCTCGAGCTCGTCGAGGTCGCGCTGACGGCCGATTCTCCCGCGGTCGGACGGATGCTGCGGGACATCGCCCTGCCGCCAAACTGCATCCTCGCCATCCTCGTGCGCGGCGAGACCGCGTCGATCGTGACCAGCGACCTCCGGTTCGAACCCGGCGATATCCTCGTGGCCATCGTGCCGTCCGCCGCGGTCCAGTCGTTCCGGGAGGCACTGCTCGGCCGGGGTGTCCCGACGCGCTGACGGCGGCCGGGAACCGCGGTCCGTCCCCGGACGCTACAGAGAAGGGAATGTTGCGTCCAAGGGGTCGCGGATGGCTGATGCGGTTTCCGTGCTGAGCGGCCGTGTCGAGGGGGTGGCGGTGACGCCCGAACCGGCCGAGCAAGGCGCTGCACACCGCCTTGCCGCCTTCGAGGAGCTCCTGCACCGCCATCTCCGCAACATTCACCGCGTCGCGTACCGTCTGTCGGGAAACGCCGACGACGCGGAAGATCTGGTTCAGGAAGCGCTCGTCGAGGCGTTTCGAGCCTTCGACCGGTACCAGCCGGGCACGTACTTCGACCGCTGGGTGTACCGCATCATGACGCGCACGCACATCGATCGCGTGCGCCGGCGGGGACGGCGCCCCGAGACATCGCTCGACACCCCCGTCGGCCCGAGCGGCGACGCGCTGGTGACGATGATCGGCGACACGCGCGACGACCCGCAGCAACGCACCGAGACGGCGGACCTGGACGGGCCGATCCAGGCCGCGTTGGACGCATTGCCCGCCGAGTTCCGGACGGCCGTCGTCCTTGCGGACGTGGAGGGCCTATCGTATGATGAAATCGCGGCCGCGGTTGGATGTCCGATCGGCACCGTGCGGTCGCGCCTGCATCGCGGCCGGGAGATGCTTCGCCAGGCGCTGCAGCCGTATCTAGGGCGTAGGAGTCGCGAGTGAACGAGCACGTCATCGATCGCCTCTCTCCGTACCTCGACGGCGCGCTCGGGGCCGCCGATCTCGAGCGGGTGGAGGCGCACCTCGAGGCGTGCGCGAGCTGCCGGCGAACGTATCGGGAACTCGAGACCCTCCAGGGCCTGGTGCGCGCGCTGCCCGATCCCGAGCCGCCGCCGGGATTGGCCGACCGCCTGCACTGGCGCCTGCGGCGCGAGGCCGCGGGTCTCCGCCGCCCGGCGCCGCTCTGGTGGTTCTCCGTGCGGCCGCCGTTCCGTGTCGCGCTGGCATGCGCCACGCTGCTGGTCGTCCTCGGAGTGCCGGCCGCGTGGATGGCGAATCGGTTCGCGCCGCCAAAGACGCCCCTGGATACCGACGCCTACGTCCGCGAGTACCTGATGCTGTCCGTGGATCGGCCGCTCGGGGACGAGGCGGCGCCGCCGTTCGTGCTGTCGGACACGCCCGCATCGGAGTCACCTCGTCGGTAAGATGACACGCGCGATCCGCCGCCGCGTCGCCGCCCTGGCGATCGGTATGGCGGGCGTTGCCGTGCTCGGCGCGGCGCCGGTGCTGCCGGCGGCGGCGCAGCTCCCCGGATCGCCCGCGGGCAACGAGGCCCTGGCCTGGTTGCGGGCGGCCGCCGCGGCGCCGCAGACGGTGAGCTACGAGGGCACGCGGACGTGGAGCGTCTGGGCCGGCCGGGTGCAGGCGTACCAGGTCCACGTCTACCACCGGGCGCCGAACCAGACGCGCCTGGAGTATCTCGCCGTCGGCGACCAGCCCGCGCGGATCGTCGTCGTCAGCGGCGCGACCCAGGTGACGTATACGCCGGCCGCCAACACGTTCGTCCGCGCTCCCGCGGCGCGCACCGAGGAGGCGCTGGCCCAGCGGATCCTGCCGCAGATCGCGGAAAACTACGTGGTCCGCTTCGCCGGCGCCGATCAGGTCGCCGGCCGCGCCGCGCGGATCATCGACGTCCAGAGCAAGTTTCCCGGGCGGCCGCGCCTGCGGGTGTGGGTGGACACCCGCACGCACCTGATCCTGCGCTTCGAACGGTACGGCCCCGCCGGCGCCCTCCGCCAGGAATCGGCGTTTATCCAGCTGCGCATCAATCCCCAATTCCCGCCGGGGCTGTTCGAGCTCGCCCCGCCGCCCGGCGCGCAGCTCGAGACGCGGCGCCCGGCCGGAAAGCTCACCATCGAGGAAATTGCGCAGCGGGTCGGATTCACGCCCCAGCTCCCCGCATACCTCCCGGCCGGATACGCGCTGGTGGGCTCTCGGGTGGTGCAGGTGCGCGGCGTGTCCGCGGCGGTCTTCACGTTCACGGACGGCGTGGCGACGTTGACGCTGTTCGAAAGCCGCGGCGCGCAGGGCGAGCCGGCCAACGCGCAGCGCGTCCAGATCAACGGGGCGGCGGGCGCGATCACGACGAGGGGCGTGGCGAACGTGCTCCACTGGAACGTCCGCGATCTGTCGTTCACGCTCGTGGGCGATCTGCCGCGGCAGGAGATGGTGCGGGTCGGAGGGTCGCTCCGGTCGTTCGGCGTGTCCGAGGCGCCGGTGGACTGGGGGCGGCGCGCGCGCCTGTGGCTGGCCGCCGCGCTCGCGCTGCCCGCGGCGCAGGCCGCGCAGCCGCGGGGCGCCGCGGTGCCGGCCGATGCGTCTGCCGCGCCGGGCCCGGTGGCGCCGTACATCACGAACAACACGCACGTGATCGGGCCTGGGATCGTCCCCGAGGAGCGGGCCGTCTGGAAGGCCATGGTGGCGCGCGGGCTCGCGCCGGCGGTGGTCAAGGTCACCGTCGCCGGCGACGGGGTCACGAGGCTGCCGGACGGGCGGCTTGCCCGTCTGGCGTGGATCTGGTTTGTCTACGGCATGCAATGGACGGGCGGGGCCCCGGGCGCGGTGCACGAGGTGCAGGGCCGCGCCGCCGCGCTGGCGCGCGCGGCGTTCGGCGCGGACCCGCGGATCACGCGGGTCCTGCTGACGGGGTACTACCATCAAAGCGGCCGCTTCGACGGGCGGCGCACCGACGTGACGTTTACCGCACAGCTCACGCGCGCCCGGTTCACCGCGAGCGGGGGCGACCCCGCGCCGGGAGCGTTCCTCGCGAGGGCGGGGGACGTTTGGTACAGCCCCGCCCTCCTGGCGGGCGATCTGGTCGAGCAACCGGCGGAGCCGCACGACCCGCACGTGTCCGCCGCCGAGCGGCTGCGCCTCGCCCGGCTGCCGGGCGACCGCGCCGTGGAGTCGGCCGAGACGTTCCACGGGGGGCTCCTCGCGAGCATCGTGGAGACCAAGCGCCGGCTGCAGGGTCTGCTCTTCGGCGGCGAGAACGAGGGCCGGCTCTGGCGCGGCGACCCGCTCCGCCGCGAGATGGCCTTGACGTTCGATGACGGCCCGAGCCCGCTTGCCACACCGTTGCTGCTGGCGATCCTGCGGCGCTACGGCGTGCATGCCACGTTTTTCGTGATCGGCGAGCACGCGCGGGCCTATCCCTATCTGCTCCGCGAGATGGCCGCCGACGGCGACGAGATCGGCGACCATACGTTCCACCATCCCAACCTGTCGTCCGTCGACGACGCCACCGCGGCGCAGGAGATTGCCGCGACCGCCGCGGTCATCGAGCGGGATGCCGCGCGGCGCCCCCGGTGGTTCCGCCCGCCGGGCGGGGACTATACCGGCGCCGTCGTGACGGCCGCGGGCCGCACGGGCCTGGGGCTCGCCATGTGGACCGACAATTCCGGGGACTGGGCGCTGCCGCCGCCCAAGGTCGTCGTCGAGCACGTGCTCGCGCATGCGCAGCCCGGCGGCGTGGTACTCTTACACAATGGGACGCTCAACACCGTTCAGGCCTTGCCCAGAATCATCGCCGAGTTGAGACGCCGGGGCTACCGGCTGGTCACGCTCTCCCAGCTCGTTCGGGACGCAGAGTGAGCCGCGATGCATGACAAAGAGATGACCCTCGTCGAACACCTGGAGGAGCTGCGGCAGCGGCTCACCCACGCCATCCTGGGCCTCCTCGTCGCCAGCGGGGCCGGGCTCGTGTTCGTGGACACCCTGCTGCACCTGCTGCTCCGGCCCTTGGGCGGCATCAAGCTCACCACGCTCACCGTGCTCGAACCGTTTCTGGTCAAGCTCAAGGTGGCGTTCCTGTTCGGGTTCGCCGTGAGCATGCCCTGGATCGTCTACCAGATGTTCGCGTTCGTCGCGCCGGCGCTGACCGATCACGAGCGCCGCCGGGTCGTGCCGATCGCGCTGCTCGCCGGCGCGCTGTTTGCCTGCGGCGTCGTCTTCGCCTACGTGTTCGTGCTGCCGGTCAGCACGCACTGGCTGATCGCGCAGGCCGGGCGCCAGTTCAACGTCCTGATCACCGCAAACTCCTATATCACCTACGTCCTGTTCTTTCTGCTGATCGTCGGCGGCACGTTCGAGACGCCGCTCCTCATCCTGTCGCTGGCGATGCTCGGCATCGTCAGCCCGCAGACGCTGCGCAAGGAGTGGCGGATCGCCTACATGGTGGCCGCCGCGATCGCCGTGCTCGGCACCCCGGATTGGAGTCCGGTCACGATGGTCCTCGTGTTCATCCCGATGGTGCTGCTGTACGAGTTCAGCCTGATCTTGTGCCGGATTTTCGTCCGGCCGCCTAGCCCGCAGCCCGCGCACACCGCCGGCACCTAACGCGCCCGGCCCTCCGCGCATCGCGCCATCCCTCGTCCGGAGGATTCCGCCCGCTCGGGCGGGTGGGCCCGCCGGCGTCGTTCCCGCGGCCCGGGGTATAACGTCGGCGGAACAAATCGCTTTTCCAGGCCGTCTTTCTGATACAATGTTGCGCAAGGTGTCTCAAACTGGCCGAACGGTCGTTGCGTTGCCGCGCCTGCGCGCCGTCGCGGCCGGCGTGCTGGCCGGCATCCTGGTCGTCGTGGTGAACGGCCCGGCCGGTGCCGGCGTCGCGCCGCCGTCAGTTCCGTACGAGTGTTCCATGCTGGTCCCCGTCTACGTTGCCGGCGGCACCCCCGCCGGGGTCGCGGCGGCGGTGACGGCCGCCCGCATGGGCGAGCCGGTGTTCATGACCGAGGAGCGTCCGTATCTCGGCGGCGATCTCACCGGCCCGATGCTCAATATGCTGGACATGGACTTCGGCCGGGACGGGCTGCAACTCGCCCAGGGCGTGTTCCTGGACATCTATCACCGTCTCGGCCTGACGTTCGACGTCGAGACCGCGAAGCAGGTCTTCATGGACGAGGTGCGCAAGGAGCCGTTGATCACCCTGCGGCTGCTCACGCGCCCGGTCGCGGCGATCGTCGACGGCCAGTGGATCCGAGGCATCGTCGTCGAAAATCTGCTGACGCACCGCCAGGAGACGATCTGCGCGAAGCGGATCATCGACGCGACGGACGACGCGGACGTCGCCGCCATGGCGGGCGTGCCCTACGCGCTCGGGCGGGAGAGCTCGGGGATCGACCGCACCATGATGTCGTCGACGCTGGTGTTCGAGCTCGGCGGCGTGAACTGGCGGCAGGTCGTGGCCTACATCACCGGACGGAGCCGCGCGATGCTCCACATGACGGGCATCTACCGCGGGAACGTCTGGGGATACGACACGATCATGCGCCAGTATCACCCCTCGCAGCCCGGCGTTGCGATCTACGATCTGAACATCGGCCTGCAGCACGACCACTCGGTGTTGATCAACGGGCTGTTGATCTTCGGCGTGGACGGCACGGACCCGGTCTCGGTCGCGGACGGCATGCGGCGGGGCCGCCTGGAGCTGCCGGGTCTCGTGGAGTACCTGCGCGAGATGGCCCCGGGATTCGAGCACGCGTATCTGATCCGCGCCGCCGACTACCTCTACATCCGCGAGACGCGGCACATTCGCGGCATGTACACGCTGACGGCCCAGGACATCGTGACGAGTCGGGTCTTTTGGGACGCGGTCGGGGTCGCGAGCTATCCGATCGACCTGCACCCGTACCGGCCGGGGGAGTTCAACCCGTTTGCGGCCCGCCGATACGTGTACACGATTCCGTTCCGCGCGCTCGTCCCGCACGGCATCGGCAACCTGGTGGTCGCGAGCCGGTCCATCTCCGCCACCTACGAAGCCGCCGGGTCGGCGCGCGTCGTGCCGACGACGATGGAGGAAGGGCAGGCGGCGGGCGCGGCGGCGGTGATCTCGATCGACAACCGGCTCTCGTTTCGCCAGATGGCGCTCGCGCCCGACCTGGTGCACACCCTGCAGCTCGCGCTGCACGCCGAGGGCGCCTACCTCCTCCCGGAGACGCTGCTGGCGGCGGGGCAGTCGTCGCGCGGGCTTGGAGACCGCCAGCCGGCGGTGCCCGCTCCGGTCGCGCGGTCGTCCACGCGCCAGTAGTGCGCGCGCCGCCCGTGCGCTCAACGGGGATGTGTCGTGCGGCCGCCGGCGCGGGGCGGGCTCCGGCGGGCACCGGATGATCTGGAACCCGGCGGTCGAGACCCTCCCCCGCGCTGAACTGGCGGCGCTCCAGCTCTCCCGGCTTCGGGCGGTCGCGCAGCGCGTGTACGACGGCGTGCCGTTCTACCGCGCGGCGTTCGACCGGGCGGGCGTCCGGCCCGACGAGCTCCGCAGCCTCGACGATCTGCGCCGGCTGCCGATGACCCGCAAGAGCGACCTCCGCGACCACTATCCGTTCGGCCTGTTCGCCGCTCCGATGGACCGGATCGTGCGCCTCCACGCTTCCTCGGGCACGACCGGGCGTCCGACGGTCGTCGGCTACACGCGAGCGGACCTCGCCGTGTGGGCGGAGGTGTGCGCCCGGTCGCTCGCCGCGAGCGGCGCGCGCCCGGGCGACGTGTTCCACAACGCCTACGGGTACGGGTTGTTCACCGGGGGCCTCGGGATGCACTACGGCGCCGAGTTGATGGGGCTCGTAGTGGTGCCCGTGTCAGGGGGGAATACGGAGCGCCAGCTGCTCCTGATCCGGGACTTCCGGCCGCGCGTCATCGCCTGCACCCCTTCGTACCTGCTCACGCTGGCAGACGCCGCCCGGGCGCACGGCCTCGATCCGGCCGGGGTGTCCCTGCGGGTGGCGGTCCTCGGCGCCGAGCCCTGGACCGACGAGATGCGCCGCCAGATCGAGCGCAGTCTTCCGCTCAAGGCCGTCAACATCTACGGGTTGAGCGAGGTGATCGGGCCGGGCGTCAGCAACGAGTGCGTGGAAGCGCAGCGGGGCTCGCACGTGTTCGAGGAGCACTTTCTCGTGGAAGCCGTCGATCCAAACACCGGGGAGCCGGTCCCGCCGGGGACGCGCGGCGAGCTCGTGTTCACGACGCTCACCAAGGAAGCGCTGCCCGTGATTCGCTACCGCACCGGGGACATCGCCGCGCTCGACCCCGCGCCGTGCCCGTGCGGCCGGACGCACGTCCGGATGTCCATGGTCGTCGGCCGCACCGACGACATGCTGATCATCCGCGGCGTCAACGTCTTTCCGTCCCAGGTCGAGTCCGTGCTCGTCCAGTTCGCGGAGCTGTCGCCTCACTACCAGCTCATCGTCACGCGGCCCCGCACGCTCGACGTCCTCGAGGCGCGGATCGAAGTGTCGCCGGCGTGGCCGGCGGCGGCCCGGGCGCTCGACCCCGGCGACCGTGAGGTCGAAGCGCTGCGCGAGCGGGTCACGAAGCAGCTGCGGGGCGTGATCGGCATCGCCGTGGACGTGTCGCTGGCGGCCCCGGGGACCCTGCCGCGCAGCGAGGGCGGCAAGCTCCGCCGTGTGGTGGACCGGCGCGTCACGCCCGGCCAAACACCAGGCTCGCATTGATCCCGCCGAACCCGAAGGAGTTGCTCAGAACGTACCGGGGCGCGAGCGCCCGGCCCGTGCCCGGCACGTAATCCAGATCGCACGCGGGATCCGCCGCCTCGAGATTCAACGTCGGCGGGATGTACCCGTGCCGCAGCGCGAGCAGGCAGACCGCGGCCTCGATCGCGCCCGTCGCGCCGAGGGCATGACCGTGCATCGGCTTCGTGCCGCTCACGGGAATCCGGTAGGCGCGCCCCCCGAAGACCTGTTTGATCGCCAGCGTCTCCGTGGCGTCGTTGAGCGGCGTGCCGCTCGCGTGGGCGTTGACGTAGTCGATCTGGTCCGGCGCGACCTCGGCTTCGCTGAGCGCGTCGCGCATGGCCCGGGCGGCCTGGGCACCCGACGGCAGCGGCGCCGTCATGTGGTGCGCATCGTTGGAATTGCCGTAGCCGAGGATCGTGCCGTACGCGGGCACGCCGCGCCGGCGGGCGTGCTCGCGTTCCTCCAGGACGAGCAGCGCCGCGCCCTCGGCCATGACGAAGCCGTCGCGGTCGCGATCGAACGGCCGGCACGACGCCGCAGGCTCGGCGTTGCGCGTGGACATCGCCCGGATGAGATCGAACGCGCCGAAGATCAGCGGCGCCAGCGGGACTTCCACGCCGCCGGCCAGCATGATGTCGGCGTACCCGTCGCGTACGGCCCGGAACGCGTTCCCGATGGCGATGGCGCCGCTCGCGCAGCTGTCCGAGTTCGCGCTGCTCGGGCCCCGCAGGTCGTGCTCGATCGCGACGTTGCACGAGGCGGCCCCGCAGAAGACGGCGAGCGCGAGGGTGGGCTTGATCCGCCGCACGCCCTGGCTGAGAAATACGGCGTGCTGTTCCTCGGCAAACGCCGCCCCGCCGAGCGCCGAGCCGACGAAGCAGCCGATCATGTCGCGGTTCTCGTCCGTCAGATCGAGGCGCGCGTCATCGAGGGCGAGGCGCGCACACGCGATCGCGAACTGGGCGTAGCGGTCCAGGCGGCGCAGGCGCTTGTGGTCGGCGTAGGCGCCGCCGTCGAACCGCCGGACCTCGGCCGCCACGTGGCAGTGAAACGGCGCCGGATCGAACCGGGTGATGGTGTCGATGGCCGAGCGCTCTTGCCGCAGCCCCTCGTACAACGCCTGGACGCCGATGCCGATGGGGGTGATCGCGCCGATCCCCGTGACGACCACCTGCCGGTTCATGCGCCACCTCCGTTAGGGGGCGAGACCGCGCCCCGCGGCGCCGGGGTCCGGCCGGCCGGGCGTTCCTCGCGCCGCGGCGCGGACACCGGCCGTTCCACGAGCCGCTTGATCCGCGCGAGCGTTCGCGCGGCGATCGGTTCCACAAACAGCGGCCCGATGATCCGGCGGGCGACCGCGCGCCCGATGAGCGGCCAGCGGAGGTCGAGGTCGTGCACGACCGTGACGACGACGTCGTCCCCGGCAGCCGGTTCGAGACGCCACTCGACCCGCATTCCCCTCGTGACGCCTCGCACGTGCGTGTAGCGGATGCGGCGCTCCTCGGGCATCCGCACCTGCTCCGCCCACCACCACACCGGGAGCCACCCGCGCCGGGCCTTCATCTCCACGATCCGCGCCGGGCCGCGCGTGGCGAGCACGCGGACGCTGCGGTAGTGCGGCAGCCACTCGGGCCACCGCTCGACCCGCGCGGCGTAGTCGAAGATGGCGTCTGCGCTTCCCCGGATTCGTGCCACCGTCTCCGTGTGCACCGGTGTCCCTCCGTTACAGCACGCCGAGCGCGCGCGCCACGAATCCGGGGCGCAGCACGGAGCGTGGTTCCGCGGCGTTCCCGACGGCGGCGATCAGCGCGGTGCCGAGGTCGGGGCGCGCCGCGAGGCGCCGGAGCGCTCGGCCCGCGAGGGCGGGGTGAAAGGCGAGCCGCTGCAGCACCCGCGAGATCATGAGCACGCCCGCGAACTCGCGATCGCGCCGCCGCTCGTACGCGGCGAGCGCCGCACGGCGCGGGCCGGCGCCGTCGAGGGCCCGCAGCGCGGTCGGGACCGCGAGTTCCGCGCCGCGCAGCGCGAGATACACGCCCTGCCCGGTGAGGGGATCGATGTAGGTGGCGGCGTCGCCGACCAGCATGATCCCGTCGGCCACGCACCGGCGCCGCCGGTAGGCGAGCGGTCCCGCTCCCGCGACCGCCTCGGCCTGCCGGGCCCGGCCGAGGCGGTCGCACAGCCCCGGAAAGGCGAGCAGTTCGCGCCAGTAGCCCTCGCGGACCTTGCCTCGCCATCCCTGGATCACGGCGCGCCCGAGGGCCAGGGTCACGTTGGCAATGCCGCCCGGCAGGTAGGCGACCCCGCAGTACCGGTCCGGCCGCAGGTGGATCTCCCCGACGTCCAAGCCTCCCGCGCCGCCGAGCGGCGCGAGCCCCGCGACGTAGCTCCCCACCGTGTAACGTCCGCGGCGGGACGCCCCTTCGATCCCGGCCGCGCGTGCCACGGCGGAGCGCAGCCCGTCCGCGCCGACCACGAGCGCGGCCGTGTGCGCTTCGGCGCCGCCGCGGCCGCGAAACTGGACCGCGACGGTCATCCGCGGACCCTGGCGCGCGACCGCCGCCACCGTCGCGCCCTCGTACACGCGCACGCCGGCCCGGGCCGCCTCCGCGAGCAGGATCGCATCCAGCACCCGGCGCGGCAACGACCAGCCCGGGCGGTCGGCAAACCAGAGTGTCGCCGCGTCTCCCCGCGGGCCGGCGACGTGCATGCCGCCGACGGGCCGGGCGCCCGAGCGGACCACGGCATCCCGAACGCCGAGCCGGTCGAGCGCCGCCGCCGCCCCGGGGTTCACGTAGTCCCCGCACGGCTTGCGCCGGGGAAACACCTCACGCTCGAACAGCACGACCCGGCACCCCGCTCGCGCCAGCGCAGCGGCGGTGGCGCTCCCGGCCGGACCGCCGCCCGCGACGATGACGTCCGCCGACGCCGTCACGCGCGGGGCTCCTCCCCGGGGCGGCGCGGCGGCGGTGCGTGCGGCGCGCGTGTCACCGGCGCCGCTCCGGCATCCTGGAGCCGCGCAAGTGACACGCGAAACCCCGGGAGCGGGGACACGCGCAGATCCGGAATGCCAGACGACTCGGCGAGGCGCTGGTATTCCTCGATCGACCGTGCCCGGCGCATCGAGAGCGGCCCGTCGTGGCGCAGCACGCGGCTTCTGGAGAGCCGCGTCAACAGCCACACCGCCGCGTGCCCCATACCGCCGCGCACGAGGTCGACGGCCAAGAAGCCGCGCCGCGCAACCCGGTGCAGCTCACGCAGGACCAGGGCGGCGTCGTCGTCGCGCATGTGGTGGAGCGCGAGCGTGCACAGGCCGACGTCGAACGTCCGATCCGCGAACGGCAGCGCCCGGGCATCGCCGCGAACGACGGAGATCCCCCGATGGCGCCGCGTGGCCTCGCGTGCCAGCCGCGTGGTGGTCGCATGACGATCCACCGCGACGAAGCGCACGGCGATGTTCCGCCGGGCGGCCCAGCGCGCCACGGCCACCGCGACGTCGCCGCCGCCGCTCGCCACGTCGACGAGGCAGAACGCGCCCGCGCCGGGACGCCGGTGTCCGGCCGCGCGGACCGCGCGATCGAGATAGGCACGCACGAACCGGTGCGCGCCGAAGACGCGGTTGATCCGGCCGAGGTCGCGGAGCGCCAGCCGGAGGTCCTCTTCGGCGCACGCCGGATCGTCCATGAGTTCCTGCGCCGCCGGGCGTGTCCGGATCTGCGCCACCTGACTCCGCCTGTCGTCGATACGCGGCCCGACCGCACGCCCGAGAGCGCCTTGCGCCGAACCCGGACCGCGCCGTGTCCGCCGGTCCGGCGTAAAGGGGCCGCGACCGGCGATGGTTGAGTATACCCCGGTTCCTGCAACGTCACCGTAACACATGTGGCCGGGTGCCGCGGCCACTCGCCTCCATCGCCTCCGCGCGGCCGCTGCACGGCGCGGGAGCGGTTTGCTATCCTTACTCGTATGGAAACCCGCGCCGTCCTCTTTGATTTCGACGGCTTGATCGTTGACACGGAGACGCCGGAGTACCTGGCTTGGCGGACGGTGTATGCCAGGCGCGGCCTCCGGTTTCCGCTCGAGTCGTGGCTCCAGAATGTCGGCCGCAACGACCGTCCGTTCGATCCGCTCGGCCCTTTTCGGGGCGGTCCGGAGGGCGCGGACGCGGTGCGCGCGGAGTGGCGGGCCGCCCATGCCATGCTGGAGCCCGCGTACATGGTGCCGCTTCCGGGGCTGCTGCCGCTGCTGCGCCTGCTCCGCGAGCACGGCTGGCGCGCGGCGATCGGATCGTCCTCGACGCGCGGGCGGATCATCGCCATGCTGGAGCGACTCGGGCTCGCGGGCCGATTTGCCGCCGTCGCGGGCGGCGACGAGGTGCCGCGGGCAAAGCCCGCGCCCGACGTCTATCTGCTCGCGGCCGAGCGCATCGCGGTGCCGCCGGCCCGGTGCACGGTGCTGGAGGACAGCGAAAACGGCGTTCGCGCGGCCAAGGCCGCGGGGATGCGATGCATCGCCGTGCCGTCGATGCTGACCCGGTCGTTGGACTTCTCGGGCGCGGATCTGGTCGTCGACCACCTCGCCGCGGTGACGATGGACACGCTGTGCCCGCCGGCCGGCAACGGCGGCGGTCGCGGGCCGGCCGCGGACACCCGGCCCGCGGGCGGCGCGGACGCGGGCGTGGCCGTGGGGATGCCGGGTGGCGGCGAGGCCGCGGAGGAGGATCGCCGGTGAAGATCGCCACGCTCCTCCCGAGCGCGACCGAGATCGTGTGCGCGCTCGGGTTGGAGGGCGACATCGTCGCGGTCAGCCATGAGTGCGACTATCCTCCCGAGATTCGCGGGCGGCCCGTGGCGGTCCACCCCTCGATCGATGCCGCGCTCTCGAGCCGGGAGATCGACGCCCAGGTCGAGGCGGCCCTGCGCCGCGGCGATCCGCTGTATCGCGTCGACGCGGACGTGCTACGCGCCGCGGCGCCCGATCTCGTGATCACGCAGGACCTCTGCGACGTATGCGCGCTGCCGAGTCTCGACGTCGAGGCCGCGGCGGCGCGCCTGCCCCGGACGCCCGCCATCGTGCGGCTGCATCCGCACACGCTCGACGACATCCTCGGCGATATCGCGCGGGTCGGCGGCGCCGTGGGGCGGCCGGAAGCGGCGGTCCGGCTCGCCGACCGGCTGCGGGCGCGCGTCGCGGCGGTGCGGCGGGCCGTCCAGGACCGCCCGCGGCCGCGCGTGTGTTGCATGGAGTGGCTCGACCCTCCGTTTTGCGCGGGACACTGGATGCCGGAGCTCGTCGAGTGTGCGGGAGGCCGGGAGGTCATCGGCCGTCCCGGGCGTCCGTCGTTCCGCGTGGGATGGGACGAGATCGCCCGGGCTGCGCCGGACGTCGTGGTGCTCACGGTGTGCGGGTTCGACGCGGCGCGGACGGTTGCGGAAGCGCGCGCGCTCGCCGCACACCCGGAGTGGCGGCGGCTCCCGGCCGTGATCGAGGGCCGTGTCTACGCGACCGACGGCAGCAGCTTCTTCAGCCGGTCGGGGCCGCGCGTCGTCGACGGCGTGGAGATCCTCGCGGCGATCCTCCACCCCGACGCGGCCGCGTGGAGGACGCCGCCGGGCGCGTGGACGGCGGTCCCGACGCCGGCGGGCGCGTCGCCGGACGCCGGGTCCGCATCTCGCGCGTGAACGCGGAGGAGCGCCCGCCGTCCGACCCGGGCTTCCGCCGGGAGGCGGCGACGGCGCTCCGGAGGGGGTGCACGTGGACGTCTCGGTGAACGCGGTGATGCGCCGCGGCCTCCTGCGGCTGTCGACGCACCGCGGCGCCGCCGTCTGGATGCGGCGCTACGGCATGCGGCTGGGAGCGGCGCGGTTCGTGGCCGGGGAGACGCTCGACGAGTGCGTCACGGTGCTGCGCCGGCTCACCGAGAGCGGGTTCGAGACCAACACGACCCTGCTCGGCGAAGGCGTCGGGGACGCCGAGACCGCCGGGCAGGTGACGCGCGAGTATCTCGCCGTGCTCGACCGCCTCGCCGAGGAGCGGCTGCCGACGCGGCTCTCCGTGAAGCTGACCCACCTTGGGCTCAATGTGGCCCCGGACCTGGCGCACGACAACCTCGCGCGTTTGGTCGAGCGCGCCGGGACGCACGGACAGTTTGTCCGCATCGACATGGAAGAGTCGAGCCGCGTCGACGCGACGCTCGACATCTACCGGCGCCTGCGCGACGCCGGTTCCGCGAACGTGGGTGTCGTGCTGCAGGCGTATCTCCGGCGGACCGGCGCCGATCTCGAGGCGCTGCTCCCGTTACGGCCCAACCTGCGGCTGGTCAAGGGGGCCTACCTCGAGCCGCCGGACGTGGCGTTTTCGCGGAAGGCCGATGTCGACCGCAACCTGGTGAGCCTCATCGTGCGGTCGTTGCGGGAGGGCGGGTATACGGCCGTGGCGACGCACGACGACAAGATCATCGGGCAGGTCCGCGCGTTCGTCCGCGAGCAGGGGATTGCCCGCGACCGGTACGAGTTTCAAATGCTCTACGGCGTGCGCCCGCAGTTGCAGCGCGATTTGGTCGCGCTCGGCGAGCGCGTCATGGTCGCGACCCCGTACGGCGCGGACTGGTACCCGTACTTCATGCGGCGATTGGCCGAGCGGCCGGCCAACGTGCTGTTCTTCGTCCGCAACCTGGTCCGCCGCTAGTCCGGCGTGTCCCATGTCTGGCGAGACGAGGTAGCGGGGCCTGCCGGACCTGTCTGAAGCATCGCCCCCTTCGGCGCCGGCGACGCTCGCGCCGGCCGGGAGGAGCGCGGCCCGGACCGCAGGCGCGGTCCGCGGCCCGGCCGGGGTCGCGGGACGGGCGCGGGGCGGCTGCGGCAGGGCGCCTCGGGGTATGAGCATAAACTGTACCCGATACGCAGGGAGCCGCGGAGGCGGATGCCGATGGCGGAACGCTCGACCGTGACCCCGACGGAGCGTTGGCTACGGGTGGCGATGGGTATGGTCATCGCCGCCGCGGCGGCGTACTTGCTCTTTCGCCTCCGCTTCGTGCTGTTGACCGTCGCGCTCGCGGCCATGCTGGCGTACGCCCTGCTCCCGTTCGTCGAGCTCGCGGCCCGCATCCGGATGGGCGGGCGCCCCGTGCCGCGGGTCCTCGCCGTGCTGGCCGTGTTCGCCGTCGTCGCCGCCGCGCTCGCGGGGACGTTCCACGTGGCGGCGCGCCCGCTTGCCGCGGAGTCGAGCCGGTTTGCGCAGAACGCCCGGACCTACCGGGATCACGTGTCCGCGTTTCTCAGCACGACGCGCGCCTCCGTTCGCCGGGGGCTCCCGGCGCCGGCGCAGGCCAGGCTCGACCAGGCGATCGACCAGGCCGGCACCCTGATCGTCAACTCCGCCGGACGCATGATGCAGGCGGCGGCCCGGTGGCTCACCCATGTCATCGAGCTCGTGCTGATCCCGATCCTCGCGTTCTACTTCCTGGTCGATCTGCCGTCGCTCAGCCGCGAGCTGTTGGGGTTTCTGCCGGGGTCGTGGCGACCCGTCGCCCGCGGCGCGGGGCAGCGCGCGGATCGCATCGTGGCCGGATACGTGCGAGGCCAGCTCCTCCTGATGTTGATCTCCGGGGTGGTCGTGTGGATCGGCCTCGCGATCCTGGGGGCGCCGTTTCCGCTGCTGCTCGGCGCCGTCGCCGGGCTCACGCGCGCGATCCCCATCGTGGGCCCCGTCATCGGGGCGATTCCGATCGTGGGCGTCACGCTCTTGCAGTCGCCCGGCATCGCGGTGCCCGTGCTGGTGTTCTTCGTGATCCTGCAGCTCGTCGAAACGAAGTTCATCCTGCCGCAGGTCATCGGCCACGAGCTCCGCCTGCACGCCGCCACGATCCTGCTCGCGTTGTTGGTCGGAAACGCGCTCTTCGGGTTCATGGGCATGTTTCTGGCGCCGCCGGCCGCGGCGTTCATCAAGAGCCTGCGCGAGGTGGATACGGGGCCGCCGGCCGAACGCGCGGCACTCGACCCCGAGGCCGCGCCGGCGTCCGTGGCCGTGGGGCGCCGCTAGGCCGGCCCGCGGGCAGCGGGCGCGTCTGTCGCGCCGATCACCGAGCGAAGCAGGCGCGGGAGATCGGCGCTGACGGTGCCGTTCGTGGCGACGAGATCGCACCCGGCCTGGTGGGCGGCCGCCCGCCGCGCGAGATCCCGGTGGCCGCAAAAGCCGAGGAGGGGGACGGCGCGCGTCGCCGCGTCGCCCTTGGCGTCACGGATCAGCGCGACGCCGTCGAATCGCCGCGCCGCGAGGTTGATGACGGCCGCGGCCGGGCGGCGCCCGAGCGCCCGCGTAAACGCGTCGCCGCCGCGGACCACGACGGGCGCGTATCCCAGGGCGGCGAGCGCCGCGGTGATCCGGGTCGAAAACAGCACGTCGTCGTCGGCCACGACGACGACGCTCCCCGCGGGGGCTCCTGTTTCGGCGTTCATGCGCTCGCGCCGGCCGCTCGGTGGCGCGCTGCCCCGGCGGGGCGGCTCAGACGGCGAACCCCATCGCCTGGAGCTGCAACCGCCCGTCATCGCTCAGCCGCTCGGGCGACCACGGCGGCGTCCAGACCATCTCCACCCGGCAGTCTTCCACGCCGTCGACCGTCAGCATCTTCGACTGGATCTCAGAAACCAGCTGCGGGCCCATGGAGCATCCCATCGCGGTGAGCGTCATCTTGAGATCGACCACACCGCCCGCGATGGTGATGTCGTAGATCAGCCCGAGGTCCCAGATATTGACCGGGATCTCCGGATCGTAGCATGTCTTCAAGACATCGATGACCTGATCGCGCGTAATCATGGCATCCGCCTCGGTTGTATTGTACCATAGACCCTGATTCACTATCCTGACGCGCGAGGAGGCCAGCCGTTGACGATTCGCCGGGCCGTGCTCGTGGCGCTGGTCGCCGCGCTCGTGCTGGCGCCCTGGCTCGCGCGCTGGTACACGGAATGGCTGTGGTTCGGCGAGGTCGGGTACCGCGTCGCATTCTGGACGCCCATCGTGTCCGAGATCGTGCTCGGCACCCTCGCCGGCCTGAGCGTCTTTCTCATCTTCTATATCAATACCCGGCTCCTGCTACGGCTGCGCCCGGTGCCGAGGGTCATCGAGCTTCGCGCCTCGGGAGGACGAGCGTATCGTCAGATCGTGACCCGGCTCCAGCCGGCCAGGATCGCCGCGCTCGGCGCGGCGGTCGTCGGGGGGATCGCCGGCATCGCGGCCTCGGGGGCATGGCTCACGTTCCAAATGCTCGTCCACCAGGTGCCGTTCGGCACCCGCGATCCGATCTTTGGAATGGACGCCGGATTCTACGTCTTCACGCTGCCCGCGCTGTCCCGGCTGTACGAGTGGTTGATCGGCTGGCTCGCCGCGGCCCTTGCCGTGGTGGCGATCGGATACTATCTGGACCTTGCCCCGCTGGCGATGCGCGGGGTGTGGGTGGTGCCGCGGGGCGTCCGCGCCCACCTGAGCATCCTCCTCGGCGTGCTCGTGCTCGTGCAGGCCGCGGGGCTCTGGCTGCAGACGTACGGGCTGCTCTTGATGCAGCGGGGCGTGGTGTTCGGCGCCGGGTACGCCGACATGCACGCCGCCTTGCCCGCGCTGCGCGTGCTGTCGGTCCTCGCGGCCGCGACCGGCCTGCTCCTCATGGTCTCCCCGCGGATGCGGTCGTTCCGGCCCGCCGCCGGCGCGCTGGCCGGCCTCGTGGTCCTGTGGATCGCCGGGGTCCAGTTCTACCCTGGATTTGTCCAGCAGTTCAACGTGGCGCCCAACGAGCTGCGGCGGGAGACGCCGTACATTCAACACAACATCGCGGCGACGCTCCACGCGTACGGGCTCGACGCGGTGGAGGAAAAAGCCTTTCCGGCATCCACCACGCTCGATCCCGCGACCGTCGTGGCAAACCAATCCGTGCTCGACAATGTGCGGCTGTGGGACGATCGGCCGCTCCTGCGCACGTACACGCAGTTGCAGAGCCTGCGGCTGTACTACACGTTTTCGAGCATCGGCATCGACCGGTACCGCATCGCGGGCCGGGAGCAGCAGGTGATGCTCGCCGCCCGCGAGCTGGACGTGTCGCGGCTGCCCCCGGATGCGCGCACCTGGGTCAACGAGCATCTCGTGTTCACGCACGGATACGGGCTCGTGATGAACCCCGTCAACCGCTTCACCGCCGAAGGGCTGCCTGAGTTCTACGTCAAGGACATCCCGCCCCAGAGCGTCATGGGCGAGCCCGTGAGCCGGCCGGAGTTGTACTACGGCTTGACGGCCGCGCCGTACGTCGTGGTCAAGACCCGGACGCGGGAGCTGGATTACGCGGCCGGCGACCGCAACGTGTATGCGGACTACACGGGATCGGGCGGCGTCCCGATCGGCGGGAGCCTCAGCCGGCTCGCGTTCACGTACCGGTTCGGCGCGCTGCCGCTGTCCCTCAACACGGACATCACGCCTGCCAGCCGCATCATGTTTCACCGCGCGGTGCCCGAGCGCGTCGCCCACATCGCGCCGTTTCTGACGTTCGACCACGATCCGTACCTCGTCGTGGCCGGCGGCCGGCTGTTCTGGATCATCGACGGCTACACGACGACCGCGGCGTATCCGTACGCGCAGCCGACGGGGCAGCTCAACTATATCCGCAACTCGGTCAAGGCGGTCGTGGACGCCTACGACGGCTCGACCCGGTTCTATGTGGCCGACGCGTCGGATCCGCTCATCGCGACGTACGCGCGGATCTTCCCCGGCGTCTTCGCGCCGCTGTCGGAGATGCCGCGGGCCCTTGCCGCGCACATTCGCTATCCCGTGGACCTCTTCACCGTGCAGGCGCAGATCTACGCGACGTTCCACATGACGGACCCGCAGGTCTTCTACAACCGCGAGGACATGTGGGCGGTGCCGAACGAGGCGTTCGCTGGCGCGGCGCAGCCGCTCGAGCCGTACTACGTCGACCTCCGGCTCACCCCTCGGGGCCGCGACGAGTTCACCCTGATCCTGCCGTTCACGCCGTCCGGCAAGGACAACATGGTGGCGTGGATGGCCGCGCGAAGCGATGCGCCGAACTACGGGCACCTGCTCGTCTACCGCTTCCCCAAGGATCGTACGGTGTACGGCCCGATGCAGATCGAAGCCCGCATCGACCAGGATCCGAGCATCAGCAGCCGGCTCACGCTGTGGAACCAGCAAGGGTCGCAGGTGATCCGGGGCAACCTGCTCGTCGTGCCGGTGGCCGATGCGCTCCTGTACATCGAGCCCCTGTACCTGCAGGCCTCCGGCAGCGGCCTTCCCGAGCTTAAACGGGTCATCGCGGCGTACGGGTCCAGGATCGCCATGGAGCCGACGCTCGACGAGGCGCTGGCCCGCATCTTCGGCACCCCGCCGCAGCCGCCCGTCGAAACGCCGCCGGCGGGGCCCGGAACCGCGTCACCGGCCGCGATGGGCGGGCCTGCGCCGGTGTCCGGTGGTACGGCGTCATCGCCCGCGCCCGCGGACGGCAGCCATCCCGGTCCCGTGTCCGCGGGCCGGGGGCCCCTGAGCGCCGGTTCCGCGCCCGGCCCGGCCGCGCCCGCACCGCGCCCCGTGCCCGCACCCGCGCCGCGCCCCCCTGTCCCGGCCGCACCGTCGCCGACGGCCGCCCAGCGCGCCTTCCAGCGGCGGGTGGCCGGCCTGGTGGAGCAGGCAAATGGGCACTACGCTCGGGCGCAGGCGGCGCTCCGCGCGGGCGACTACCAGACCTACGGCCGCGAGATCGCGATGCTGGGCGGCGTGCTGGACGAGCTGAGACGGGTCACCGGCGCTCCGTAGACGCATCGCCCGCGGCGAGGGACCCGAGGCGCGCCGCTGCCGCGGCATACTCCTCCGGGGTGTTTACGTTGACGAACGACCCCAGCTCCGGATCGAGCCGCCGGAGTTCGGCTTCCTCGACCACGCGCACCCGCACCTCCGCGAGGAAGCCCGTCGCCGGCTGCCGGCCGGCGGCGCAGCGGTGGATGGCCTCGAGGCACGCCGGCGCGTAGACGGCATGGAGCGGTTCGTACCCGCGGGCATGGCGCGGGATGATCACATCGGCGCTCCCCGCAAGCGACACCAGGTGGCGCACCAGGCGAGGGTGGAGGAACGGCATGTCGCACGCGCAGGCGAAGACCGGTCCGCCCGCGTGGCGGAGCCCGCTGTAGATCCCGACGAGGGGATGCCCCGGCGGCAGCGCATCGCGCAGGACCTCGACGCCCGAGCGCCCGAGGCGATCGAACCGCTCGGGCGTGTTGGTCACGAGGATCAACCGCGTGATGCCGGCCGCGCGAAGCCGGCCGGCGACGAGCTCCACGAGCATCCGCCCGCCGACCGGAAGCGAGGCCTTGTCGCGCCCCATGCGCCGGCTCCGGCCGCCGGCCAGGATCACGCCCGCCACGGCGGAGGGCGGCGCGGCCCCCCGGCGGACCGGCGATCCACGGGTCGCGGTCACGAGACGCGACGGTGCCGGCAACCGGCGGGCGTCATGGTTCGAATATAGCACGGCCCAGGACGCCGCGCGCCGCCCGACGAACCACACGAAGCATCGACGATGCCGGGAGGAGCTGCGATGCACGAAGCCGAGGCCGCGAGGATGCTCAAGGCATTTGGCGCGCAGGTCGCGCAGTTCATGGACCGGCGGCGCGAACTCAAGATGCTCGCCGCAAACGCGATCGAGGGCCGGGACCGCACGGCGGTGGCGGCCGTGCTCGCTCAGCTCGGCACGGAGACGTCCGAGCTGCACCGCCAGTGGCTCCAGGTGACCAACCTCGTGCTTCAGGAGGAGCGCGAAGCCTACAGCGAGATCGCGCGCCTGCTGGAGCAGGCCGGTCAGGCGGAGGCGTCGTCCCAGGCGCCGTAACTCCGCGCGCGCCCCGCACCGCGTGCTCCGGCGCCCGCGCCCGCACGGCCTGAGGTCGCGCGAGCGCTGCGGCGCGGCGGGAGAGGGACGTGCCCGCGCCGCCACGAAGGGACGTAGCCTGAAATCGGGCCGTACCCAGGGGGAGGTTGACATGCGTATCGACGACGCGCCAGTTCATTCCCGACGCGCTCGGAAGGGCCTGTCACGCCGCGAGCTGCTCCGCATGGCCGGTGCCGCGGCCGCGGGCCTGGGGCCGCTCTCCGGACGCCTCGGCCGCGCGTGGGGGGCGGCCCCGGTCGGGAAGCGCGGCGGCGTGTGGCGGATGGCGATCCCGGGCAATCCCACTGCGTACCCGATCACGATCCCCGGGAAGCTCGTGGACATTCTCGTCGACAAGACGATCTTCAGCACGCTCGTCAAGTACGAGCTGCGCAACGGGGCCATCCGGGTCGTCCCCGACCTCGCGCTCTCCTGGAGCGCCAACCCCACCCTCACGGAGTACACGTTCCGGCTGCGTCCCGGCGTGAAGTGGCACGACGGCCAGCCGTTTGGGGCCGAGGACGTGAAGTTCACGATGGATACCGTGCTGAACCCGAAGGTCAACGCGGGGATGGCGGGCGTGGTGTCGGCGATCGCCCGGACGACCGTGGTCGATCCGTCCACCGTGAAATTCACGCTCAAGTATCCGTACGCGTCGCTGCCGGTGATCCTCGGGTACAACATCGCCATCGTGCCGAAGCATCTGCTCGAGGCGCAGGATCCGAATCAGCCGGTGCAGTTCATCCGGAATCCCGTGGGCACGGGACCGTTCAAGTTCAAGTCGTTTGCGCAGGACAGCTACCTCGAGGTCTCCGCCAACCCGGACTACTACCTGGGTCCCCCGATGCTGGACGGGATCGAGTTCAAGGTCATTCCCGACGGGAACACGCGGCTCGCCCAGCTGCGTTCCGGCGACATCGATTTCACGGTCATCGATCCGCCGCAGGTGGCGGCCGTCCAGGGAGCGCGCGGCATCGAGGTCCGGCGGGCGCCCCAGGTCAATTATTACTTCTTTGCGATCAACCACGACCTCCCGAAGTTCGCGGACGTCCGCGTCCGCCAGGCGCTGACCTACGCGATCGACAAGCAGGCCATCGTCAAGAACATCCTCAAGGGCGATGGGCGGCCGGCGACGGGCCCGATCAACCCGCTCTTGGGCGCCTATTACAATCCCAACGTGGAGACGTACCCGTACAATCCGGAGAAGGCGCAGGCTCTGCTCGCCGAGGCGGGGTGGCGAAAGGGCGCCGGCGGCGTCCTCGCCAACGCAAAGGGCGAGAAGTTCACGCTGCTCTTCAACGGCCCGAAGGGCTACCCGGTGATGGAGCAGGTCATGACGTATGCCCAGCAGCAGTACCAGAAGCTCGGGTTCGATGTCACGCTCGACATCGTGGAGTGGCCCGTCCATCTCCAGAAGTACCACGACCGCAAGTACGATCTGCTGATGGAGTGGTGGATCACGCCGCCGGACCCGGACCTGTACGACCATTACTACAGCGCCTCGCCGGACAACTGGTGGGGCTACAAGAACGCGGCGCTGGACCGGATGCTCGTCAAGGCCCGGAGCGAGCCGGACCCGCAGAAGCGGGTGGCGCTGTACCACGAGATCCAGGCGATGCTGGCCAAGGACGTACCGCTCGTGTACCTGTACTATCCGCCGGAGTTGCAGGCGATCAGCTCGCGCACGCAGGGGCTGCCGCTGATCGGATACCGGGACGCGCTGACGTGGATGTCCAAGGTGTGGCTCGCGTGACGCTCGCCTGACGCGGGGCCCCCCGGCGGCCGTGGCCCGGCGGTTCCGGAGCCGGCCGCCGGTCACCCCCGCCGGTCCGCATGGCCGGATATCTTCTCCGCCGCCTCTTCCAGGCCGCCGTGCTGCTGTGGGTCGTCAGCCTGGTGACGTTCGTGCTGATCCACGCCGCGCCGGGGGGGCCTGCGATGCTCCAGAACCCGGATCTCAGCCGGGATCAGATCGCGCAGTTTCGCGCCAATCTCGGGCTCGACGATCCGGTCCCGGTGCAGTACCTGCGGTGGCTCCGTGCCGCGCTCCACGGCGATCTGGGACGCAGCTACAATACCGTGGAGTCGGTCGGGCGCCTGCTCGCGACGCGCCTGCCGAACACGCTGCTGCTCACCGGCATCGCGCTCGGCCTGTCGCTCGCCGCGGCGATCCCGCTCGGGGTCGCGTGCGCCACGCGCCGCAACACCGCGTTCGACCGCATCATCGCGGGCACCGCGTTTCTCGGCATCTCCACCCCGGTGTTCTGGCTGGCGATCGTGCTCCTCATCGTGTTCTCGGTGCAGCTCAGGGCGCTGCCCGCCGGCGGCATGTATCAAGTCGGCGCCGCGTTCTCGCTGGGCGACCGCATCCGCCACCTGCTCATGCCCGTGTTCGTGCTCACGATCGCGAACCTCGCGGAGACCACACGCTACACGCGCTCGGCGATGATCGGCGCGCTCGGCGAGGACTACGTGCGGACCGCGCACGCCAAGGGCTTGTCGGGGCCGATCGTGCTGTTCCGCCACGCCCTGCGCAACGCCCTCATCCCGGTCCTCACGATCGTCGGCGTGTACCTGCCCCGCGCGGTCAGCGCCACCGCCATCACCGAGACGGTGTTCGCGTGGCCGGGGATCGGCCAGCTCGCCGTGCAATCCACCTTGAGTCGCGACTATCCCGTGCTGGTCGGGGTGACGCTGGCCGTCGCGGTGTTCGCCATCGGCGGCAGCCTCCTCACGGATCTGGCATACGGGCTGGTCGACCCGCGGATCCGCCTTGGCTAGGGCCGCGGGGATGGCCGAGACGGCGTCTCCGCCCCGGCGCGAGGCCGCCGGCGCGGCCCCGGGTCCTCGCCGTGCCGGATGGCGGCGGTTTCGCGGCAACCGGATGGCGGTGGCGTCCGCCGTGTTCCTGGTGGGCATGTACGTGGTCGCGGCCGCCGGCCCGCGGATCAGCCCCTACGGGCCGAACGCGGTGGACATCCTGAACACCAACGCCCCGCCCTCGCCGGCGCACTGGCTCGGCACCGACGAGAACGGCCGGGATGTGCTCGCGCGCCTCATCGCCGGCGCGGCGACGACGATGACCGTGGGGTTGATCGCGATGGTCATCGCGGTCGGCATCGGCGCCGCCGTGGGCAGCCTCGCTGGGTATCTCGGCGGGTGGGCGGACACGGTGCTCATGCGGCTCACCGACGGGATGCTGGCCATCCCCTACATCTTCTTGCTGCTCGTCATCGTCGCGGTCTTCGGCGCCAGCTTCCGCACGATCATCGTCGCCATCGGGGCCATCAGCTGGATGGTCGTCGCGCGCATCGTGCGGGCCGAGGTGCTCCGCTACCGGGGACTGGACTTTGTCTGCGCCGCGCAGGCGCTCGGGGCCACGCCGGCGCGGATCCTGGCGCGCCACATCATCCCGCAGACGGTGCCGTCGCTCCTGGTCGCGGCGACCTTCGGCGTCGCGAACGCGATCCTGTTCGAGTCGGCGCTCAGCTATTTCGGCCTCGGCATCCAGCCGCCCCAGGCCAGTTGGGGCAACATGCTGAGCAACGCCCAGGCGTACGTGTGGGAAAATCCCCGGCTGCCGATCTACCCCGGCTTCCTCATCGTGTGCACCGTGCTCGCCTACAACTTCCTCGGCGACGCATTGCGGGACGCGCTGGACCCGCGGTACCGCGAGAGCAACGTGTAACGCAGTCTATTCCGGCACCTCGCGAAAGGAGCGAAACCTCATGAGCCGTGTGGCAGAGATCACCGCGTGGAGCGACGACGAGCTCGAGCGCCGGGTGCTCGACGCGGTGTCGCTCAGGACGCCGTGGCGGGTGGTCGAGCAGTTCGCCGCGCTCACCCGCCTGTCCGGGTCCGCGGAGGAGCGGCGCGCGTTCGACCTGCTGGCCGGGCAGCTCGAGCGGTTCGGCGTGCCGTACCGCCTGCACGAACCCGTGTGCTTCATCTCCATTCCGGGGCCGTCGAGCGTCCGGTGCAACGGCACGGCGTACCGCGCGAAGACGCCGGCGATGTCCGTGTCGACCGGCGGCGAGGAAATCTCGGGCGAGCTGGTGTACGTGCCCGGCGTCACGGGCGAGAGCGCCGGCGACGTCTTTTCGGCCGGCGTGGAGATCGATCGGGCGCGGGCCGCCGGCAAGGTCGTCGTTACCGAGGGGATGGCGTCGCCGGGCAAGGTCAAGGACCTGATGGCGGCCGGCGCGCTCGCCGGGATTTTCGTCAACCCCGGCCAGAACATTCACGAGGGGATCTGCACGACGATTTGGGGCACCCCCGACCTCGACTCGGCGGCCCGGCAGCCGACGATTCCGGTCGTCGCGGTCAACCACGCCGACGGACAGGCGCTGATCCGGGAGGCCGAGCGGGCCGGCCGGGTGGCGATCGCCACCCGGCTCGACACGGGGTGGCGGCCGATTCCCGTGCTCGTGGCGGAGATCCCGGGGCGGCGGGTTGCCGATGAGTTCGTCCTGCTGCACGGGCACCTCGATGGGTGGCACTACGGCGTCGGCGACAACGCGACGGGCAACGCGGCGCTGCTCGAGTTGGCCCGCGTGTTCTGGAAACACCGCCGCCGGCTCGCCCGCACGCTGCGCATCGCGTGGTGGTCCGGCCACTCGCACGGCCGCTACGCCGGCTCGACGTGGTACGCGGACGTCAACGCGATCGAGCTGGCCCGGTCGTGCGTCGCGCAGGTCAACTGCGATTCACCCGGCTGCCGCTGGGCGACGACGTACGATCACCTGACCGCCATGAGCGAGACCGTGCCGCTCGTCGACGCCGCGATTCGCGCCACGACGGGCCTGACGCCGAGCCCCGAACGGCCGCCGCGCGCCGGAGACTACTCGTTCAACGGCATCGGCATTTCGTCGTTCTTCATGCTGAGCTCCACGATGGCGGAAGCCGACCGCAGGGCGAAGGGCTACTACGCCGTGGGCGGGTGCGGCGGCAACATCGCCTGGCACACGGAGGACGACGTGATGGAGATCGCGGACAAGGACAATCTGCTCCGCGACATGCGCGTGTACGCCGCGTCGCTGCTGCGCGTCCTCAACGCGCCGCTCCACCCGCTGGACTGGACGCGCACGACCGCCGAGTTCCGCGCGACGCTGTCGGACTACGAGCGGGCCGCCGGTGGCCGGATCTCCTTCGATCCGGCGCGGGCGGCGCTGGACAGGCTGGAGGCCGCGCTCGACGCGTGGTACGCGAAGGCGCCGTCGCGCGGCACGGCCCGGACCGCCTCCGTCAAACGCTTCAACGCGGTGCAGCGCCGGCTCGGGCGTCTCTTGATCCCGGTCAACTACAGCCGCATGCCGCCGTTCTGGCACGATCCCGCGGTCAACGTCCCCCCGCTGCCGGACCTGGCGCCCGCGGCGGGCCTGGCCCGCGCCGCGGGGGACGACGCCCGCGAAGGCACGCTGCGGGCGCATCTCACGCGGGGGCAGAACCGGCTCGTGTGGGCGCTGGAACAGGCCCGCGAGATCGCCGGCGGCGCCTGAGGGAGCGCGGGCCGGCGCACGCTGCCCGGCGTGAGGCGGCCTCGCGCGTCGCGGAGCGCTGCCCGGTGTGCGGGTTGCCTGCCGTGCCGGGGCGGATCGTTCGCTCGCGCGGGGCTACCCGCGTCCCGGAAACGTCTCCCTGCGCAGCGTGTACTTGTCCACGAGCGGCTCCACCACGGTGACGCCGAGCCCGGGACCCGACGGGACGTCCACCGTGCCGTCCGGGTTCACCTCGAACCACGGATCGATGATATCCTCGTGAAAGTAGCGCCGGCTGGCGCCCAGGTCGGCGGGGAGCGTGAAGTTCGGCAGCGCCGCGAGCGCCACGTTCGCCGCGCGGCCCACGCCCGTTTCCAGAAACCCGCCGCACCAGACCGGCGCGCCGCGCGCCTGGCAGAGATCGTGGCAGCGGACCGCCGCGTCCAGACCGCCCATGCGCGCCGCCTTGATGTTGATGATGCGGCACGCGCCGATGTCCAGCGCTTTCCGCGCGTCGTCGGGCGAGCAGATCGACTCATCCAGGCAGAGCGGGGTGCGAAGCTCCCGCTGCAGGGCGGCGTGGTCGATGATATCGTCGTGGTCCAGGGGCTGCTCGATCATGAGCAGATCGTAGGCGTCGAGCGACCGCAGATGCTCGGTGTCCGCGAGCGTGTAGGACGTGTTCGCGTCCACCTGCAGGCCGATGGCGCCGAACCGCCCGCGGATCGCCTCCACGACGGCCAGGTCGAACCCCGGCTTGATCTTGATCTTGATGCGCCGGTAGCCTTGCGCCAGCCAGGTCTCGACGCGCCGCAACACCCCGTCCACGGTAGGCTCGATGCCGACGCTCATCCCGACCGCCACGCGTGTGCGCGTGGCGCCGAGCGCCTGCGCGAGGGAGAGGCCCCGGGACTGCGCGTACACGTCCCATGCCGCGGCCTCGAGGCCCGCCTTGGCGAGGTAGTTTCGGCGGATCGGCCGGAGCCACGCGGCGAGCTCGCGAGCGTCGGAAAAGTCGCGGCCGAGCACGCGAGGGACGGCGAAGTCTCGGAGAATCGACCAGGCGGTGTCAACCGTTTCTTCCTTATAATACGGCCTGGCCGTCACCGGCGACTCGCCCCATCCCACGAGACCCCCGGCCCAGATGCGGACGAGGAGACAATCCTTGGCGTCCTCTCGATCCACCGAGGTCTCAAAGGGAAAGACATACGGCATCTGCAGCCGGCGCAGCTCGACGCGCTCGATCTTCACGGCGTGCCTCCCTGGGCGTCGACGACGTACGCGATGCGCGGCCCCGGGGCGCCCGCCGCACGGATGACGGCGGTGGCGGCGTATCCCCGCGCAAAGTAGTGCCGGAACACGCCGCGGGTGGCCTCCCGCCAGCGCAGCGCCGTTTGCGGCCGCTCGGCTTTGAGGCAGCCGAGATCCGGCGGGATCGCCACCAACAGGCGCGCGTCCGAACGTGAGAGGTCCGGCGCCGCGGGCTCCATGGCCCACGCGCCCGCGTCGCCCTCGGGCGCGGCGGCGGCGAGGGCCCACGGGAGGTCCTCCGCGCGCGGCGCGGGCGGCGCGCCGCCGGAGAGCCTGGCGAGCACCCGCGGCGAGCGAAGCCACCAGTCCACCTCGAACCGGTCGCTCGGGAGTCCGCGGTTGATCGCGTCCGTCATGGGGCCGTAGTAGTCGACGTAGTATCGCGACGCGACGACGCCCAGCCGGTCGAAGTTGAAGCGGGCGTTGCGCGCCTGCAACGGATCATAGGTCCAGACGATGCGCTCGACGCCCGCGTCGATCGCAGCCTCGCGCTGGGCCCACTTCAGGCAGGCCCCCAGTCCGGCGCTCTGATGCGCCGGCAGCACGCCCAGCATGTGCGAGTACCACAGCGGCCCGTCCGCACGCCGTCCCGGAAACGCGTAGGCGAAGCCTACCAGCTCGCCGTCCTCGTGGAACGCGCCCAGCACCTGGCCGCCTGCGGAGATCGCGGCGACGAGCTGGGCAAGCGGGACGATCTCGTCGGCGCCCATGCCCCACACGGCGGCCTGCAGGGCTTCGCATCGCCGGAGGGTTGAGGGGTCGGTGATGGGGCGGATGGCGTAACCGGCCGGCGGGTCCGGTGGGGGCGGGGCGGGCGCAGGGCGGCGGTCATCCAAGGAGCGTGTGCGCCTCCTCGACGAACGCGGTGACGAGCCTGACCGCGTCCTCCACGTCGCGCGTGCGGAGCAGGCTGAGCGGCGTGTGAATGTACCGGCACGGCACCGAGACGCCGCCGGCGAGCACGCCGGCGCGGTTGAGATGGATCGCCCCCGCGTCGGTGCCGCCGTAGAGCGGCGTCTTGAGCTGGTACGGGATACCGCGTGATGCGGCGATGCGCTCGAGCGCACGGACCAGGTGCGGCCGCACGATGATCGAGCGGTCCGCTACCGAGATCGCGGGACCGCCGCCCATCCGGGTGACCTGCCGGGCGCCGGCGACGCCCGGCACGTCCGCGGCGACGGTGCCCTCGATCGCGAGCGCGATGACGGGGTCGAGCTGGTACGCCGCCGTGCGCGCGCCGCGCAGCCCGACTTCCTCCGACACCGCAAACGCGCAGGCCACGGTCATCTCCGGCGTGCGGGAGCGGAGCGCCGCGAGCACCTGCACGAGCACCGCGCACCCGACGCGATCGTCGAGCGCCTTGCCGAGCACGTGACCGTCCGGCCACCGTTCGAAGGGGTACGCGAGCGTGGCGGGGTCCCCGACGCGGACGCCGCGCGCGGCTACGGCCGCCGCCGAGTCGGCGCCGATGTCGATGAACAGCGACTCCGCGGGCAACGGCTTCGCGCGTTCCTCTGTGCTGAGGAGGTGCGGCGGCAGCGTGCCAATCACGCCGCGGTGCAGGGTGCCGTCCTGGGCGCGGACCGTCACGGCCTGCGCCGGGAGAATGCGGGCGTCCCAGCCGCCGATCGTGGCGAAGCGGAGAAATCCCGCGTCCTCGACGTGGTTGACGATCATGCCGATCTCGTCCATGTGCGCGTCGAGCATCAGGACGGGCGCCGTGCGGCCGCGGCGGACGGCGATCAGGTTGCCGAGCGCATCCGTCCGGACCTCGTCCGCAAGCCCGGCGACCAGGGGGTGGAGCACCCGGCGCACGTCGTCTTCAAAGCCGGACACCCCAAACGCGTTGGACAGCGATTCCAGTAGCGTGACCGTATCCATCCGGGCTCCTCGTGCCGGCGTTGGTGGCGCGTCAACTCTTCCGTTCCGCGTCGCCCCGATCCTGTGCGTGGCTCTGTGGAGTTTAATAATGATAAACTATGGCAGTTTCGAGCCGGGACACCGCGGGCGACCCATCCCAGGAAGCCGAAGCGCCAAAGATCCATCGGCGTCCATCACGGGGCCAAGCCGCAAGGCATCATCTATCCGCCTAACATAGGATGGGAGGTTAATGGGATCCCGGCCGGGGTCCCGGGCGTTAACATCATCGTGAGAGACCGCTCGCGATAGTATACTGGAGGAGGTAACTCTCCGTCCGATGCGGGCAGAATTTCGCCCCGCGTTCCGAGTCCCGGGCTTCGTTCCGGCGCGTCTTCGAGCAGCCAGACACGTCAGGTCAACGTCGGCGTAGAGGAGGGGAGCACATGTCGGTGATGGTGGGGCAGCAGGCGCCCGATGCCGTGCTGGTCAATGGCGAACGGAAGGCGGTCCGCATCAGCGAGTTGCGCGGCAAGCCAACGGTGCTGGCGTTCTTTCCCGCCGCGTTCACGGGGACGTGCACCAGGGAGATGTGCCGATTTCGAGACGACCTGAGCCGGTTCAACAGCCTGCGCGCGCAGGTCGTCGGGATCAGCGCGGACACGCCGTTTGTGCTCGGCGAGTTCGCGAAGCAGCATCAGCTGACGTTTCCGCTGCTCAGCGACTTCAATCACCAAGCGATGAGAGCGTTCGGCGTCTATGACGAGAACTTCCTCGGGCTGCTCGACGGGATCGCCAGGCGGTCGGTATTCGTGCTGGACCGGGACGGCAAGGTCGTCTACACGTGGCTGTCCGACGCGCCCGGGCAGGAGCCGCCGTACGATGCCGTGCAGGCCGCGGTCGAGAAGCTGAGCTAGCCGGCGGCCCGGCGCGGGTGGCGCGCGCCCGGGCCCTGCCTTCACATGAGGAGCGCCGCGCCGGCCGGCGGCACGGCGGATCGATGCCAACCGTCATGCGCGGCCAGGAGAGGAGTCCCGGGATGATGCCCACGGTCCGTACCACGTTGCCCAACGGCTTGGTCGTGCTTCTCCGCGAGGTACACACGGCTCCGGTGGCGACGTTTTGGGCGTGGTATCGTGTGGGGAGCCGCAACGAGGTCCCCGGGATCACCGGCATCTCACACTGGGTCGAGCACATGCTGTTCAAGGGGACCCCGACCCTGCCGAAGGGCGAGTTTTCGCGCCTCGTGAACCGGCACGGCGGCACGTGGAACGGTTTTACCTGGAAGGACTTCACGGCGTACTTCGAGACCTTGCCCGCGGAGCACGTGCAGCTCGGGATCCGCATCGAATCGGACCGCATGGTCAACTCGTTGTTCGAGCCCGCGGAGGTGGAGAGCGAGCGCACGGTCATCATTTCGGAGCGCGAGGGTGCGGAGAACAACCCCGAGTACGCCCTGTACGAGGAGCTGGAATCGGCGGCCTACCGGGTCCACGCGTACCGGCACGCCGTCATCGGGTACAAGAGTGATCTGTGGGCGATCACGCGCGACGACCTCTACCGGCACTACCGGACGTATTACGTCCCCAACAACGCGGTCATCGTGGCGGTCGGCGACTTCGACAGCCGGGAATTGCAGCGGCGTATCGAGGAGGCGTTCGGCGGGCTCCCGGCCGGGCCGGCGCCGCCGCCGGTCCGGAGCGTGGAGCCGCCGCAGGAGGGCGAGCGCCGCGTCGTGCTCCGCCGGGCCGGCGGCGCCGTGCCGATGCTCCAGATGGGGTTCCACGCGCCCGCGGTGACGCACCCGGACTTCTTCCCGCTCGTGCTCGTGGACGGCGTGCTGTCGGGCTTCAAGGGGCCGGGCGTGTTCGGGGGGGAGGGCATCGGGACGCGCAGCAGCCGTCTCTACCGTGCGCTCGTGGAGCGCGAGCTCGCGGTCGAGGCCGGGAGCTCGTATCGGGCCTCGCACGACCCGACCTTGTTCGAGGTGGGGGTCACACTGCGGCCGGGCGTCGACCCCGCCCGGGTGGAGGCCGCGGTGCTGGACGAGCTCGGGCGAATGGCCGGCGAGCCTGTCGCCCCGGACGAGCTCGAGAAAGTGATGAAGCAGGCGCGGGCCCAGTGGGTCTACGCCGCGGACGGCGTCTCACCCCAGGCCGTGCTGCTCGGCAGCATGGAAATCGTCGCCGGCCCCGAGTTCCTGGGCGGATTCTGGGACGGATTGTCGGCCGTCACGCCCGAGGCGATGCGGGCCGCCGCCGCCCGCACGTTTGCCGCGCAGAACCGGACCGTGGGCTGGTACTTCCCCGAGCCCGCCGCCGGGGGCGCGGCGAGCGCGGCGATGGAGGAGGTGGCGCACCATGGTTGAGGCGCACAGCCGGGCCGGTGCCGCGAGCGAGGCGGCCGTCTCCGTCCCGATCACGCCGGAAGCGGTCGAGCGGCGCCCGCTCCGCGAGGTCGCGACGGTGCTGGTTCGGGAGAGCCGCGGCACGCCCGCGTTCACCGTGCGTGGCTACCTGCACGCGGGCGGGATCCGCGACCCGGAGGGACGCGAAGGGTTGGCGCTGCTGACCGCGTCGCTGCTGACGCGCGGCACGGCGCGGTACACGTCGGAACGGTTGGCGCTGACGCTCGACTCGCTCGGGGCGAGCCTGAACGTGCGGGCCGACGTGGAGGGCGTCTCGTTCGGCGTGCGGTGCCTGGCCGAAGACGCGGCCCTGCTCCTCGACATGCTGGCCGAGGTCTTGATCCACCCGACGTTTCCGCCGGCCGAGATTGAGAAGCAGCGGGCGAAGCTCATCACCGGAATCCGGGAGGCTCGCCACGACACGCGAGCCGTGGCGGACCGGGCGTTCCGGGCCGCGGCGTTTCCCGCCGGCCATCCGTATCACCGGTCGCTGGAGGGCGAAGAGGAGACGGTGGCCGCGCTCACGCGCGACGCACTCGTGGATTTTCACCGCCGGTGGTACCGGCCCAACGGGGCCGCGCTCGCCGTCGTCGGCGACGTCCGAGCCGACCAGGTGTTGGCGCGGCTCGATCATGCCTTTGCCGCCTGGCAACCGGCGCCGCCGGACGGGCCCCCAGCGGTGCCCGCGGCATCGCCCGGCTCGTCGGTGCAGCGGCGGACGGAGTCCATTCCCGGCAAAACCCAGGCCGACATCGTGCTCGGCGTCCCCGGGTTCAGCCGCACGAGCGCGGACTACTACCCCGCGATGATGGCGGATCTGATCCTCGGCAGGCTGGGCCTGATGGGCCGGCTCGGCGCGACCGTGCGCGACGAGGAAGGTCTGGCCTACTACGTCTACAGTCAGGCGCAGGCCGGAGTTCTGGCGGGTCCCTGGACCGTACGCGCGGGCGTCAATCCCAAGAACGTCGAGCGCGCCGTCGCCGGCATCGTCCGCGAGATCGAGGGACTCCGCCAGGAGCCCGTGCGCGGCGGCGAGCTGGAGGACGCGCGGGACTACCTCATCGGATCACTCGCCGTCCGCTTGGAGACCGACGCGGGCATCGCGCAGGCGCTGCTCGAGATCGAGCTGTTCGGCCTCGGCCTGGACTATCTGTTGCGCTACCCGGGGCTCATCCGGGCCGTCACGCCCGAGCAAATCGGCGCGGCCGCCAGGCGGTATCTCTCGCTGGACGGCTACACCGTCGCGGTCGCGAGCCCGGCCTAGGCTCGGCCGGGCGGTGCGGTCATGAGCAGGACCATGACGGCGACCGCACTCGCGGGCATTCCCGAGGTGCGGCCCGGTGCGCCGTTGCCGGACCTCCTCGTGGACGCGATGCGCGAGCCCGGGCCCGTTCCGCAAGAGGGCGACGTCCTCGTGGTGGCGCAAAAAGTCGTCAGCAAGGCCGAGGGCAGCCTGGTCGACCTCGGCGAGGTCGTCGCCGGTCCCGAGGCCATCCGCTTGGCGCGCCAGGCGGGCAAGGATCCGCGTCTCGTGGAGGTCATTCTCCGCGAATCCAAGCAGGTGGTGCGCGCGCGCGGCGGCGTGCTCATCACCGAGCATCGTCTCGGCTTCATCTGCGCCAACGCCGGCGTGGATCACAGCAACGTGGGCGTCGGCCCCGAGGTCGTCAGCCTCCTGCCCCGCGATCCGGATGCCTCGGCCCGGTCGATCCGGGAGGCGGTGCGGCGGGCGTTCGGCGTATCCGTCGCGGTCCTGATCAACGACAGCCACGGGCGGCCGCACCGCGAGGGCGCCGTCGGCGTCTGCATCGGCGCGGCCGGGCTGGAGCCGTTGATGAGCCTGATTGGACGGCCGGACCGGTACGGGTACGCCATGCGCACGTCCGTCGAGGCGGTCGCCGACGAGCTGGCCGGGGCCGCCACGCTCCTTCAGGGACAGTGCGACGAGGGGACGCCGGCCGTGTTGATCCGCGGCGCGGGCGTGCCGAGCGGGGATGGGCGCGCCGCCGCGCTCTTGCGCGACCCGTCGCGGGATCTGTTCCGGTAGGCGTCGGGGGCGTGCGGCGTCCGCGATCTTGCAATGTGACCATCGTCGTGTACGATGGAGCGGCAGACGTTCCCAATCCCCGCAGAGGAGGAAGACGGCATGGCTAACGCGTTCGTGCACCTGGAGCTCAACACGACGGATGTGGCGAAGGCCAAGGCGTTCTACGGAAAGCTCTTCTCCTGGAAACTGGAAGACACGGACATGGGCGGTGGGACGACCTACACGATGCTGAAGCCGGACCAGGGTCCGGGCGGAGGGATCATGAAGCACCCGGTTCCGGGTGCGCCCTCCGCGTGGCTGGCGTACGTGGAGGTGGACGACGTCGGGGCCGCGACGCAAAAAGTGAAAGCGCTTGGCGGGACCGTGCTCAAGGACGTGACAGAAGTCCCCGGGTACGGCTGGTTCAGCGTGATCGCCGATCCCACGGGCGCCGCGCTCGGGCTCTGGAAGGCCAAGGAGCGGTAGGCGCCGCGTCGTTCCGGCGGTTCCACGGGGCGGCGACGCCGAGGGCGCGCCGCCCCGTGGGGCATCGTTCGATCTGCGAGCCTCGGACTAGTAGCCCCAACCAACGCCGTTGCCCAAGCGGGCCCGCCATGTCATGTCGGTCGCGACGTTGCCAAAATCCGCCTGCTCGTACGTGATGGTCACGCGATCGCCCTTCTGGAGGTCCGTAATCGGCACCGTCGTCCCGTTGTCCATCGTGATTGACGTGCCGGGCATCACGTACACCGTGACGGCGGCGGTCGGCGCGACGGCGTTGCCGTGATCGACTTGAGGATCAACCGGCGCCGGCGCGGAGGTGACCTGCAGGACGGCCCAGCACCCGTGGGACGGGGCCGACCGCGCCTCCGGCGTCAGGTCGCACTGCGTGAGATGAACGTCCGCGATGATCCCGTCGATGGTCGTCGTCGGCCCGCTGGCCGCGGGCGGGGTGGCGTAGGGGCCGATCTGCGGCGGTGACGCCGGCGTCTGCGCAAGCGCGGGTCCGGCGAGCGACGCCGCCGAGAGTGCCAAGCCGAGCGCGAATGTGACGAACTTGGTCATGTGGTTCCTCCTGTGTGTCGGGCTGCCACGATCGATCGGACCGGTGGTTCCGGCGGCGCCCGCGGCGATCACACATGCGCTCGCGCACGACGCCGCCGCGCGGAGGTCTGTCCGGGAGGGTCTCGCGATCCCGCGTGCCGGCTCCAACCCGGCGCGGGCCGTCTGTGGCGGGTCATGTGCGCCATTACGGTCCCTCGCGCGCCGCGCGAGCGGCGCCGTGTGTTCCCCCGCGATGGCCTCGTATTGATCTTGCCCACGCCGGGCCGCTCCATACCACCCGCGGTGCGGCGGGTCGCCGGCACGAGCGTCATGAGCGTTTGCCCGGGCTGGACGGCCCGGCCCGGCTGCACCGGAACCTGCTCCGCGGCTGAGCACGGACCTCGTCGTTGCTCGGCATCGTCGGACCGCGCTGGATTGCCCGACAGACGCGGGATGTTCGCGCCCGCCTCGAAATGGCCGCGGGCACGGTCACGAGCATGTTTACCCGCGGTGTGCCGGCGCAAACGGGCAGGAGTTGGCGCGCGCAGGCCGGAAGTTGCGGGCGGCGCCCGGACACGTTGGCGCGCGGAGGTGCGGTGTGGTGCGGCGGTGGGCGTGTCTCGCGGTGGTCGTGGCCCTCGCGTTCCCGATGGTCGCGCTGCGGCCGGCGGGCGCGGCGATCGAGCTCCGGTTTTACTACCCGGTGGGGGTCTCCGGCCCGCTCGCCAAAGTGATGACCGCGCTGGTCGACGACTTCAATATGGCGCACCCCGGGGTGCACGTGACGCCGACGTTTGCCGGCGACTACTATCAGACGATGGCCAAGGTGCAAACGGCCGTCATGGGCGGCGCGCCGCCCGACGTGGCCGTGTTGCTCTCCACCGACCTGTTCACGTTGCTCGACCTCGGCGCGATCATCCCGCTCGACGGGTTCATCCGGCAGGCCGGCGGCGAGCGGTTCCGCTCCGACTTCTTCGAGGCGTTCATGCGCAACTCGGAGATCCGCGGTGTCACGTATTCGATCCCGTTTCAGCGGAGCACGATCATCCTGTACTACAATCAGGACGCGTTCCGCCGGGCGGGGCTAGACCCCGCGCAGCCGCCGAAGACGTGGACGGAGCTCGCCGCCGACGCGCAGAAGCTGACCATCAAGGACGCGGCGGGCCGGGTGACGCAGTGGGGCGTCGGGATCCCCACGTCCGGCAACACCTACTGGGTGTTTCAAGGGTTCGTGATCGAGGCGGGGCAGCCGAGCCTCGCGAATCCGGAGGGCACGCAGGTCTCGTTCGACACGCCGGCGACTCACGCCGCGCTGGCGTTCTGGTCCAGGCTGCAGTCGGCGGGCGTGGAACCCGCCGGCATCACCGACTGGGGCACGCTGCCCACCGCGTTCGCCAACGGGCAGTTTGCCATGATCTACCATTCGACCGGCAGCCTCACGTTCATTCACGACAACGCGAAGTTCCCGTTCGGCACCGCGTTCATGCCGGCGGGCAAGACCTACGGGACGCCGACCGGCGGCGGCAATCTCTACATCTTCCGGGGCGTGCCGGCGGACCACCAGCGGGCGGCCTGGCAGTTCGTTCAGTGGATGACGGCGCCGGCCCAGGCGGCGCGCTGGAGCGAGGCCTCGGGGTACGTCGCAGTCCGCCGGTCCGCCTTCGGCGTTCCGTCCTACAAGGCATACACGGACAAGTTCCCTCAGGCGCTCACGGCCCGCGACCAGCTCCAGTACGCGCTGGCGGAGCTGGCCACGCATCAGAGCGGACAGGTCCAGTTGATGTACTCCAACCACCTGCAAGCCATCCTGACGGGGCGCGAGACGGTCGATCAGGGGCTCGCCGCGGCGCAGCGAGAGGCGTCGGCCATTCTCGCGCCGTTTCAGAAAAAGTAGCGCGGCGGCCGCTTGCGGCTCACGTTTCTCGGGACCGGCGACGCCTTCGGCAGCGGCGGGCGGTTCCACACGTGCATCTTGGTGGAGGGCGAGTCGAGCGCGTTTCTCGTGGACTGCGGCGCGTCGGCCGTCACGGCGTTGCAGCAGCGCGCGGTGGACACGAACGCCATCGGGACCGTGTTCCTCAGCCACCTCCACGGCGACCATTTCGGCGGGCTGCCCTACGTGATCATGGACGCGCACTTCCTGCGCCGGCGGACGGCGCCCCTCGTCGTCGCCGGGCCTCCCGGCACCCGGGCGCGGATGCTCGCGATGATGGAGGCGCTCTATCCCGGCGCCTGGGCGGCGGGGTGGCGGTTTCCCCTGGAGATCGCGGAGCTCGCGCCCACCCGGCGGTGGACGCGCGGCGAGACCGCGGTGACGCCGTACGTCGTCGAGCATGAGAGCGGCGCGCCGGCGTTCGCGCTCCGCTTCGAGTGCGGCGGGAAGGTGTTCGCCTACTCCGGCGACACGGAGTGGACCGGTACGCTCGTGGAGGCGGCCCGAGGGACCGACCTGATGATCTGCGAGTGCAACTCCTACGACCGAAAGATCCGGTACCATACCGACCTGCCCACGTTGATGGCGCACCGGCCGGAGCTGGAGACAAAACGCTTGATCGTGACCCATCTCGGTCCCACGATGCTCGCCCACCGGGGTGCGCTGCCGTTCGAGCACGCGGAAGACGGGATGGTCGTCACGCTCTGACGCTCCCCGCGGCGATCCCCTCCGGCGGCGGGCGCAGAGGGACCGCGCGGGCAGCCGGTGAACTCCCCCTGCGATGCGCCGGGTCCGGTTTGCCGCGGAAGGAACGATCCACGCCGGGACGTTCAGCGACGGCGTGCTCCACGACGGCGGGGGCCGCGCGCACGATCCCGCGTCCGTCGTGTGGCTCCCGCCCGTGCTGCCCACCAAGGTCGTCGGGCTCGCCCTCAACTTCGCCGACCACGCCGACGAGCTCGGCATCCGCACGCCGGAGGAGCCGGCGCTGTTCTTCAAGCCGCTCTCGTCGCTCATCGGCCACCGCGCGCCGGTCGTGTATCCGGCCGGCGCGGAGTACATGCACTACGAGGTCGAGCTCGCGGTCGTGATCGGGCGCACGTGCCGGCGCGTGCGCGCCGGCCGGGCCTACGACGTGATCCGGGGCTACACGATCGCCAACGATCTCACCGTGCGCGACTTCGTCAAAAACTTCTACCGGCCGCCGGTGCGTGCCAAGGGGTACGACACGTTCGGCCCGGTGGGGCCGTGGGTGGTGGAAGGCGAGATCGCCGACCCTCACGCGCTCGGGTTGCGCGCGTACGTCAACGGCGAGCTGCGGCAGGAGGGGACCACGGCGCACCTGATTCATCGCGTTCCCGAGCTCGTCGAGTTCATCTCGGCGATCATGACGCTGGAGCCCGACGATCTCATCCTGACCGGCACGCCGAAGGGAATCTCCCACGTCCACCCGGGAGACCTGATGCGTCTGGAGATCGACGGGATCGGCGCGCTGGAGAACCCCGTGGTGGCCGATCAGGTGCCGCCGGCGGCGCGCGGAGGGTAGGCGGTGCCCGCACGCACGGGGGCGCAGTTTCTTCAGGGCCTTCGGGAGCGGCCGCGCGAGCTGTGGATCGACGGCGCGCGCGTGGCGGACCCGGTCGAGCATCCGGCCTTCCGCAACGTCGTCCGCAGCGTGGCGGCGCTCTACGACATGCAGCACGATCCCCGGATCCGCGGCGAGATGACCTACGTCTCGCCGAGCACGGGCGATCCCGTCGGCCTGTCCTTTCTCATGCCCCGGACCCACGACGATCTCGTGCGCGTGCGCGGCATGATGAAGCGCTGGGCCGACTACTCCGGCGGCTTCATGGGGCGGACGCCCGACTACCTCAACCGGGCGCTCGTCGGCTACGCGTCCGCCTCGGCGTACTGCGGGGAGAACGACCCGCGGTTCGGCGACCACATCCGGCGCTACTACGAGTACGTCCGCGAGCACGACCTGTGCCTGACGCACACGCTCATCCACCCCCAGGCCAATCGGTCGGTGGGGCCGTCCCAGCAGGCGGACCCGTTCCTGGCGGCGCGGATCGCGGAGGAAACGCCGCGCGGCGTCGTGCTGCGCGGCGCCCGCATGCTCGCCACGCTGCCCACGGCCGACGAGATCATGGTGTTCCCCTCGACGCTGCTCAAGGCGGGCCCTGACGACGCGCCGTACGCGTACGCCGTGGCCCTTCCCACGGAGACGCCGGGCCTCAGGTTTCTGTGCCGGGAGTCGTTCGACTACGGGAAGTCGCCGTTCGATCATCCCCTTGCGGCGAGATTCGAGGAAATGGACGCCGTGGTGATCTTCGACGACGTGCTCGTGCCGTGGGAGCGGGTGTTCCTGCTGTGGGATGTGGACAAGTGCAACCGCGCGTTCGCCGCCACGGGGGCGGTGGCGCAGATGGCGCACCAGGTCGTGACCAAGAACGTGGCCAAGACGGAGTTTGTGCTCGGCGTGGCCTCGCTCATCGTCGACGCCATCGCGATCGAGCCGTTCCAGCACGTGCACGAAAAGATGGCCGAGATCATCGTGGACCTGGAGGCGATGCGCGCGTTTCTGCGGACCAGCGAGGTCGAGGCCCAGGTCAACCGGTGGGGGATCATGCAGCCCGCGTGGCCGCCGCTCGACGCCGCGCGAAACATGTACACGCGGATGTACCCGCGCTTGGTGGAGATCCTGCAGCAGCTCGGCGCGTCCGGGTTCATGGCCATCCCGGCGGAGCGCGACCTCGGGGGGCCGCAGGCGGACACCATCCGGCGGTACTATCAAGCGGCGCGCGCGGACGCGGTCAGCCGCATCAAGCTGTTCCGGCTCGCGTGGGACATCGCCCTGAGCGCGTTCGGGTCGCGCCAGGCGCTGTACGAGCGCTACTTCTTCGGCGACCCGGTGCGGATGGCGGGCGCGATGTTCAACGCGTACGACCGCCGGCCGTACATGGAGCGGGTCCGGGAGTTCCTGGAGCGCGCCGACCGCGCCGCCCCGGCGCCCGCGCCGACGGAGTAGGATGGGGACCGCGGGGCGGGCCGGCCCCGAGCCCACGGAGTTTCGCCGCGTCATGGGGCTGTTCGCCACGGGCGTCGCGGTGATGACTGCCGCCGGCTCCCGGGGGCCGCATGGGATGACGGTCAACGCCGTGATGTCCGTGTCGCTGGACCCGCTCCTCGTGTGCGTCTCGGTCAATCGCGCGGCCCGGATGCTCCCGATCCTGCGGCACGCCGGCGCGTTCGCGCTCAACGTGCTCGCCGAGGACCAGCAGCCGCTGTCGCGGTACTTCGCCGAGGCCTGGCCGCACGCGACCCCGCCGGAGCACCGGTTCGAGCCGTGGGTCGGGGGACCCCGGCTCGTCGGATGCCTCGCCGCCGTCGGGTGCCGGGTCGAGCGAAGGCTGGACGGCGGCGACCATGAGCTCGTCCTGGGGCGCGCGCTCGCGCTCTACCAGGCCGCCCCCCCGCTCAGGCCGCTCCTCTTCTTCGGCGGCCGCTACCACCGCCTGCGCGAGCCCGCCGCGGCGCCGCGCGACCCCGTGGAGGTGTGGAACCCGGAGGAGGTGCAGATCTTTTATGACTCCTGAGATCGATCTCGCCGCGGGGCACCCCCCGTTCAACGTCCTGCGATGCGCCCACGTCGAGTTCCGGGTGACGGATCTCGCGCGGGCGCGCGAGTTCTACGTGGACCTCCTGGGCTTCGTGGAGAGCGGGCGCGACGGAGACCGGCTCTACCTCCGCGGCTACGAGGAGCGTGACCACCACAGCCTGCTGCTGCGCCGGGCGCCGTCCCCGGGCGTCGCGCATCTGGCGTATCGCGTCGCCGCGGAGCAGGACCTCGCGCGGCTCGCGGAGATCGCGGAGCGAGACGGCCTGCCGGCGCGGTGGGTGGAGGACAGCCCCGGCCACGGCCGCGCGCTCCGGCTCCAGGATCCGGCGGGCCTGCCGGTGGAGTTCTTTCACCGGGTCGAGCGCGTAGACCGTCTCCTGCAGCGCTACGACCTGCACCGGGGCGCGTTTGTCATGCGCCTCGATCACTTCAACTGCCAGGTGCCCGACGTGGCGGCCGCGGCCCGCTGGTATCAGAAGACCCTCGGGTTTGCCTGTTCGGAGTACACGGACACCGGTGACGACCCGCCGCGGCTCTTCGCGATCTGGCTGCACCGCAAGCAAAACGTGCACGACCTCGCGCTCATGACCGGGATCGGTCCGCGCGTCCACCACGCGGCGTTCTGGGTTCAGGACCAGCTGGCCGTGCTGCGCGCGTGCGACGTGCTCGCCGCCGCGGGCGCGGTCGATCGGATCGAGCGCGGCCCCGGGCGCCACGGGCTCTCCAACGCGTTTTTCCTCTACCTGCGCGACCCCGACGGCAACCGCATCGAACTGTACACCGGCGACTATCTCATCGTGGATCCCGATTGGCAGCCGATCCGGTGGACGCT
>JAJPJL010000068.1 GCA_021324255.1 Bacillota bacterium
CGGCGCCAGAGCCGCGGCGGCCGCGGCGTCATGGGGATGGAGACGAAGGAGGAGGACTACGTGGAGCTCGTCCAGGTCACGACGAGCCATGCGTTTCTCCTCTTCTTTACGAATCGGGGCAAGGTGTACCGGCTCAAGGCGTACGAGGTGCCGGAAGCGGGCCGCACCGCCAAGGGCGTCAGTCTCGCCAACCTGTTGAACGTCGCGCAGGGTGAGCGCGTCAACGCGATCATCCCGATTCGGTCGCTCGAGGACGCGGGCTACCTGTTCTTTGCGACCAGCCGCGGGTGCGTGAAGCGCACCGGGTTGATGGAGTTCCTCAACGCCAAGCGGGCGGGCATCGTCGCGATCAGCCTCGATCGGGGCGATGAGCTGGTCGGCGTGCACCTGACGGACGGCCGGCAGGAGATCTTTCTGGCCTCGCGGCGCGGGCAAGCGATCCGGTTCAAGGAATCCAACGCGCGCGAGATGGGGCGTCAGGCGCACGGGGTCATCGGCATGCGCCTGCGCACGGACGACGCGGTGGTCGGGATGGCGCGCAGCGGGGAGGGCGACGAGCTCCTCACGGTCACGGAGCTCGGGCTCGGCAAGCGCACGCCCCTCGGTCAGTACCGGCTGCAAACGCGCGGCGGCTCGGGGATCAAGAACATCCGGCTCACCGCGAAGACCGGCGACGTGGTGGCGATCCGGGCGATCCGCGAGGACACGGAGATCCTCGTGATCACGGCCCGGGGCATCGTGAGTCGCGTGTCCGTCAAGGAGATCTCCACGCAGGGCCGGTCCGCGCAGGGCGTGCGCCTCAAGCGGCTGGACGAGGGGGACCGTGTGGCCGCCATCGCGCCGATCGTCGCGCGGGCCGAGGGCGGCGAGACGTGATGGTGGACCTCGCGCTCTTGATCCTCCGCGTCTGGCTGGGGTTCACCTTCGTCCTGCACGGCGGGCAGAAGCTGTTCGGCTGGTTTGGGGGCGGCGGGATCGCCGGGACCGCGAGGTACTTCGAAGGCGTGGGGATTCGTCCGGGCCGGTTCTGGGCCGTGCTCGCCGGGCTCGGCGAGTTCGGCGGCGGCGTGCTGGTCGGCCTCGGCTTTCTCACGCCGCTCGGCGCCTTGGCGATCGTCATCACGATGGTCGTGGCGATCTCGGCGGTTGCCGGGCGCCACGGCTTCTGGGTGCAGGACGGCGGGTACGAGTACAACCTGCTGATCATCGCCGTCGCGCTCATGCTGATTCTCGCCGGTCCGGGCGCCTACGCGATCGATCATCGACTCGGCGTCGTCGGATCGCGGTCGTGACGTCGCGCCGCGGGTGCGACGCCTTCTTCCCGTGAGGTCCGTGTCCACCACGCCCGGCGCGCGTCCCGGCGGGCCCATCCCGGACGGGCGCGCAGGGGAGGAAACGTCCCGGGCGGCGAAGAGAGCACCGGGCGCTGCACCGGCCCCCATGGGGAGGCGATCGGATGGACATCGCCGTGCAGGGAGTCGCCGAGCATCTCGATGAGGTGTGGTCGTCGCTGCTCGACGCGGTCAAGGCGGTGGACGACGAACTCTTTCAGTGGTGCCCCGGTCCCGAATTCAACTCCATCGCGATCCTGCTGCGCCATCTCGCCGGGAGCGAGCGCTGGTGGATCGGCGAGGCGATCGGCGGCGTGCCGGCCCATCGCAACCGCGACGCCGAGTTCGTGCACGACACTCCCGCCCGCGGGGACGTGCTCCGGTTGGTCGAGGAGGCCCGCGACCGGACCCGGCGCGTGCTGGCGGGGCTCGCGGTGGCGGATCTCACGGCGCCGATCAACAATCCCCGGGGCGGGGAGCGCCCCACGAAGTTGTGGGCGCTCCTGCACTACCTCGAACATCTCGGGTACCATCGCGGTCAGATCTTGCTGCTCCGCAATCTCGGCCGTACAGCGGCCGGCGTCGGGCAGAGCGGCTCCGCCGCGCGCTAGGCCCGGCAGGCGGCGATGCGCTGGGAGCTTTGTTCTAAGACGCACGCGCGTTTGGCTCGCATCGTGACGGCCCTGGGGTTCCGGCACGTTGATCCCGCGCGCATCTTCTGCGTACGCGGGTACGGCTCCACCTCGGAGGCATGGGCGCGGATCTGGGGACTGCCCGCGTTGTGGCAGCAGGTCCTCGGCATCGGGCCGGCCTACGTGGTGGAGATCATCGAGCCGGAGTTCGGCCGGCTGCCGGAATCGGAGCAGGACCGCATCCTGATCCACGAACTGCTGCATATTCCGCGCACGTTCAGCGGCGCGATTCGCCCGCACCGGACGCCGACCTTTCAAATCACGCGGCGCAGCGTCGAGCGGTATTATCAGCGGTATCTCGCCGCCGTCGCGGGCGCCGCGGGCAGGGTGTCCCAGCCGGACGACCGCGCGGACCGGCCGGAGCGGCCGGCGGAGGTGCCGGCGGGCAGCTCGGTGTCGGCCGCGGCTCGGCGGCGGTCGCCGGCCGCGGCACACCGCAGGGCGGGCCGGTCCCGGAGGCGGATGGGCGCGCTCCGCTAGCCGCGAGGTGGCGCCGAGGTCGGATCCCGGGCGCCCCGCGGCGCCCGGGATCTTTTTGACGCCGCTGCCCGTGGTGTAAAATGGCCGAGGATGCCCCGGCGTCCAAGGACGCCGGGGATGGGGTGTATCGATGTTTGACAACCCGGAAAAGCTGATGATCCTGCTCGTGATCGCCTTGCTGATCCTCGGGCCGTCGAGGCTCGCGGGCTTCGGCGGCAGCCTGGGCCGCGCGATGCGGGACTTTCGCAACGCCGTGCGCGGCGCCCAGGAGGAGGCGCGCTCCGCGTTCAGCGAGTTCACTGAGGAAGCCTCGTCGGCCATGCACGAGGTCCAGCAGGCGCTCCCGGCCCCCGACGCGATGGCCGACACCGCGTTTGCCGACAGCGGCGGCGCGCCGGAACCCTCGGCCGCCGCCGAGGAACCCGTCGTGACATCCGCGACGCCGGGTTCCGGCGCCTCCTGGGAAGAAGATCCCTCGTCCCTCGCGTCCGAGCCGACCGCGGCCGCGCTGCGAGAGGTGGCGCGCCAAGCGCAGCACGGCGGTTGACCGGTCCCGGCGCGACCCACGCCCGTCTCCACCTGCCGGCGCCGGCGCAGGAGACCCGTCTCTACCTGATCCGCCACGGGCAGACCGACTGGAACGCCGAGGAGCGCTATCAGGGCCAGATCGACAGCACGCTGAGCGCGCGCGGCCGTGACCAGGCGGCACGGTTGGCCCGGACGCTCGCGTCCGTCCCGCTGCGCGCGGTCTACACGAGCCCGCTGTCGCGAGCGCGCGATACCGCGACGGTGATCGCGGCGCCGCACGGCTTGGCCGTCATCACGCTGGAGACGTTGCGCGAGGTCAACATGGGCGAGTGGGAGGGGCTGACCGCGCCGGAGATCACCGACCGGTTTGGCGACGTGTTGCGGGCCCGGCGGCGGGATCCGCAGGGCGTCACGCCCGCCGGCGGGGAAGCGCTCGCGGATCTCCAGGCGCGCGCGCTCGGCGCCGTCGCCTGCATGGTGGGACGGCACCCCGGGGCGACGATCGCCGCCGTCGCGCACGGCGGCCTCAACAAGACGATCCTGCTCGCGGTCCTCGGCGCGCCGCTCAGCCGCTACTGGGCCATCCGGCAGGACAACGCGGCGATCAACCTCGTCGTGTTCGGCGAGACCGGCGCGCGCGTGGAATTGCTCAACGAGACGTCGTACCTCGAAGCAGCGGCCGCCCGGCGCCCGGGAATCGAAGGAACGCCAGCAGCGCCAGCAGCGTGCACCCGGCGCCCACAATCGGAATGAGCCGGAGTCCGAGGGAGCGACCGGGGCTGTCTCCGAGCGCGAGGAGCACCCCCAGGAGCGCCGAGGCGCCCGCCGAGGCGGCGTTGAGAATCAGCCCCTGCACCGCGTAGTACATCGCTTCCTGCCCCTCGCCGCTACGCAGGCGCGCGGCTTCCGCAATGTCCGCCACGAGGGCGTTCGGCAGCACCAGGAGGCCCGCGAGCGGCGCGGCGGCGAGGAGGATCAGCGCGTATCCCTGCACGGCCGGCGTGCCCGGCACCCCGCCGAGTCCGATCGCCGCGATCAACGGGATGACGGCGGACGCGGCGCCCAGTGTCCACCGCAGCGCGCCCGCGGTGCCGATCGCGCGGGTCAGGCGACCGAGCAGCGGGAACGCGGCGAGCGTGCACACAAACGTGGCGCCGAGCACGGCGCCGACCGTGTCCTGCGACAGCCGCATCAGCACGGTGATCACATAGACCACCGCGGAGTTGACCATGCTGGTGCCGGTCCACAACAGCGCCAGGCTGACGACGTATACGCGGAACGCGGGATCCGCGAGCACGCTCGTGATCTCACGCCAGAACGCCATCCCCGAGACCGCCACGGGCGCCGGCTCGCGGATGCCCGCGGCGACGAGCCAGAGCGTCGCGAGCGCGGCGGCGCCGACCGCGGCGCCCATCACGCCGAATCCGCCGTGGGCGATGAGCCATGGCGACGACACCATGACGATCCCCACGCCGCCGATGGAGGCGCCCGCCTGCCACGACGCGATTGCCACACGCCCGCATCCGCCCGGCGTGATGTCGGGCAGCAGCGCGGCGTACGGGTTCATCGTGAGAGAGAAGGAAAAGAAAAATCCCATGAGCACGCAGAGGACGTAGAGCGCCGTGACCGGGGGGGACGCCGGCGGCGGGATCCACAACAGCACGAAGCACGCGGCCACGGCCGGCGCGCCCACCGCGAGAAACGGACGCCGCCGGCCCCACGGGCTGCGAAGCCGGTCGCTCCAAAACGCGACGGGAGGATTGCTGAGGGCGTTGACGATCCGGCCCCCCGCCAGCGCGAGTCCCATCCACTCCGGCGGCAACCGCACCGCGCCGGACGGCGGCGCGTAGAAGTACACCGCCCACAGCACGATGGTCTGCAGGAGCATGCTGGCGCCGAACGCGCCGGCGCTGTAGACGGCGGGGCGCGCCCGGAGGCGTTCGTCGGCCACGCGGTCAGCGGGTGAAGATCGGGAGCGCCCCGAGAGCGATCAGATCCGGGTTGTGATAGCCGCCCTCCTCGAGCAGGACCGCCGCGCGCGCGACCGTCGTCGCGCCGACACGGCGGAGCAGCTCATCCACCGCGCGGAGGCTCCCGCCGGTGCTGACGACATCGTCGACGACCGCCACCCGCGCGCCGCGCAGGCGGCCGGCGTCCACCCCGTCCAGCACCAAGGTCTGCGTGGCGGCGGTCGTGATGGATTTGACCTCGACCGTGAGCGGGTCCTTCATGTATCCCTTGACGCTCTTGCGGCACACGACGTACGGGAAGTACCGTCCGGTGAGCGGGTTCGAGAGGTACGTGGCCACCATGTGCGCGAGCGGCAGCGCCTTGGCCTCGACCGAGACGATGCAGTCGAATACGGTGGAGCGCAGGCGTTCCGCGATCTGCCGGGCGCACACGTTCGTCATCTCGACGTCGCCCCACAGCACAAACGCGGCGATCCACAGCGAGTCTGTGATCGGCACCACCGGCAGCCGGCGGCGGAGCCCGGCGACGGTGATCTCGTAGAACTCCTGCCCTTCGTACTTCATGCGGGCCTCCCCCGTGCGTCGGTGACGACCCTCTTCGGGCATGGCCCCGGCAGCCCCTGTGCGGCGGACGCCGCGGATCGCGGACGTCGCGATCGTCCCCGCCGGCATCGGTGGCCTGCCCGTGCCGCGCGCTGGCGCGCGCGGGGCTCGGTGACTATAATTTGGGGAAGCAGCGGCGGGAGGCGGGATACGCGGATCGACGGTGCGACCTCGGTTGTGGGATTGATTGGCAGCGCCGCGCGGGAGAGTCTGTCGCCGCGCATGCACAACGCGGCCTTCGCCGCGCTCGAGCTGAACTGGTGCTACGTGGCCTTCCCGGTGCCCCGCGACCGCCTGCCCGACGCGTTGCGCGGCCTGGTGCCGCTCGGCATTGCCGGCGCCAACGTGACGGTGCCGCACAAGGAAGCGGCGCTCGCGTACCTTGACGAGACCACCGACGAGGCCCGCGCCATCGGCGCGGTGAACACCATCCAGGTGGCGGGCGGGCGCCTCATCGGCCACAACACGGACGGCGCGGGGATGCTGGAGGCGCTGCGCCGCGACGGGGGCGTGGAGCCGGCCGGGACGCGCGCGGTCGTGGTCGGCGCCGGGGGCGCCGCGCGCGGCGCGGCGTTTGCCCTGGCCGGCGCCGGCGCCGCCTCGGTCGTGATCGCGAACCGCAACTGGGACCGCGGGGCCGCGCTGGCGGAGGCGCTGCGCCGCTCCTTCCCCTCGTGCCCGGTGGACGCGCTGCCGCTCGACGGCGTCCGGATCCACGCCGCGGTGCGCGACGCGGCGGTGTTGATCCAGGCTACAACGGTCGGTGGCGGGGCGCAGCGGGGCCTCTCGCCGGTGGCGGCGGACGCGCTGCACCCGGGATTGCTCGTCATGGACATGATCTACGAGCCGCGGGAGACGGCGCTGCTGCGCGAGGCCCGCGGGCGCCGGTGCCGCGCGCTCGGCGGGCTGGCGATGCTCGTGTATCAGGGCGCGCGGGCGTTCGAGATTTGGACGGGATGCCCGGCCCCGATCGGTGCGATGCGGCAGGCGCTCGGGCTGCCGGCGGAACCTCCCGCCGGAGCCCCTACGGGACGGTGACACGATGGTGCGATTTCTGACCGCCGGCGAGTCTCACGGCCGCGGCCTCCTGGTCGTCGTGGAGGGGATGCCCGCGGGGATGCCCCTCGCGGAGGACGACATCAACGGGCAGCTTGCGAGGCGGCAACAGGGCTACGGGCGCGGCGGCCGCATGCAGATCGAGCAAGACCGCGCCGAGATCTACAGCGGCGTGATGGGCGGGACGACGATCGGCGCGCCGATCGGCCTCCTGATCGGGAACAAGGATTGGCGCCGCGAGGAACCGCCGCTCACGCGGCCGCGTCCGGGCCACGCGGACCTGGCCGGCGCCCTCAAGTATCGCTTCAACGACGTCCGTCGCGTCTTGGAACGCTCGAGCGCGCGCGAGACGACGGCCCGCGTCGCGGCGGGCGCGGTGTGCCGGACGCTGCTCGCGCAGTTTGGCATCGCGCTGGCGAGCCATGTCGTCGAGCTCGGCGGGATCGCGGCGGCGCGCCGCCCGGAGCGGCCGGAAGACATCGGCCCGGCCGCGGAGCGGTCGCCGCTGCGCTGCGTGGACCCGGACGCCGAGGCGCGTATGATCGCGGCGATCGACCAGGCGCGCGAGCGAGGCGACACCCTGGGCGGCGTCTTCGAGGTCGTCGTGACCGGGCTCCCCGTGGGCCTCGGGACCTACGTGCATTGGGACCGGCGGCTCGACGGCCGGCTGGCGCAGGCCATGATGTCGATCAATGCGATGAAGGGGGTCGAGATCGGGCAGGGGTTCGCCGAGGCGCGATTGCCGGGGTCCGCGGCGCACGACGAGATCTTGTACGATCGCGAGCGCGGCTTCTACCGGCGGAGCAACCAGGCGGGCGGGACGGAAGGCGGCATGACGACCGGGGAGCCGCTCGTGGTGCGCGTGGCGATGAAGCCGCTCAGCACGCTCCGCAGCCCGCTCGCGTCCGTGGACATCGTCACCAAGGGGCGCGTGGAGGCCGCGGTCGTGCGCAGCGACGTCACGGCGGTGCCCGCCGCGGGCGTGATCGGCGAGGCGATGGCCGCGATCGTGCTCGCCGACGCCATGGTGGAGAAGTTCGGGGGCGACAGCCTGGCGGAGATGCGCGCCGCGCACGAGGCGTACCTGCGGTGGGTGCGCACCGGTCCGGAGGCGTAGGCGCGGCGTGCGCCACAACGTGGTGCTCATCGGCTTCATGGGGACGGGCAAGACCGCCCTCGGCCGCGCGCTGGCGTCACGGCTCGGCCGCCCGTTCGTGGACACCGACGTCCTGATCGAGGAGCGCGCGGGGCGGCCGATCCCGCGGATCTTCGCCGAGGACGGCGAGGCGGCGTTTCGGCGCCTCGAAGCCGAGGTCGTGGCCGCGGTCGGCAATGCGCAGGGCAGCGTGATCGCCACCGGCGGCGGCGTGGTGCTCAACCCGGAAAACATGGCGCACCTGCGCCGCGGCGGCGTGATCGTGGCGCTGCGCGCGGCGCCCGCGGCGATCCTGGCCCGCGTCGGCCGCGGGACCGGGCGCCCGCTGTTGGGCGCCGATCCGGAGGAGAGCGTGCGGCGCCTCCTGGACGAGCGCGGCCCGTTGTACGACGACGCCGACCTGGTCGTGGACACCTCGACGCTGCAGCCCGAGGACGCGGTGCGGCTGGTGGAGATGTTCGCGGCGACGTGGAAGGGCCGGGACGGTCGCGCGCCGGGCGCCGGCGGCGGCGCGGCCCACGTCGTGCGGGTGGCCGCGGCATCCCGCGGCTACGACGTGCGGATCGGCCGGGGCCTCATCGATCACGCCGGCGGCTACCTGCGGGATCTCGGCCCGGCCGGACGCGCGGCGATCCTCACGCACCCCCGGCTCGACGCGCTGTACGGCGTTCGCCTCGCCGCATCGCTCCGGGCGGCGGGGTACGACCCCGTAACGATCACGGTCCCGGCGGCCGAAACGAGCAAGAGCCTGCGCGCCGCCGACCGCCTGTACGGCCGGTTGCTCGAGGCGCGGCTCGACCGCGGGTCCGTGCTCGTCGTGCTCGGCGGCGGCGTGGCGGGCGATCTCGGCGGGTTTGTGGCGGCCACGTTCCTGCGGGGCATCGCGTGGGCGGCGGTCCCCACCACGTTGCTCGCCCAGGTCGACGCGTCGATCGGCGGCAAGACCGCGGTCAATCACGCCCGCGGCAAAAACCTGATCGGCGCGGTGCACCAGCCAGTGGTCGTCATCGCGGACATCGACACACTGGCGTCGCTCCCGGCGCGCGAGGTGCGCTCGGGCCTGGCGGAGGTGGTCAAGACGGGCGTGATCGGCGCCCCCGGGCTGTTCGCGTACCTGGAGGACTGCCTCGGCGCCGTATTGCGGGGCGACGCGGAGGCGCGGACGGCCGTGGTCGCCCGCTGCGCGGCCTACAAGGCGGGGGTCGTCGCCGGAGACGAGCGGGAGGACGCGGGGCGGATCGTGCTCAACTACGGGCACACGATCGGGCACGGCATCGAGGCCGCCGCCGCCTACCGCGGTGTGACACACGGCGAGGCGGTGGCCGTCGGGATGACCTTGGAGGCCCGGCTGGCGGTGCGGCTCGGCGTGTGCGATGCCGGGCTGCTCGAGCGGCAGACGGCGCTGCTGCGCCTGGCCGGCCTGCCGGTCCGCGTCGCCGACCTGCGCCTCGCGCACCGGCCGGCGCCCGACGCGATCGCCGGGGCGATGGCGCTCGACAAGAAGGCGCGGGCGGGGCGGCTGCGGTTCGTGCTGCCGGCCGGCGTCGGGCGCACCACCGTGCGCGACGACGTCCCGCCGTCCCTCATCCGGGAGGTGCTCGACGATGGCTAAGGTCCTCGTGATTCACGGGCCCAACCTCAACCTGCTGGGCAGCCGCGAGCCGCATCTCTACGGCACCGTGACGCTGGCCGAGGTGGATCGCCGTCTCCGGGCGCTCGCCGAGGAACTGGGCGTCGCCGTCGAGACGTTCCAGTCCAATCACGAAGGCGCGATCATCGACCGGCTCCACGCCGCCCGGGGCGCGTACGGCGCGGTCGTGCTCAACCCGGGCGGGCTCACGCACTACAGCATCGCGCTGCGCGACGCGATCGCCGCCATCGCCCTGCCCGTGGTGGAGGTACACGTCACCAACATCCACGCCCGCGAGGCGTTCCGCGGCGTCTCGGTCATCTCGCCGGTCGCGCGGGGCCAGATCGCCGGGTTCGGCCCGGACAGTTACCTGTTGGGCCTGCGCGCCGCGGTCGCCTTGAGCCAAGCCGCTCGGTAGCCGGCCGGCGTCGCGGAGGACGGCCCGGCGCGGCGGTCGAAGCACGGACGGGATCGCGGCTGGGCCGCGGCGCACGGGACGAGGAGGTCGGCGATGCCGTTCCGCGGCATTCGAGGCGCGATCACGGTCGACGCCAACACGGAGGACGCGATTCTCGGCGCCACGCTGGAGTTGCTCCGGGAGATGGTGCGCGAGAACGACGTGCGCAGCGACGACATCGCCAGCGTGATCTTCACCATGACGCCCGACCTCGATGCCGTCTTTCCCGCGGCGGCGGGCCGGGACCTGCCGGGATGGACCCACGTGCCGCTCATGTGCATGCAGGAGATCCCGGTGCCGGGCGCGCTCCCGCGGTGCGTGCGGATCCTGATGCACATCAACACGCCGAAGGCGGCCATGGAGATCCGGCACGTGTACCTGGGCGGGGCAACGCGGCTGCGCCCCGACCTGGCCTCGCGGTCGTAATGCCCGGCGCCGCGCTCGTGGTCGCGCCCGGGCGGCCGCTGCGTGGCAGCGTGCGGGTGCCCGGGGACAAGTCCATCTCGCACCGGGCGGCGTTGCTCGGCGGTCTCGCCGCCGGGGTGACCACGGTGGAGGGATTTCTCCGGGCCGAGGACTGTCTCGCCACGCTCGCCTGCGTGCGCGCGCTCGGCGTGCGGATCGACGACGGCGGCGACCGTCTTACCATCCACGGCGGGGCTCTCGCGGAGCCCGGCGACGTGCTCGACGTCGGCAACTCCGGCACCACGATCCGGCTCTTGGCCGGCGTTCTCGCCGGCCAGCCGTTCCATAGCGTGGTCACGGGCGATGCGAGCGTCCGCCGCCGCCCCATGGACCGCGTGGCGACGCCGCTGCGGCGCATGGGCGCGCGGGTCGCCGGCCGCGCCGGCGGGCGATTTGCGCCGCTCTCGATCGACGGCGGCGGTCTCCGCGGCATCGTCTACGACACGCCCGTGGCCAGCGCGCAGGTCAAATCCGCGGTGCTGCTGGCCGGCCTGTTTGCGGAGGGCGAGACCGTGGTGCGTGAACCGGCGCTGAGCCGCGACCACACCGAGCGCATGCTGCGCGGGTTCGGGGTGGCCGTGCAGCGGAACGGGCTCGCGGTCGGACTCCGCGGTCCGGCGCCGCTGCGGGGCGCCGCCGTGCTGGTGCCCGGCGATCTCTCCTCCGCCGCGTTCTTCCTCGCGGCCGCGGCGTTCGTGCCGGGTTCGGAGCTGACGGTCACGGACGTCGGCCTCAACCCGACGCGGGCGGGCGTCCTCGACGTGCTCGCGCAGATGGGCGCGGACATTCGCGTGTGGGGCCGGCGGGATGCCGGAGGCGAGCCGGTGGGGTCGGTGACCGTGCGGGGCAGCCGGCTCCGCGGCACGGTCATCGGGGGGGAGCTGATTCCCCGCGCGATCGACGAGCTGCCCGTGCTCGCCGTCGCCGCGTGCCTGGCGGACGGCGAGACGGTGATTCGTGACGCCGCGGAGCTCCGCGTCAAAGAGTCGGACCGCATCGCCGCGCTCGCGCGCGAGCTCGGCCGGCTCGGCGCCGAGGTCGCGCCGCAGCCGGACGGGCTCGTGATCCGAGGTGGGAGACGGTTCCGCGGCGGGCGGCTCCAGAGCGGCGGCGATCACCGCATCGCGATGGCGCTGGCCGTGGCGGGGTTGTGCGCGGAGGCGCCGGTGACGATCGACGACACGGCGTGCATCCGGACGTCGTTCCCCGACTTCGAGGAAACGCTCAGGCGCGTGACGTCGGCGTGACGTACGATCCGCCGCGCCTCGCGGCCATCGCGCTCGTCGTCTGCGTGGCCGCGGGGATCAAAGGCGCCGTGGGCTTTGGCTTTCCGCTGATCGCGATCCCGGTGCTCTCGATCGTCCTCGGCCCGGCCGCGGCGATCCCGCTCGTGACCCTGCCCACGCTGGTGAGCAACCTGATCCTCGTGGGCCGGGGCCCGGGAACCCGGGCGGACATGCGGCCGTTCGTCTTCACCCTGGCGGCGCTGGTCGCCGGCGTGGTTGCCGGCGCGTTGTTGATCCACGCCATGCGGCCACGCACGTTTTCGGTGCTGGTGGGCGCGGTCTCCGCGCTGTACGTCGCCGCCAGCGCGCTCCGCCTCACGCAGGTGATTCCGCCCGGAGCGGGCCGCCGCGCCGGCCCGCTCATCGGCCTCGCGGCGGGCGTGCTCGGCGGCTCCACGGGGATCTTTTCGCCGCTGGTCGCGAGCTATCTGCACATGCTGCGGCTCGAAAAGCGCGCGTTCGTCTTTTGGATGACGATGATGTTTTTCGTCGGCAACATCGCGCAGTTCGCATCGTATCTCCGGCTCGGGCTGTACCGCGGGCCCGTGATGGCCACGGCCCTGCTCGCGTGCATTCCGATGGCGGTGGGGACGTGGGCGGGGCTCCGGTTGCAGGACGTGCTGCACCCGGAGACGTTCAGCCGCGTCGTGCTCGGCCTCGTGTTCCTCGCCTCGTTGGGTCTGCTCGCGCGCGGCCTCTTTGGCTGACCCCGCGCGCACGGGTTGCGCCGGTGCATCGTTGTTGACGGTCAACCCGCGCCGGCGTTCGGCCATGACGCTAGCGCAGCTTGCCGCGTCCCAACAGCGGCCAGACGATCTCGACGCGGCCGTCCCGCACGCCGTAGAGTTCGTCGTGTAGGCAGACCGTGGTGTCCGAGTACCCGACGACGAACTCGATTTTGTCTCCGACCCGTACCGAGGCGTCCGGCTCGCTGAGCTCGATCTTGCCGTGCTCGGCCGACAGCGCCACCGAGGTCACGTGCGACACGCCGACCGGCGCGGGGGGCGCGGCGTCGCTGCTCATCGTCTTCTTGCCGGCATCGCAGATGATCCGGAGCGGTGTCGGCCGGCTCGTGACCGTCGCGAGCACCGTGAGCGCGTAGTCGTGGTCGACGTGCATGCGCGTGCGGTACAGGACGTCGCCGAAGATCCCGCCGCCGGCCTGGATCTCCGTGACGCCAGGCAGGCGCGCGGTGATCGTGTACGTGCCGGTGCCGCCGCAGCTCACGATGTCCACCGGCAGGTCCGCCCGCCGGCACCGGTCCGCGCTCTGGACGAGGAGGCCCACCGCGTCCGCGACCGCGCGGCGCTTCTCGGCGGGATCGGCGATGCGGATCGTGTGCGCCTCCCACCCCATGAGTCCGGCCAGCCGCAGGCCCTCGCACCCGTGGACGAGCCGGGCGAGGTGGACGACCGCGTCGCCGGGCTCCACGCCGGCGCGATGCATGCCGATATTCACCTCGATCAGCACCCGCAGGCGCACGCCCTTGGCACGAGCGGCGGCGTCGATCGCGCGCACGTTGTCCTCGCCGTCGACCGCGACCATGACGTCGGCGTGCGGCGCGAGGTTGACGAGCCGGCGGATCTTGTGGTCTCCGACCACCTGGTTCGCGATCAGGATGTCGCGGACGCCGCCCGCGGCCATGACTTCCGCCTCGCCGAGCTTCGCGCACGTGACCCCGTGGGCGCCGGCGCGGAGCAGCATGTGCGCGAGCGCCGGCGTCTTGAGCGCCTTGGTGTGCGGCCGCCAGCCGACGCCGGCGTCACGCATGTACCGGGCCATGCGGTCGATGTTGCGCTCCATCGTGGGAAGATCCACGAGGAGCGCCGGGGTGTCGAGCTCCGTCTTCGGCCGTCCGATCGCCCACGTGTCGAGGGACATCGCATGCTCCTTTGACGCGGTCTATGCCGTACGGTGCCGGTCTTGTTTCCGCTCTCTATTCCCCCGGGATCATGGAAGTCCCGCCGCCCGGCCCGCGGGGCTCGACCGCGGGCCGGCTACGGGGGCTACGGGGGCTACGGGGTGCGGCGGCACTTGCGCGGCGGCGCGTTATGCTATAATCCGAGCAACTAATCCCGATGACCGGGGATAGTACGACGGGGAACGGCCCCAAGAGACCCGCGTGAAGCGGTGGAAGCGCGGGGGGCGGCCTCGGACGGAATGGACCCGTGAGGGGCGGACCGAAAGGCGGCGGGATGCCGCCGTGTAGTCGCCGCCGGCTGCCTCCACCGTAACCCGGAGGGGGGATCGAGTCGCTGTTGCGGGCTCCGTCCCTGGCGAGCGGCCCCGGGCGACCGGGGAACTGGGGTGGTACCGCGGGCAGGCAGAGCCTCCCGTCCCGAAAGGGCGGGAGGTTTCGTGTTTGGGCCCGGTGGGGAGGAGGCGCGATGATCGTGGTGATGAGCCCGGCTCATACGCGGGAAATGCGCGATGCCGTCACGCGCAAGATCGAGGATGCGGGCCTGCGATGCCAGGTCAACGAGGGCGTGGAACGCACCGTGATCGGCGTCGTGGGGGACAGCCATACCAAGGAGGTGCTCCGCGACAGCCTGGAGGCCATGGCGGGCGTCGAGAGCGTCGTCCGGATTTTGCAGCCGTACAAGCTGGTCGCCCGGGAGTTTCACGGCGGCAAGGACACGACGGTCTGGGTCGGCGACGTCCCCATCGGGGGCGGCAGCGTGGTCGTGATCGCGGGTCCGTGCTCGGTCGAGACGCGCGAGCAGGTGTTGCAGACCGCGGAGGCGGTCAAGCTGGCGGGCGCCAAGCTCCTGCGCGGCGGCGCGTTCAAGCCGCGCACGTCGCCGTACTCGTTCCAGGGGCTCGAGGAGGAGGCGCTCAAGATCCTCGCCGAGGCCCGGGAGGCGACGGGGCTGGGGGTGGTCACGGAGGCGATGGACGTCCGGCAGATGGACATGGTCACGAAGTACGCGGACATGGTCCAGATCGGCGCCCGCAACATGCAGAACTATCCGCTACTGCGGGAGGCCGGACGGACCCGGCATCCCGTGATGCTCAAACGCGGGCCGAGCGCGACGATTGAGGAGCTGCTCCTCGCGGCGGAGTACATCATCGCCGAGGGCAACCCCGACGTGGTGCTGTGCGAGCGCGGCATCCGCACGTTCGAAAACTACACGCGCTACACCCTCGACCTCAACGCGGTGCCGGTGCTCAAGTCGCTGACGCACCTCCCGGTCCTCGTCGACCCGTGTCACGGGACCGGCAAGTGGAAGCTCGTGACGCCGATGGCGCGGGCCGCGGTCGCGGCCGGCGCGGACGGGCTGCTCGTCGAGGTGCATCCGGAGCCCGACAAGGCGTTGAGCGACGGGCCGCAGCAGCTGACGCCCCAGAACTTCGCCGTCATGATGCAGGAATTGGACGCGATCGCGCTGGCCGTCGGGCGGCGGGTGTGAGGGACCGGTGACCCCGTTCGCGCGCGTCGCGATCGTCGGGGTCGGCCTGATCGGCGGCTCGCTCGGGATGGCCGTGCGCCGCCGCGGGCTGGCGCGCGAGGTCGTCGGCGTGACGCGGACGGCCGGCGCGATGGAGGCGGCGCGCGTGCGCGGCGCGATCGACCGCGGGACGCTCGCCCTGGAGGACGCCGTGGCGGGCGCGGACCTCGTCGTGCTGGCCACGCCGCCGGATGCGGTCGTGCCCGCGGCCCGGCGGGCGCTGCCGCACCTCCGCCCGGACGCGATCCTGACGGACGTCACGAGCGTCAAAGGGGACATCGTCGGCGCCATCGAGGCGATGGCCGTACGTCCCGGCGCCGTGTTCGTGGGGGGACACCCGATGGCGGGCAACGAGGGGAGCGGCGTCGCGTCCGCGGACGCCGAGCTGTTCGAGGGCGCGGTGTACGTGCTCACGCCCACGGAGCGCGCCGGCGCGGCGGCCGTCGCCCGGCTGGCGGACCTGGCGCGCGCCATCGGGGCGCGCCCCGTCGTGCTGGCCCCCGACGCCCATGATCGCGCGGTGGCGATCGTGAGCCACCTGCCGTACCTGATCGCCGCGGCCCTGGTGCGCGTCGCTGACGGCGCCGCCGGCACGGCGGGGCCGGCCTTTCTCGGCGCCACGCGGGTCGCAGCGAGCCCGGTGGAACTGTGGACGCAGATCTGCCGGCTCAATCGCGCGCCGATCGCGGAGGCGCTCGCCGCGTTTCGTTCGGAGCTGGCGCAGCTCGAGGCCGCGCTCGACGACCGGGACCGTACGGGTGCCCTCCTCGAGCGGGCCCGCGCCGCGCGGGTCCGTCTCGGGGCGGCGCGCGGGGAGGCGTAGGGAGGCGATGGTGCAGGACACCTTGATCGCTCCGGGGCCGGCGGAGTTCGACCGGCGGGCCCGCGAGGGCAACCTCGTCCCCGTGACGTGCGAGGTCCCGGCGGATCTCGACACGCCGATCTCCGCGTTCATGCGGCTGCGTCACCTGCCCCACGCGTTCTTGCTGGAGAGCGCGGAGGGCGGCGACAAGCTCGCCCGCTACTCGTTTCTGGGCGCGGCCCCCGCGCTGACGCTGCGGGCGACGCTGTCCGGCGTCGAGATCACGGAGCGCGGCGTCGTGCGTCGGCTGGCGCAGGATCCGCTGGAGGCGGCGCGCGACATCATGCGCCGGTACCGGCCGGCCGAGCAGGCGGGCCTGCCTCGATTCTACGGCGGGCTGGTGGGATATTTTTCCTACGATCTCATCCGCACGATCGAGCGCCTCCCGCACCGCCCCCCCGACGACCGCAACTTCCCGATCCTGGAGCTCGCGCTGGCCGACACGGTGGTCGTGTTCGATCACCGCGCGCACCGGCTGCGCGTGATCGCGAACGCCTACGTCGAGGACGGCGCGGAGCGCGCGTACCGCGCCGCGCAGGAACGCATCCGGGAGTGGATCGATCTGCTCCGCCGGCCGCTGCCGGCGCCCCCGCCGGCGGCCAAGGTCACGCGGCTCGCCCTGCGCTCGAACATGACGCGCGAGCGGTACCTCGAAGGCGTCCAGCGGTGCCGCGAGTACATTCACGCCGGGGATGCGTTCCAGATCGTGTTTTCGCAGCGGTTCGCGGCCGACATCGGCGACCTGGACCCGCTCACGATCTACCGGGCGCTGCGCATGATCAACCCGTCGCCGTTCATGTTCTATCTCGCGGCGCGCGACGCCGTGCTGGTCGGCGCGTCGCCGGAGCTCCTCGTCCGCGTGGAGGGGGAGAGCGTCGAGATGCGCCCCATCGCCGGCACGCGCCGGCGCGGCCTCACGGAGGACGAAGACCGCGCCCTCGCGGACGAGATGCTGGCGGACGAGAAGGAGCGGGCGGAGCACGTCATGCTGGTCGACCTGACCCGCAACGACGTGGGGCGCGTCTCCCGGTTCGGCACCGTGCGGGTCCCGGAGCTCATGACCGTGGAGCGGTACTCCCACGTGATGCACATCGTCAGCCTCGTCCAGGGGCAGCTGGCCCCCGGGCGGGATGTCTTCGATGTCCTCCGCGCGGTGTTTCCGCACGGCACCGTGAGCGGCGCCCCCAAGGTGCGCGCGATGGAGATTTTGGACGAGCTCGAGCCGACCGCCCGCGGCCCGTACGCGGGGGCGGTCGGGTACGCGGGCTTCGGGGGCGCGCTCGACACCTGCATCGCGATCCGCACGCTGGCGATCCAGAACGGCGTGGCGTACGCGCAGGCGGGCGGCGGGATCGTCGCCGATTCCGTCCCGGAGCACGAGTACGATGAGACGATCAACAAGGCGAAGGTGTTGGTCCGGGCCATCGAGGCGGCGGCCCGCGGGCTGTAGGGTGCGCGCCGGGCCCGGCGGAGCGGAGGCGTGATGTGATTCTCGTCATCGACAACTACGACTCGTTCACGTACAACCTCGTGCAGTACCTCGGCGAGCTGGGCGAGACGCCGTGCGTCGTCCGAAACGACGCGGTGACCGTCCCGGAGATCGTCGCCAGGGCGCCCGAGGCCATCGTGATCTCGCCCGGGCCGTGCACGCCCGCGGAGGCCGGCGTCAGCGCGCCGGCCGTCGCCGCCCTCGCCGGGCGGATCCCGATCCTCGGGGTGTGCCTCGGGCATCAGTGCATCGGCGCGGCGTGCGGCGCCGCCGTGGTGCGAGGCCGGGCGCCGGTCCACGGCAAGACGGCGCGCATCTTCCACGACGGGCGGACGATCTTCGAGGGCCTGCCGAGCCCGTTCGTCGGCACGCGCTACCACTCGCTCGTCGTCGACGGCGCGACCCTGCCGGCGTCGTTCGAGGTGTCGGCGCGGACCGAGGACGGCGTGATCATGGGGCTGCGGCATCGCTCGGCCCTCCTGGAGGGTGTCCAGTTGCATCCCGAGTCCGTGCTCACCGAGCACGGGCACGCGCTGCTCGCGAATTTTCTCGCGCTCGCCCGCGGCACCGGGCCGCGCCGCGCCGCGGCGGCCGAGCCGGATCACCCCGCCGCCGCCGGCGGCGGCGCGTCGACGTCCGGCAGCGCCGACTACCACGTGGCGAGGGGGCGATAGGCCGATGCCGCTCCGCGCCGCGATCGCCAAGGTGGCGGCTCACGAGCGCCTGACGGAAGCCGAGGCGCACCACGCGATGAGCGTGATCATGGACGGGGAGGCGACGGCGGCGCAGATCGCCTCGTTCATCACCGCGCTCGCGATGCGCGGGGAAACGGTCGAGGAGATCACGGGCTTTGCGCGGGCGATCCGCGAGCACGCCGTCCCGATCACGCCGCACGTGGACCACCTCGTCGACGTCGTCGGCACGGGCGGCGACCGCCTCAACACGTTCAACATCTCCACCACCACCGCGTTTGTGATCGCCGGCGCCGGCGCCCGCGTCGCGAAGCACGGCAACCGCGCGGCCAGCAGCCGCAGCGGCAGCGCGGACGTCCTCGAGGCGCTGGGCATCAACATCGGAGCGCCGCCCGACGTCGTGCGGGCCTGCGTCGAGGAGCTCGGCGTGGGCTACTTGTTCGCGCCGCAGTTCCACCCGGCGTTCCGGCACGCCGTGGTGCCGCGGCGGGAAATCGGGATCCGCACGGTGTTCAACATCCTCGGCCCGCTGACCAATCCGGCCCGGGCGCGGCGGTACCTCTTGGGCGTGCCCGGCCCGGGGTATACGGAGGTGATGGCCCGCGTGCTCGCCGGCCTCGGCGGCGAGCGGGCGTTCGTCGTTCACGGCGAGGACGGCATGGACGAAGTCTCGCTCACCGCGCCGACCCGGGTCTCGGAGATGGAGGGCGGGGAGGTGCGGACGTACGTGATCTCCCCGGAACAGTTTGGGCTGCGGCGCGCGCCGCTCGACGCGCTCCGCGGGGGTACGGCCGCGGAGAACGCCGCGATCGCCGTCGAGATCCTGCAGGGCCGTCCCGGCCCGCGGCGCGACATCGTCGTGCTGAACGCGGGGGTCGCACTCGTCGCCGCGGGGCTTGCGGGCACGGTCGGTGACGGCATCGCGCTCGCGGCCCGGAGCATCGACTCGGGGGCTGCGTACGCCAAGCTCGAGGGCCTGCGGCTCCGGACGAAGTTCGCGTGAGACACGAGGGTGTCGCGCGCCGGCCCGCGCCCGGGCGGCCGCGGCGCGTGGGTGCGGCGGCTCCGCGGAGGTGAGCCCGGTGGGGGTGTTGGGCGCGATCGTCGCGCACAAACGAGAGGAGCTCGCGGCGCGCCGCCGGCGCGTTCCGCTGGGGGATGTCCGCGGGCGCGCCGCGGATGCGCCGCCGGCGCGCGGGTTCGCGGCCGCGATCCAGGGTCCGCCGGTGCGTCTCATCGCCGAGGTCAAAGGAGCGTCCCCGTCGGCCGGCGTGATCCGCGAGACGTTCGATCCGGTCGCGGTGGCGCGTACGTACGCGGAGCACGGCGCGGCGGCCGTGTCCGTGCTCACGGATGCGCGGTTCTTTCGCGGCGCCGACGAGCATCTTGCGGCCGTGCGGCGCGCGGTGCCGGTGCCGGTGCTGCGCAAGGACTTCACGCTGGATCCGTACCAGGTGTATGAGGCGCGGGCGCTCGCGGCGGACGCGGTGCTCCTGATCGCGGCCATCCTCGACGCCGCTGCGCTCCGCGACCTCCAGGGGCTTGCCGCGGAACTCGGGATGGCCGCGCTGGTGGAGGTGCACACCCGGGACGAACTGGAGCGGGCGCTTGCCGCGCGACCGGCCCTGGTCGGCATCAACAACCGCAACCTGGACACGCTGGAGACGACGCTGGAGACGACGCGCCGGCTGCGGCCGCTCGTGCCCCCCGGGCCGCGCGTCGTGGCCGAAAGCGGCATCGAGACGCGCGCCCACGTCGAGGAGTTGGAGCGCCTGGGGATCGATGCCGTGCTCGTCGGCACGGCGCTGATGCGGTCCGCGGATCCGGCCGCGTGCGTCCGCGAGCTCCTCGGATGCTCGCGCGCGGGCGCGTGAACGATCGGTCACACACAGGAGGCAGCATGACGGAGACACGGATCCAGAGGACATCGATCCGGCCGGCGGCGCCGGGCACGCGGGGGCGGCTGCTGACCGGCGACCGGCCGACGGGGAAGCTGCACCTGGGGCACTACGTGGGATCCCTGGAGAACCGCGTGCGGCTGCAGGAGGAGTACGAGTGCTTCTTCCTGGTGGCCGATTACCATGTGCTCACGACCGGGGCGGAGCGCACCCGCGAGATCGGCCACAACATCCGCGACCTGGTGCTCGACTACCTGAGCATCGGGATCGACCCGGAGCGAAGCACGATCTACGTGCAGTCCCTGGTGCCGGAGGTGGCGGTCCTCTACCTGATCCTCTCGATGCTCACCACGGTCCCGCGCCTCCAGCGCGTGCCGACGCTGAAGGAGGTCATGCGGGATCTCCGGCTGGAGACCGCCACCCTCGGCCTGCTCTCGTACCCGGTCCTCCAGGCGGCCGACATCCTCATGGTGCGCGCCGACGTCGTGCCGGTAGGCAAGGACCAGTCGAGCCATCTCGAGGTCACACGCGAGCTCGCGCGGCGGTTCAACGAGCTGTACGGGCCCGTGTTCCCGGAGCCGGAAACCATCACCGGACGGGTCGGCACGCTCGTCGGGACCGACGGCCAGGCCAAGATGAGCAAGTCGCTCGACAACGCGATCTACCTCTCCGACGACGCCGCGACGGTCGAGAAGAAGGTGAGCCGGATGTTCACCGACCCGACGCGGATCCATCCGACCGATCCCGGTCACGTCGAGGGCAACCCGGTCTTCATCTACCACGACGCCTTCAACCACGATACCGCCGAGGTCGACGAGCTCAAGGCGCGGTACCGCAAGGGTACCGTGGGCGATGTCGAGGTCAAGAAGCGCCTCGCGCGGGCCCTCAACGAGTTTCTCGCGCCGATCCGCGAGCGCCGCGCCGCGTGGGCCGCGACGCCCGGGCGGCTCGAGGAGATTCTCGTCGAGGGGAGCCGCGTCGCGCGCCGCGAAGCCCAGCAGACGGTGGCGCTCTGCCTCCAGCGCATGGGGATGGATTACTTCGAGGCCGCGCGCGCCCGGGGAGGCTGATGGTCCGCGTCAAGATCTGCGGGATCCGGCGGTTGGAGGACGCGCTGGCCGCGGTGGACGCGGGGGCCGACGCGATCGGCCTGAACTTCTGGCGCCCGGGACGGCGCTACGTCGCTCCGGAGATCGCCCGGGCGATCGCCCGCGCCGTCCCGCCGTTTGTGGCCAAGGTTGGCGTGTTCGCCAACGAGGAGCCCGATGTCGTCCGCAGGATCGCGGACGTGTGCGCGCTGGACGCCCTGCAGTTTCACGGCGAGGAGACCCCGGAGTTCTGCGGCGGCTTCCACCGCCCGGTGATCAAGGCGATCAAGATCCGGGACGCCGGCAGCCTCCGGCAGCTCGAGCGCTATCACGTGGCCGCGTATTTGCTCGACGCCCACGTCCCGGGCGCGATGGGCGGAACGGGGCGGACGTTCGACTGGACGCTCGCGCGGGCTGCGCAGGCGTGCGGGCCCGTCATCCTATCGGGCGGGCTCACGCCGGAAAATGTGGCGGCGGCGATCGAGGCGGCGCGGCCGTACGCGGTGGACGTGGCGTCGGGCGTGGAAACGCGCGGGGAGAAGGATCCCAGGAAGATCCGCGCGTTTATCGCGCAGGTGACGCGGTGCAACGAGGAGGTGCGACCGTGAGAACGGTGTCGCGCAAGGCGCGCGCCGAACTGCCGGGACGGTTCGGCGTCTACGGAGGCCGGTACGTGCCCGAGACGCTGATCCCGGCGCTGGAGGAGCTGGAGACCGCGTTCCACGAGGCGCGCCGCGATCCCGCGTTCACGGCGGAGCTCCAGCGACGTCTCCGCACATTCTGCGGCCGGCCGACGCCGCTGTACCTGGCCGGCCGTCTCACGGAGGCGCTCGGGGGCGCCCGCATCTACCTGAAGCGCGAGGATCTCCTGCACACCGGCGCGCACAAGATCAACAACACCGTCGGCCAGGTGTTGCTCGCGGTGCGCATGGGCAAGCGGCGCATCATTGCCGAGACCGGCGCCGGCCAGCATGGGGTCGCCACCGCCGCCGCGGCGGCGGCGTGTGGCCTCCCCTGCGAGGTCTACATGGGCGTCGACGACATGGAGCGGCAGGCCCTCAATGTCTTCCGCATGCGACTCCTCGGCGCGCGGGTCATCGGGGTCGAGGGGGGGAGCCGGACGCTCAAGGACGCCATCAACGAGGCCCTGCGCGATTGGGTCACCAACGTCCGGGACACGTTCTACGTGTTCGGCACCGTGGCCGGGCCGCATCCGTATCCCGAGATCGTACGGGCCTTTCAGGCGATCATCGGCGAGGAGGCGCGCCGCCAGATCGTGGACGTCGAGGGCCGGCTGCCGGACTGCTGCGTCGCGTGCGTCGGCGGCGGCAGCAACGCCCTGGGCCTGTTTTATGCCTTCCGAGACGATCCCGCGGTCGCGCTCGTCGGCGTGGAAGCGGCCGGCCGGGGCTTGGCCACCGGCGAACATGCCGCGTCGCTCACGGCCGGCAGCCCCGGGGTCCTGCACGGCGCCTACAGCTACGTGCTGCAGGACGCGGCCGGGCAGGTCCTGCCCACCCATTCAATTTCGGCCGGGTTGGACTATCCGGGCGTCGGCCCGGAGCACGCGTACATGAAGGATACCGGCCGCGCCCGCTACGTCGCGGTCACGGACGAGGAGGCGCTCGACGCGCTCCACCTGCTGTGCCGGACCGAGGGCATCCTGCCCGCGCTGGAGTCGGCGCATGCGCTCGCGCATCTCAACACGCTCGCCCCGGCGCTCGGACGGGACAAGCTCGTCGTGGTCGGCCTGAGCGGGCGCGGCGACAAGGACGTGCACACGGTCGCCAAGGCCGCGGGTGAAGATCTCGGAGACCGGCGGTGAGCCGGCCCCGCGCGGCCGCCGGGACCCGCCGGTCCGCGGCGCGGCCGGCCGCCGCTCGGGCGTCCGCGGCAGCCCTTCGGGACAACCGGCTCGTCCGCGCCCTCGCCGCGGCCCGGATGGGCGGCCGGCGGGTGTTGGTGCCGTACATCATGGCCGGGGACCTGGACGCCGCGGCGACGGAGCGGCTGGTGGAGTTGCTGGTCGCCGCGGGCGCGGACGCGATCGAGCTTGGGGTGCCGTTCAGCGATCCGATCGCCGACGGCCCGGTGAATCAGCGCGCCGGCTTCCGGGCGCTCGCCCGCGGGATGACGCTCGGGAGAGCACTCGCGCTCGTGGCGCGCATCCGGGAGCACACGGGCGTGCCGCTCGTGTTCATGACCTACTACAACCTGTTGCTCCGCCACGGCCTCGCCGCGTTTTGCCGCGACGCCGTGGCGGCGGGACTCGACGGCGTGATCACGGCCGACCTGCCGCCCGAGGAGGGCGATGCCCTCGTCGCGGAGGGCCGGGCGGCGGGGCTGGCCACGATCTTTCTCCTGGCGCCGACCAGCACCGATGCGCGGATCCGCTCCGTCGCCGGCGCCTCCAGCGGTTTCATTTACTGCGTGTCGCGCACCGGCGTGACGGGCGTGCGCGACGAGGTGCCGCCGGAGCTGGCGGAGCTGGTCGGGCGGATCCGCGCCGCCACCGAGACCCCGGTGTGCGTGGGCTTCGGCATCAGCCGGCCCAGCCAGGCCCGGGAGGTGGCGCGCTACGCCGACGGCGTGATCGTGGGGAGCGCGCTCGTCGGAATGCTCGAGGAAGACCCGGAGGATCTGGGCCGCGTCGGCGCGTTTGTGCGCGACCTCAAGGCCGCGGTGAGCGGCCGGTAGCCGCGCCGCCGCGGCCGCGGGGGCGCCCGCGGAGCGTTGACACCGGCTCCTGCCGGCCATACGGTAGAGGTGCGGGGCATAACAGAGAGTGAAGGGGCACGCGCTCGCGCATCATGGACGGGCCGGCCAAACGCTCCGCCCGTCGTCCGGAGGTCGATCCTATGCAGCCCACGCCAGGTCAGTCCGCAGGCGGTCCCAGCGCGGTCGCGGAGGGGCTCGAGGGGATCGTTGCGGCCTCCAGCCGCATCTGCTTCGTCGACGGCGTGGAGGGGCGGCTGATCTACCAAGGGTATGACATCCACGACCTGGTTGCGCACGCGTCGTTCGAGGAGGTGGCGTACCTGCTGTGGCACGGCGACCTGCCGAGCCGCGCCGAGCTCGACGCGTTGAACCGCGACCTCCGCGCGGCGCGGGCGCTCCCGGTCCCGGTTGTCGAGCTCATCACCGCCGCGCCGCCGGACGCGCTGCCCATGGACGTGCTGCGCACGGCGGTGTCGGCCCTCGGCGTGTACGATCCCGAGGCGAAGGACGACACGCGCCCGGCCAACGTGCGCAAGTCGATCCGGCTCACGGCGCAGATTGCGACCATCGTGGCCGCGTTCGACCGGCTCCGCCACCGGCAGCCGCTCGTTGCGCCGGACCCCGCGCTCGGCCACGCGGCCAACTTTCTCTACATGCTGCGGGGCGAGCGGCCCACCGAGACCGCGGCGAAGACCGTCGACACCGCGCTCATCCTCCACGCGGACCACGAGCTGAACGCCAGCACGTTCGCCGCCCGCGTCACGGCCGCGACGCTGGCTGACATGCACTCCGCGATCACGTCGGGCATCGGGACCCTCAAGGGCCCGCTGCACGGCGGCGCCAACGAGGCCGTGATGCGCCTCTTGCTCCGGATCGGCGACGTCCAGAACGCCGTGCCCACCGTCAAACGGCTGCTCGCCGACAAGAAAAAGATCGCGGGCTTCGGCCACCGGGTCTACAAGACGGAAGATCCGCGCGCGACGCATCTACGGAAGATGTCCGAGGAGCTCTGCCGGCAGACGAACCAGCTCAAGTGGTTCCAGATGTCGCGCGAGATCGAGCAGTTCATGCTGGCGGAAAAGCACCTGCATTGCAACGTCGACTTCTACTCGGCCAGTTGTTACTACGCGCTGGGGATCCCGCTCGACCTGTTCACCCCGGTGTTCGCCGTGAGCCGCATCTCCGGGTGGACGGCGCACGTGCTCGAGCAGTTCGCCGACAACCGCCTCATCCGCCCCCGCGCGGAATACGTCGGTCCGCGCAACCGCACGTACGTGCCGATTGGGGCGCGGAGCTAACGCCTAGCCGACGATATCTTCGCCACCGTCCACGCCGAGCACGGCGCCGGTGATCCAGTCGGTCCCGGGCCCGCACAGGGCGACGAGCGCGCGCGCCACATCCTCGGTGGTCGTCAGGCGGCCCGAGGGATTGCGCGCGCGCGCGGTGCTCGCGATCACCTCGTGTCCGGGGATCTTTCTGAGCGCCGGCGTGTCCGTGACCCCGGCGCGAATCGCGTTCACGGTGATGCCGCGCGGCGCGAGCTCCATCGCGAGCTGGCGCACGTGGGATTCCAGCGCGGCCTTGGCGGCCGAGACGGCGCCGTAGTTCGGGAGCACGCGCGTCGCGCCGGCGCTCGTCATCGCGAAGATCTTGCTCCCGCGGCGCATGAGCCCGCCGAACACCAGGTCCTGCGTCCAATAGACGAGGCTGTGGGCCATGACGGCGAGCGTCATGTCCATCTGCGCCGCGGTGATCGAGCCCTCAGGAGTCTCCGCCACATACGGCCGCAGGTTGCCGAAGGCGAGCGAGTGCAGCAGCACCGCGATGGTGCCGTCGGGCCCCGCGGCGTCCTTGGCGCGGGCGAGCACCTCCACGCGCCGCTCCGGGTCGGCCGCGTTGACGTTGAAGAAGATCGGCGTCCGTCCGGCTTCGCGGATGCGGCCGATGATCTCCTCGACGTGGGGGAGGGTGGCCTTGCGGTCGAGGTGCACGCCCACGATGTCGTAGCCCGCGCGGGCCAGCGCGAGGCTCGCCGCCTCGCCAAACCCGCTGCTGGCCCCGAGGACGAGCGCCCATCGCCGACCGTTCATCCCAGGACCTCCGGATCGTCACCAGTTCGCGGCCCGGCGCGCTGGCGCCGGGCCGCGTGTGGCACAGTTCGTGTCTGGCTGCTGGATCCCCTGGGTCTGTCGTCGCATTCCCTGCGGCCGGAGGACGGCTGGCCCGGCGCGAAGGTTTCCTGACGATGGTTCCTTGGGGTGGACGCACGTGGTACGGGCGACAATCCTACAAAGGACGGTGGCATCGATGGGCTTGACGACCCGCGACCTGCGCGAGGCACTTCCCGACCTGGACAGCGCGGCTTCGGTGGGAGCGTTGCGCGCGCCGGTCGAGGTCTGGCGGGACGCCGACGGCATCCCGCACGTCGAGGCGCGCTCGGCGCACGACGTGTTTGTGGGGCAGGGGTTCGTGCACGCCCAGGACCGGCTGTGGCACATGGAGTACGACAGACGGCGCGCGTACGGACGGTGGGCCGAGTATGCCGGCCCGGCCGCCGTCCCGCAGGATGCCCGGTTCCGGCGCCTTGGACTGGGCGCCAGCGCACGCACCGACTACGAATCCGTGAACGACGAGACGCGGGCGATGCTCGACGCGTATGCCGCGGGCGTCAACGCGTTTCTCGCCTCCACGCGGGCGTTGCCGGTCGAGTTTCGCCTCCTCGGCGCGCGCCCCGAGCCCTGGACGCCGTGGGATTGTCTTGCGGTGTTCAAGGTGCGCCACCTCGACATGGGGCCGTGGCAGCAAAAGGTCTGGCGCGCGCGCCTCCTCCGGCATCTCGGCCCGGCGCTTGCGGCAAAGCTGTGCCCCGGGATTCCACCGCATCTCACGCTCATCGTTCCGCCGGGCGCGCGATTCGCGGGCCAGCCGGCGGATGCGCTCGGAGCCTTCACGGCGCTCGCGCCGGCGCTCGCGGAGGCCCGCGATTTCGCGACCGATCTCGAGGGCGGCAGCAACAACTGGGCCGTCTCGGGCACGCGAACCGCGTCCGGCAAACCGCTCGTGGCGGGGGATCCGCATCGTGCCCTCGACGTGCCGAACGTCTACTACCAGAATCATCTCGCGTGTCCCGAGTTCGACGCCATTGGATTCTCGTTTCCGGGCGTGCCCGGGATGCCGCACTTCGGCCACAATCGCCACGTCGCGTGGTGCGTGACGCACGCGATGGCCGACTACCAGGATCTCTTCATCGAGCGCTTCGACCGCGACGATCCCGCGCGCTACCTCTTCCGGGGTGAGTGGCGGCGCGCCGGTGTCGCCCGTGAGACCGTTCGGGTGCGCGGGGCCGACCCCGTCGAGATCGACGTCACGGTGACGCATCACGGTCCGGTGGTGCTCGGCGATCCCCGGCGCGGCTACGCGGTCACCATGCGGTATACGGCGACCGCCGAGCCGAATCGAACGTCCCAAGCGCTCCTGCCCATGCTTCGCGCAACCTCCGCGGACGAGCTGGAACACGCGATGCGTGTCTGGGTGGACCCCGGCAACAACTTCGTCTTCGCCGACACCCGCGGCACGATCGGCTACCGCACTCGCGGCCGGGTCCCGCTGCGGGCGGCGGAAAACGCATGGCTCCCCGTGCCCGGCTGGGACGGCGCGCACGAGTGGCACGGCGTCATCCCGTTCGAGGAGATGCCGGCCTACCGCAATCCGGATACCGGATGGATCGCGACCGCCAACAGCCGGATCACGGGACCCGAGTATCCTCATTACCTCGGCCTCGATTTCGCGCCCGACTTTCGGACGCGCCGGGTGATCGAGCGCCTGCGAGGCCTGGAGCGCGCCACCGCGGTGGACATGGGGCGCGTGCACGCCGATCGCGTCTCGATCCCGGCCGGTGAGTGGATCGGCATCCTGGCCGGCATCGCCGCGGCCGAGCCGCTCGCGCAGCGCGCGCTCGCGGAGCTCCGCGCCTGGGACGGCGTCATGAACCCGGCGGCCGCGGCGCCGACGATCTACGCGGCGTTCCGCGACCGTCTCATGCGAGACCTCTTCGAGCCGGTGCTCGGCCCACTCGCCGCCGAGGCGTTCGCGGCGGAGCCCGGTCCCGGCGTGGGGCACATCGCGCGGCTCAGGTCGCTTCTTCCCGAGTGGGTCAGCCGGGACGACCGGACGCTGCTCCCCCAGGGGACGGACTGGCCGTCGATGCTGCGGCGAAGCTTCGAGGCCGCGGTGGCCGATCTCGGGGGGCGGCTCGGCCCCGACGTCGAGACGTGGCGCTGGGGACGGGTCCACGTCACGCAACCCAAGCATCCGCTCGCCGCGATCTTCCCGGACAGCGCGGCGCTCCTCAACCCGCCGAGCGTGCCCGCGGGCGGCGACGGCGACACCGTCCAGGCGGCGTCGTTCGTGCCGTCGGCCGGCTTTGGCGTCACCAGCAGCTCGGTGGCGCGATATGTGTTCGATGTCGGCGATTGGCGCAACAGCGCCTGGATCGTCCCGCTCGGGGCGTCGGGCCACCCGGGGAATCCCCACTACGCCGATCAAGCGCAAGACTGGTCCGAGCTGCGCCTGCGTCCCATGCGCTACGAGCGGGCCGACATCCGAGCAGGAGCGACGCACCACCAGCGGTTGGAACCGGCGGGGCGGAGCTGACGTGCGCGGGACAGTCGGCAACACTTGGGGGACGTGGTAGAATTCGTGGCGTGGGCCGTTAGCTCAGCGGGTAGAGCGCCGGGCTTTTAACCCGGGCGTCGGGGGTTCGAGTCCCTCACGGCCCACCATATTTTACTAGGGCTGGCGGGCCATTCCTGGTCTACTGCGCGATCCCAAAGCCCGCCTGGAGCAATTGGAGATAGAAATTCGGCTCTTCAGAGATTGGTGTGGGGGAGCAGCCGATAACAATATGCTTGCGGTTCATGATCAAGCCAAGTAATATTGTGCTTGTGGATGAACAATGATCTCCAGGACCAAGGTACCCAAAAGTGTCGCGACTCCCACGCGCCACCTCGGTGTGCCGCCCGATAGACCGGCTAGAACCTCGCGCAAGGCGCTAGTGCGCCGCCGTCCTGACCACCGGTTCCTTTTCGAGATCGCCGCGGATCAGGGGGGCTATTTCACCGCAACACAAGCCCATGAGGCGGGGTTCTCTAAGAACCTGATCCTGTACCATGTGCAGCGCGGGAAGTTCCGGATTCTGCGGCCCAGAGGCGGAGTCTACCGGCTTCGGGATTTCCCTTCCGATCCCCACGAGGAACTCTGGGCCGCGTTGGTAGCTACTGGGCCCGAAGCGGTCATCTCCCATGAAACCGCGCTCCGCCTGCACAACCTCTCAGATGTCACGCCGCGGCGCGTGGACCTGTGGGTCCCCTACGAGAAACGCTGGCTCACACCACGGTCAGTCGGGCGCGGGGTCAAGCTCCACGTGGCACGCAGGCGGCTGCGTCCAGATGACGTGACGACCGTCGACGGGCTGCGAGTCACGACGCCCTTGCGTACGCTCCTCGACATCGCTGCGGGCGATACGAACCCGCGGCAGGTCGTTGTGGCTATCAAGCAGGCCATGGAACCGCAATGGGTCACCGCTGACGCGCTGCTGAGCGCCGCGCGCGCGAGAGGAGACCGCAAGGCTATCGCGCGCCTTGAGAAGTTTGTCCAAGAGGCCCGCGAGTGAAGCGGTACCGAACGCGTGAAGCTTTCCGTGACGCATTACCGGGACACCTCGCAAAGCGCGCCGCCGAACTCGGCGTGCCGGTCGAGCTCGTGCGGAGGCGAAGGAATGGGCGCGTGACTACCGGGCTGCGGCAGAGGAGCTGCGCATTCTCTCGGACCTGGACGCCGCCGACGTTTTGGTCGGCGAGTTCCTGAACGGGATATTGCAGGACATCGCTCGAGGAGTCTGGGACCCCGGCGCCCGCGAGTGGCGTGGTTCATAGAGTCGACGGGTTGCCGGCGTCCGTGTCATTACCTCGGAGAAACTCGCGAACGCCGCGCTAGGCGACGTCCGCGAGTAGATCAAGTGTCAGCAGAAGCGTTAGCAAACTGTTAGCAGCTGCCTCGCTGCTCCTTGATTTTGATTGGCCTGGCGAGCCGCGCGCCGGACTTTTAACCCGGGCGTCGGGGGTTCGAGCCCCTCACGGCCCACCACAGCAAGGCCTAGCGCGCGACGCGCCGGCAAGGGACCCCGCGACGTCCGTCTCCCTTAGTCCGGCTCTTCTGTGCAGCGGGTGGTGCGTGACCGGTGCGAGGATCAGGTGCTCCGAAGCTCACGCCGCCGAGGGAGACATAAATCCAGTCACGGGCGCCTACTAACCGCATGCGGTGAGCCACGTGCCAGTCTTGCAGGAGTCGCTCAATCTCGTGCTCGTCTGTCTTGTCCAAGAACTGCGTACTCACGAGTACTTGAAAGGTCGCCCGAGCAACACTGACTTGGAAGACCCAACACTGCTTTGACGCCCACTCGAACTCTTCAATGACGCTCTCCGGGAACCACGCGGCAAGGTAGTTCTCGACGGCGTGACACGCGGGGTGCAGAACCATGTCCCTGTCCTAAGCAGGACTGCTGCCGCCACCGATAATCGCCGACGGCGCATCCCGCTCGGCGGCATGCTCGATTAGCGCGCGCACCAGCTCATGGGGAAGCCTGCGCTTGTTGCCGGCCAACCGCCGATCGTGCTCGATGGCGGAGCGCGATAATCCCAGCGCCCGCAACAGGTGTAAGGACTCGTCAAACCTCTTGCGGCGTGCAAATCCCATGCGGACTTACGTCCCGCCTCGACAGTGGCAACCGCCGTGCGACGCGCACGGCGATTTCCGCGGCGCGACGGCGGCATTTGCCACTCTATCATGCCCTGGTTCTCCCCCTCATAGACCGTGATCCCGTCGTGGAGATGATCGGGTGTCCGCGGGAGAATCGCCCGCGCCTCGGTTGACCATACTGTTAGAGCCGCTTGGAGTGCTCCTGCACGGCAAGAAGGGCGACCGGGTACTTCCCCCCTCAAGTCGGGTCGCTCTTCTTGTTTTCCAAGCGGCCCAGCCTTCGCTCGTTCGTCGCACTGCTGCGCCTCGTGAAGACACACCGAGCCACCGACCTCATCAGAAGCCCAACTTGTAACGGTCGTCTGGCGCGACGCGCGGCGTCGCGCATCTGCCGTGCCTCATCCAGCCGCAGCACAACAGGAGTCTCGCAGAAGACATGCTTTGCCTCGGACAGAGCCGCAACAACAAAACGGTTGTGAATCGCACTGGGCAGGCACACGTCGATGGCGTCCACGGTGTCGCTCCGGATTAACGCCGCCGCGTCCTTGACCGGCTCGGCCCCACACGCGTCGGCCACCAACCGTGCCCGGGCAAGATCACGGCCGTATACGCGACGACCTCTGCAACGCGAATAGTGCCGTACGCCGCCGTGTGTTCGGCACCCATGGCACCCGCGCCCAAAATGCCAATCCGGACCTTGTCAGTGGGCACGAGCCGTCCTCCCTTTGAGACGCACGGGCTTAGTCCGGTTGGCGCCGTGCTTCTTGAGCCACGCCATCGCTCGTTCAGTCGTGTCGCCCTTGTGTGTAGATGCGTCCGCGGCGAAACTTAGGGGGTCCTTGTGCGCCGTCCAGCCGTCTGATAGCGTGTGGAAGCCACCGGGGGATTCGAGATGGGACATAGCACCACGGCGGAGGATACGGTGAAACAGTACATCTTGGGCAATGAGGCGATCATCGAGTACCAGCGCCTCGACCTGATGTCAAAGATCCTGGATCCGTGGACCCGCCGCTACCTGACCGCCCTGGGCGTCACCCGCGGGTGGAACTGCCTCGAGGTCGGCGGCGGCAACGGGAGCGTGACGGAGTGGTTGTGCCAGGAGGTCGGTCCAGGAGGGTCCGTCACATCGGTCGACCTGGACACCCGCCTGATCCGGCTGGTCCCCGCGCGCAATCTCATCGTGCGGGATGCGGATGTGCGGACCGCTGATCTGCCGGAAGGCCCATACGACTTGGTGATGTGCCGCGCCCTCCTTCACCAGATCGCGAGCTTTGCGCCCGAGGTGCTCACGAAGATGGCCGCGGCCGTCAGACCTGGAGGGGTGCTGTTCGTCCAGGAGCCGGACTTCAGCCTCGCCCCGACCACCGCGCCGGAGGCCTGGGCCAAAACGTGGCAAGGGTTGATCGAGTGGGGGCGCACACAGGATGTCGATTGGCTCATCGGGCGGAAGCTCCCGGGCATGGTCTCGCGGCTGGGCTGGGGGCATCCGGAGGCTGCGACGGACGTGCAACACATCCGCGGGACGGAGCGCGGAGCGCGGTACTTCCAGTTCTTTTTCGACATGGTGCGTGATAGAGTCGTGGCGTCGGGATGCGTGGATGCGGCCCTGCTGGAGCGGGCTCATCGACTCTTGGACGATTCGGATTACTGGACCCAGTGCTGGATGATGACCGCGGTGTGGGCGCGCAAGGCCGGCGGCTGAAGCAATCCCGCCGGAGGGCAGCGCACGCGGTGTTCGACACGCGAGAGACCGCTGGACGGAGGCGCGCCTGTCGGGATCGGGCGGCGCCTGATGGGCGATCACGCGCCGCCCACCAAGGCCGCGTGATCTTGTGGTGGAGCATGAGCGGCTCAGCCGCCTATTGATGCGCCTTCGGTCGTTACTCGCCGCCTCGCTCGACGTGAAAAATGCGCTCCAGGACAAACTCGCCGCTGACCTGCTCGCCGGTCAGGGCCATCGCCAGCAACTCTCCCCCGAGGACCTGCGGAGCGATCACGATGTCCGGCCGCGCGAGCTTGACGCGCTCCAGGTGCTTGCCGTCGTTGACGGCGGCGACGGTCCGGGCGCGCCCCTGCAGCTCCTTCACCGCCAGCACGATGAACGCGTTGTCGGAGTCGTCGTCGCTCATGGCCAGCACGGCCTGCGCCGCGTCCGCGTGCGCGCGGCGGAGCACCTCGAGGCTGTCCGCCTCCCCGACCACGACGTCCGCATCCTCGAACTCGCCGCCAACCGGGTGCCCAGGCAGAACCAGCGTCACGGCCTGACGGCGCCGCCGGAGCTCTCGATACGTGTTGAACGCAAGCGGTGTCGCGCCTATCACCACGAAATGGTTCTCCCGCTTCATTCGCGCCTCCCGCCGCCGGATGATGTGCTCGATGCTGCCCCGCACGAGCGGCCGCGCTACCGCGCTCAGCGAGGTCGCAAACACGGCGACGCCCAACAGGATGATGGAGACCGCGAACAGGCGCGCATCGATCGTCCTGGGGACGATATCGCCGTAGCCGACCGTGGTCATCGTGACGACCGCGTAGTAGAAAGCGCCGACCAGCGTGTCGATCGGCGGCGAGAACTGGCGGCCGAGATAGAAACTCCCGAAGGTCGCGTAGATGATCAACAACAAGGCGGCGGTGAGCGCGAACACCGTCGCGCCCGTGAGACTGCTGCGGTCAAACGTCCTCCAGGCGAGCAACAGCGCCGAGAGGAGTGCGCCGTCGTACCCGGTGAGGTAGCCCGCCGTTCGATGCCCGACCGTGAGCGCCACGAGGATCGTCGCCAGCGTGAGCACCACGCCGACGGCCCATCCGAGACGGGAGCGGGTGGCCAACCCCGCCGACATCGTGACCATCCCCACGCCGATCAAGAGGTAGGGCAGGTCGACCGGTTGGAAGGTCGAGGCGATGAGAGATACGCCGCCCTGGGACTCCCGCCACGCCGCGCCGAAGGTTACCCACAGGAGATGGACGCCCGCCACGGCCAGCGCGGCGGCAAGCGGCACGTGTGGAAACCACACCTGGGCATGAAGGACCCGTGCCACCGATCCGGATCCCTGGCGGAACGTGAGCATTGAGTCTCGTGGTTCCACGGCGGAGGACCGGCCCCCTCGGGAGGAAAGAGGTCCCTCTCCGGACGCGCCGGTGTCGATGCGGTAGCGTCCATCGCACGGGCTGGCGACCTACGCCTTGGCCGACGTCGCGTAGCGACGGACGAGATGGACCGCAACCGCTCTCGGGATGAGCCTCAGACCGGGAACGGGATCACGCCATGCAGGTGAGATCCCGCGCGGTCCAGGCGAGCTACGCATCGGGCCGTACGCTGTCGAGCACGCCCCGGTGGTACTCACCGGCGGGACTCACGTCTCGGCTTCCCGGCGGCGAAGGGGTGGTGTGGCGCGCGGCATCCCAAGCTGGCGCGCCCGGTCGTGAAACACGCCGCCGACCCCCAGCAGCACGAGCGCCGAGCCGGCGACGGTCCACGGCGTCACGCCCTCCCGGAGAACCAGCCAGCCCAGGAACACGGCCACCATGGGGTTGACGTACGCCGCCGTCGTGGCGACGCTCACGGGGAGCAGGCGCAACACCTGCACGTACGACGTGAACGCGAGCAGGGATCCAAACACCACGAGGTAACCCCAGGCCACCCAGCCCGACGTCGTGATGTGCGGCGGTGATTCCCGGAACCTCAGGGCCATGAGGGCGAATCCCAGTCCGGCAAACACCTGCTGGTAGCCCGAACTGACGGCCGGTTCCACCTGGACCCTGCGGCGCTGTTGGAGCACCGAACCGGCCGCCCAGCACGCCCCCGCGGCGAGGAGTGCGAGGGTGGCGCCCAGGTCGGACGTCTGTGGGACGGCGCGTTGCGGGAGGCTCAGCAATCCCACTCCGCAAAATCCGGTCACCAAGGCGAGGATCGTGAGGCGCGACGGCGCGCGGCGGTCCAGCGCCGCCTCGAGAATCGCCGCCCACACCGGCGACAGCGCCGCGAGCAGGGCGGCGTAGCCCGACGCCGACCGCTGCTCCGCCCACATCACCAACCCGTTCGCGCCGATCCAGAAGAGCAGCCCCGAGGCCGCCAGTATTCCCGCCTCCGCCCACGAGATGCGAACCCGCCTCCCGCGCCATGCGGCCCACAGGAGCAGCAATCCTCCGGCCATGAGCACGCGGAGCGCGCCGAGCACGAATGGCGTGAACCCGCCGAGGATCGCCACGCGAATCCCGAGGTACGTGCTGCCCCACACGACGTAGATGACGCCCAAGTGGAACGCCCCTGCCCAGCTGATGCGCGGATTCATGCCGGCATGGTCGGCCTCGGGATTCGGAGTCGGTGACTACCGGGCTCGTGGCAGCCGTGAGCCCGGCAACGGCCCCCAATGTTGCCAACGGTTGTGACCGCACCGGCATTTCCTCTCGTCGCGCGCGACACCGGGCCGTTGCCGGACATCGCCCGCACGTCAAAGCCGTTCAGGAAGGGCGGCCGAGTGCTGTGCGGAGGGAGCGCAACGCGCTCATCGGAGCGGCTCGGTTCATCCGAGCGAAGCGAAGTCTAACCAAATGCCCGTTCCAGCACGAAGACGCCCGGAGCAGTTGTGCGCTCCGGGCGTCTTCGTTGACCGCCTAGAATCCGATCTTGGGCGTCGAGTCCCAGATCTCCCAGGCTTCTTCGGGCGAATATCCGGCCTCCTGCCACGACATCCCGTTCACCTGTCCGGGCGGATAGACTCCGCTATTCCCGGCGCCGTTCCATCGGTGGTCCCCCTGGGCCGCGTTGCATGCCCAGCCTCGGGGGCCGCCCCGGTCATGCGGGCCGGCGCAATCGGTCTGGGCCTGCCGGTAGCCTCCCCACGCCTCGTAGTTTCCCGACGGCTGTCCCGCGTACGCCGGCAGCCCGCTGAGCGCGACGAGCGCCGTGCCCAGGACCGCGAATCGCGCGAAGCGCTTCCCCAACGCCGTCATGCCAGTCACCTCCACCATCGTTCGTGCCCAGAGCTCGGCGTCGAGGGCCCACCGCGCTCGATGCCGTACTTCGAAGATACCCCGGTGCGTTGAAGAGCTCGCGGACGACCCATGAAGGTGTTGTGAATGTTACCCGGCCGGCGTGCGTGGAGGGGAATGTTAGATGCGTTCCCCTGCGGGTACAATATCTATGCAAGCGAGCAAGGCGAGAGAGCGGCCCTTTTCCTCCCCCCGAGTGCCGTTCTTTCGTTTTCCGATCTTGTCGGCGCCGCCTGTCCGATGCTTTGGTGAGACGCAGTTGGGCCGGCCCGACCCCGAGCCGAAGGCCGGCAACGACGCACCGGGATTCACCGGGTCTCGCCAATCTCTGCGCAGGGCGGAGTGCCCGGGCGCCGAACGACAGCCCCCATGGAGAGCGCCATGCGCATCCGCCGCGTTCGCGCGCATGAAGGTGTGCGCCTTCGCGAGGTCCGCCTGCGCGCCTTGGCCGAGGCGCCGGCGGCCTTTGGGTCGACGCGCGCGGAGGCGCTCGGGCAGCCGCCGGAGTTTTGGGACGGCATGTGCCGGGAGTGTGCGGACGGCGCGGCGTGCACGATCTTCGTCGCCGAGCAAGACGAGACGTGGTACGGCATGGTGAGGGGATTCGTGCACCGGGACTACCCCGGCATCGTGCGGCTGGCCTCCATGTGGGTCGATCCGGCTCGGCGGCGGGCCGGCGTCGGCGCGGCGCTCGTCGCAGCCATCGCGGCGTGGGCTTGCGCGCGCGGTGCCGGCTGTGTGCAGCTATGGGTCACGGACACGAACCACGCGGCGAAGGCGCTGTACGCGCGTCAGGGGTTCGCCGAGTCCGGACGAGCCAAGCCGCACCGCACCGACCCGGTGCTCCGGGAGGTGCTCATGGTTCGCACGCTGCCGCCCGTGACCACGACGCCGGCGTCTTCCTGATTCCCGTCCGGTACGTCGCGGTCTCTGGAACCGGACGGGCACGGCGCGAGCCCTCCGAGGCAGGTCCGGGGAGCGATCGCCCGGCGAGTCCCGCGCCCTCGACGGGGACGCCCGTCGAACAACTGCCGAGCGACGGATGAGCGCCAGCAAACGAGCGACGCGTCCTCGCCGATCGGCCTAACGAGGCTCGTCATCGGGGTCGTGCGCGCCTCCGCGCGGCCACCCGGCTTCCTCGTGTCTGGCGGGGCGTGCCACGATCGCGACCGCCAGGATGAGACACCACAGGAGCACCCCTACCGCGTTCGCCGGATCCAGTCCTGACGTAAGCCCAGACGGCATTTCCCTCACCCCCGTACGTCCCGTGTACCGGGACGCCCCTGTCTTTGCCAGTCTAGTCCGGCGTCCCCCGAGCCGCGTTGAACGGTGCCACCCCGCGGTTGTGAATCCCGTCACAGTGGCGTAGTTCACACACGTCGTGTGACACATGCGATTTCACCCGGCGGCGGGCGCGGTTATCGTGAGGCCATCACCTGCGGCGGAGCGCGGCGCAAAACGGGCCGCCTCCCGTCGCGGGAGAGCCGGCGCCGAGAGGCCGCCGAGTCCAGGGCAAACGGCCGGGGGGAGCGGGGATGCTTCGCGAGCAGCTGCGGGCGCACACGGACGAAGATCGGGCACCATTGCGGGGCGGCGACGGCGCGGGGAGCGATCTCGTTCGCATGTACTTGGACGAAGTCGGGCGCGTGCGGTTGCTCTCGGCAGCCGAGGAGGTGGAGTTGGCCCGGCGCGCGGAAGGCGGCGACGCGGACGCGAAGCGGCAACTGATCGAAGCCAACCTGCGGTTGGTGGTGAGCCTCGCCAGGCGATACGCCGGCGGCGGCGTCGCGCTGTCCGACCTCATCCAGGAGGGCAACCTCGGGCTCCTGCAGGCCGTGGCACGATTCGACTGGCGCCGTGGCCACCGGTTCGCGACGTACGCAACCTGGTGGATCCGGCAGGCGCTCGTGCGGGCTCGGGGCGCCCACGGACGGCCGATCCGGATTCCCGTGCACATGGCGCTGCAGATGAGCAAGCTCGCACGTGTCCAGCAGCATCTGGCCCAGGAGCTGGGGCGCGAGCCGAGCGCCGAGGAGATCGAGGACCGTATGCGCGAGCCGGTTGCGCGGCTGCGCACGGCGCAGCAGATCGCGCGGATGCCGGTTTCGCTCGAAGCGCCGATCGCGAGCGACGAGGACGCATCCCTCGGCGATCTGCTCGAGGATATGACGGCGCCGGATCCGGCCGAGACCGCGTTTGCGTCGGCGTTGAAGGCGCACCTCGCGGACCTGCTGAATGCCCTGCCGATGCGCCAGCGCCGGGTCATCGTGCTTCGCTTTGGATTGGACGACAATCAGCCGCGCACCCTGGAGGAAGTGGCCAAGGCGTTCGGGGTCACACGCGAACGCGCCCGGCAGCTGGAGCTCAAAGCTCTCGCCAAGCTGCGGCGCTCGAGCCAGGAGCGGGCGCTGGCCGATTTTGTCTCGTAGGCGCAGCCGCGGGTGCGGCGGAGGTACGGGCCGGTGATCGTCGAAGGGTCCGCCGGCGGATGACGGTGCGCCGCTCGGGCGGCGATGGAGGGACCGCGTGGACGGAAAGCCGGCCTCGATCGGAGGAAGCGCCGCGGTGCTCCGGGACCTGCTCGCGCAGGTCCCCCTGTTGACGCAACTGGCGCCGGCGTCGCTGGACGGCGTCGCCGCGCTCATGCGGCGGCACCGGTACGCCGCCGGCGAGGTCATCTTTCATCAAGGCGACCCCGGGACTGCCCTCTATATCGTCGAGGAGGGCGAGGTCAAGATCGTCCTCGGGTCGTCTCGCGGAGACGAGGTCGTGCTGGCGCTGTTCGGCCGAGGCGATTTTCTCGGCGAGCTCTCGCTCCTCGACGGCGAACCCCGATCGGCCGAGGCCGTGGCGACCGTCCCCTCTGTGCTGTGGATCCTGCCCCGAGACGCCTTTACGAGCTTTCTGACCGCGCAGCCGCAGGCGGCGCTCGTGCTGCTCGCGGCCCTCAGCCGAAGGCTGCGCGGCGCGGACGGCCGCATCCACGACGGAGTCTTTCTCGACGTCCGCACGCGGCTGGTGAAGCTGCTGGTCGAGCTGGCCGACACGCGGGGCCGCCCCGGACCGCACGGCGTCGCGGTTGCATCCCGGCTGACGCAGGGCGATCTCGCGGGCATGGTCGGTGCGACGCGGGAGAGCGTCAACAAGTGGCTGCGGTACTATGCCGAGCGAGGGCTGATCCGGCACGAACGGCAGCGCCTCATCGTGGTCGATCCCGAGCGTTTGCGAGCGGAGCTGTCCTGAGCGCGCGCGAGGGCGCCCGGCCGCGGCAGGCGGGCGGGCGGCGGCGATATCACTACGGCTGGGTCCGGGACCTTCCGGACCGGCGGGACGTCCCCTACACGTGGCCCGCCGCGCTTGCGCGGCGGCTGCCGCGTCGCGTCGACCTCCGCGCGCAGTGTCCACCGGTCTATGACCAGGGCCAGTTGGAGAGCTGCACCGCCAACGCGGTCGCGGCGGCGCTGCAGTACCTGCGCCGGCGGGAAACGCTCGTGCCCGATTTTGTCCCCTCCCGCATGTTCATCTACTACACTACGCGCGCGGCGCGCGGGCTTGCGCGATGCGACACCGGATCGTCGATCCGCGACGCGTTGAAGTGCGTGGCGCGGCTCGGCGTGTGCGCGGAGACCTTGTGGCCGTACGAGATGCCGCGCTTCGAACTCGCGCCCCCGCCGCGCTGTTTCCGGGCCGCCGCGCCGCACCGCGGGATCCGGTATCAGCGCCTGGCGCGGGACGCACGGCTGGCCGCGGTGCGAACCTGCCTGGCTTCCGGGCACCCCGTGCTGTTCGGGATGGTGGTCTACTCGAGCTTCGAGACCGCGGCCGTCGCCCGCTCGGGCGTGGCGCCGCTGCCGACGCAACGCGATCACCATCTCGGGCGGGGCCACAGTGTCCTCGCCGTGGGGTACGACGACGGCGCACGCCGCCTGCTCGTGCGCAACTCGTGGGGCAGCCGCTGGGGACAGGGCGGCTACTTCCTGCTCCCGTACGCGTACCTCACGGCGCCCCACCTCGCGGACGACTTCTGGACGATTCGGTCGGCCGCGTGACCGTGGCCCGACGGGAGTCGTCCGTCAGCCGGCAGGACCTCCCGACGGCCCACCGAAAAGGCCTCGTCGTCGCGCATCGGAAACGGACGCGCCGCCAACTCGACGGGTCGGGCGCGCTTCGGGGACTCGAGTATGTCCGGCCGCTCACGGATCGTCACGTTCGTCTTTACCGACATCGAAGGCTCCACCAACCTGCTCCAGCATCTCGGTGACGCCCCGTATGCCGACTTGCTCGACGAGCACCGCCGGGTGCTCCACGCCGAGTTTGCGCGGCAGGGCGGGCGGCAGATCGACGTGGCCGGAGACGCGATCCTGGTGGTTTTTGACAGCGCCCGCGCGGCCGTGGTTGCGGCGGTGGCCGCGCAGCGGGCGCTCGCCGAGCACGCGTGGCCGCCGCGGGCGCGCCTGCGGGTGCGGATGGGCGTGCACACCGGCGAGCCGGTACGGGTAGCGGGGGAGTACATCGGCCTCGACGTTCACCGGGCCGCCCGTATCTGCAACGCGGCGCACGGCGGCCAGATCCTGGTGTCGCGGGCGACCGGGAACCTCGTGGCGGAGACGCTGCCTCCGGAGATGGGCCTGCGGGACCTGGGCGTCCACCGGCTCAAGGACCTGCGCCAGCCGGAACAGATCTTTCAGGTGACGTCGCCGGCGCTCGAGGTCGACTTTCCCCCGCTCCGGGCGCTGCCGGCGCGGCGTCACAATCTCCCGCCGGAACTCTCCAGTTTCGTCGGGCGCGACCGGGAGCGGGCCGAGGTCGGCCGCCTCCTCGCGGCGAGCCGCCTCGTCACCTTGGTGGGGACGGGCGGCTGCGGCAAGACGCGCCTCGCGCTTCGGGTCGGCGCGGATCTGGTGCCGCGGTATCCGGACGGCGTCTGGCTCGTCGAGCTCGGCTCCCTCACCGATCCCGGTCTCGTGGTGCAGACCGTGGCCGCGACATTCGGCGTGCGGGAGATGCCGGGCCGGCCCTGGCTGACCGGGCTCACGGAGGCGCTTCGCGATCGTGCGATGGTGCTGGTGATGGACAACTGCGAGCATCTCATCGACGCCTGCGCGGCAATAGTCAGTACGATTCTCGGCGCGTGCGAGCGTGTGCGGGTGCTCGCGACCAGCCGGGAACCGCTCGGGATCCCCGGCGAGCTCACGATGCGCGTGCCGTCGCTGTCGTTGCCGGCGGCGGGGGCGCCGGTCACCGCGGCCACCGCCCCCGCGTCGGAGGCCGTGATGTTGTTCGCGGAACGGGCGGCGGCGGTCCAGCCCGCGTTTGCCCTCACCCCTGAGAACGCCCCGGCGGTCGCGGAGGTCTGCCGCCGGTTGGACGGGATCCCCCTGGCCATCGAACTGGCCGCGGCCCGCATCGCGGCGCTCCCGGTGTCGGAGCTCGCGAAGCGGCTCGAGGACCGGTTGTCGTTGCTCACGCAGGGAAGCCGCACAGCACCGCCGCGCCACCAGACGCTCCGCGCCGTGATGGACTGGGGATACCAGCTACTCTCCCCCGGTGAGCAGGCACTGCTGCGACGCCTGGCGGTGTTCGCCGGCGGCTGGACGCTCGAGGCGGCGGAGCGCGTCTGCGCGGCCCCGGAGGACCCGCCGCTCGCCGTGCTCGACCTGCTGAGCCAGCTCGTCTTGAGGTCGCTGGTCCAGGCGGAAGAGCACGCGGGCACGATGCGCTACCGGTTCCTGGAAACGGTCCGTCAGTACAGCGCCGAGCGGCTCCGCGAGTCGCGGGAGGCCGCGGCCGTCTCGGACCGGCACCTCCAATGGTACGTCGACCTGGCGGGACGCGCGGCCCCGGATCTGGTCGGCTCGACGCAGGCCGCCTGGTTCGAGCGCTTCGAGACCGAGCACGACAACCTCCGGACGGCGCTGGAGTGGGCGCTCCGCAGCGGCCGAGCGGAGGCGGGCCTGCGGCTGATCGGCGCCGCCTGGCGGTTTTGGTTCGTCCGCGGCTATTTTGCGGAAGGCCGGCAGTGGGTGGACGCGCTGCTCCAGGCCGGCGCGGACGCGCCCGGGCCCGTGCGCGCCGAGGCGCTCAACGCGGCGGGCAACCTGGCCGTCTTTGGCCAGGGCGACTACGCCGCGGGCCGGCGACTCTACGAGCAGGGCCTCGCGTTGTGGCGGGCGGCGGGCGACGGCCGCGGCATCGCGAAGGTCCTCGGCAACCTCGCGTTCGTCGCGGCCGGGGAGGGGGACGTGGCGTCGGAGCGGGCGTTGCTCGGGGAGAGCCTCGCGCTGCGACGCGAGCTCGGCGACCAGTGGGGCGTGGCCCTGGCGCTGCACAACCTCGGCCGCGCCGCGTTTCGTCAAGGCGACTATGGCGAGGCGACGAGGCTCCTGCGCCAGGCGCTCGAGATCTGGGAGGGGTATCAGGACAAGCAGCACATCGCCATGACGCTGGCCAACCTCGGATGGGTAGCCTACCGGCAGGCAGACTATGCCGCGGCGCGGGCGCTGCTCACCGAGGGCCTGGGGCTGCGGCGCGAGATCGGCGACACGCTGGGCCTCGCGAACCAGCTCGAGCGGTTCGCCGGGTTGGCCGGGGCGCAGGGGCGCGCGGCGCAGGCGGCGCGTCTCTTCGGCGCCGCGGAAGCCCTGCGCGAGTCGCTGGGCGCGCCGCTCCCGCCGTCGGACCGCGGCGACTACGACCGGGAAGTCACGGCGGCCCGCGAGGCCGCCGCGCCGGACGACTTTGCCGCCGCCTGGGCCGCCGGACGCGCCCTCACCATGGAGCGCGCGCTGGAGGAAGCTGAGCGCGTGTGAGCAGGAGAACCTCCGGCGCACATGAAAGCAGCGAGCGAGGGGCGCCCGCCGGGCGCGGCAAACAATGACACGATCGCGGTCACCGAGGGGGTGGCTATGCCAGGGAGCAACGGCGCCGGCTCTCCCAAACCAAGCCTCAAAGGCAAGCGGACGCGGCGCACGGCGACGAAGCGGCGGGTTGCGCGTGCTCCCGCCGCCACGCGAGCGACCAAGCGGCGCAAGCGGCGCTGAGCCAGGTCGCCGGACGAGGTGCACAGGGTGCTCGCCCGGCGCTCATCGCGGCCCGGCCGGATCGACGTCGAGCGCTGTGCTCGACCGAGGGCGGGGGACCGGCGGCGGCTGCCGCAGGAGATCGCGTAGCTCGTCGAGCTGCGCCTCGATCCGCTGTATGTGCGTGTGCACTTGCAGGCCGTTGAGAATCAGCTTCACCGACACAAGCAGGACGCCCGCTTCGAGAAACAGATCGTGCTCCAGCCCCTTCACGATCAGCGCCGCGGCGAACAGCACGAACGTGAGCACGATCACGATCTGTGACGCGCGATCGAGGTGCGCGCCCCAGGAGCCCCCACGCATTCCCATGCACCTCCGGCGTACTCGCTGCCCGCACTTTCGCGCGCAGGCGGCTCGTCCCTCTCGGCGGCCCGCGGCGAGCCGCGCGCTGCCGGGATCCGCGCGCCGCAGACGCGGCGCCGCCGGCGGGCTGCGATTTGCGCGCCGGCAATTTGGGTATGCTGACGGTAGCATTGCTCGAGAGCGGCAAACGGAGGCATATGGTGGGCACGCGCCTCGCAGCGATCGCGTGCGCGGTGCTGTTGACCGCATCCCCGGCCGCGGCGCAACAGACGCGCTACCTGGTCGTGCCCGGTGTCGGGATCGGGCCGATCAAGCTCGGTATGAGCATCGCCACGGTCGCGCAGATGCTCGGCGAGCCGAGGCCGTCGGATGATCTCTTGGAGCCGGGGATCCCCGAGCTCGACGGGACGCACGGATACAGCTGGCGCGACGGGCACATCTTCGTGGAGACCAACAGAGCGGGCACGGTCTACTACGTCGGCGTGGCGATGCCCGGGGTGGTGACCTCCGAGGGCTTCGGCTACGGCACCGACATGGACGAGATCCAGGACCGGCTCGGCGTTCCGTCCCGGACGATACCGGTCGGCAACAGCATCCGCATGATCTACGATGAGCTCGGCGTCCAGTTTGCAGTGTCGATGCTCATCGGTACGGATCACTACCACAAGGTCGACGCGGTCGGCGTGTTCGCCCCACGGCAGTAGTCCGGATCAACCCTCCACCGCCTACCTGAAGACCACCCGGCACCCGCGGCGTGCCCTCCCGCCTGCGCGCGACTCGAGCTTCTTCCGCAACTGCTACCGGCCGGGCTCCCCTGCCGCTACTTATGCGGCGGCCGATGGCCGGGTCGCTCAAAGGCTGGCGCGGAGCCACTCGATCACGGCGGCGGCGAGCTCGTCGTGACGCTGATCGAAGTAGTGGTTGCCTCCCTCGAGGAGGCGCACCTCGACGCGGGCGCTCGTGGCCGCGGCCGCGAACTCGTCGCCCCTGGCCCGCCCTTCGAGCGACGCGTCGATCGCGCCCTGCACCACCAGGATCTGACCGGTCATCGCGGCCGCGGCCTCGAGGCCGGCCTGCCAGATCTCGGGATGGCGCCGCTTCACGGACCCCATCGTGGTCAAGATCCAATGGCGGATGCGGTGGTCATCCGACCGCGCCGGGTAGCGGACGATCTTATTGCAGGCGTATCCGTGCCCGAGCACGATCACGGTGCGGGCCCCGAGGTCGAAGAGCGCGTCGATGCCGGCGCGCAGATCGTGGTGCGCGAGGTCGAAGTCCCGCGGCTCCGCGAGGTCGTGATCCCGCATGTTCAGGGACAGGCACGTGTACCCCGCCCCGGCCAAGCGCGGCGGGAGCCACCGCGACGGTCCCCGGTAGAAGTTCCAGGTGAGGCCGTGCACCATGAGCACCTGGGCCGCCGGCGTCACCGGCGCGGGCGCCCGGTACAGCGCCCCGTCCAGCTCGACGGCGTCCGGCGTTCGCAGCGTGACGAGGTCCGCGAGCATGGCCGCGTCAGCCCTTGACGGCGCCGCCGAGGAGCCCGCGCATGACGGCCCCGCGGAACACGAGCGCGAGCGCGGCCGGCACCAGCGCGGTCACCAGCCCCGCGCTGTTCATCAGGCCCCAACTGGGGTTCGTAATCGCGTTGAGCGACTGGGCGAGCACGACCGAGACGGGCCACGCCCGCTCGCTGGCGGTCAGGACGAGCGCGACGATGAAATCCGACCACGCGGCGATGAAGACAAACGCCCCGGCGGCGAACAGCGAGTTCGTCGACAAGGGCAGCACGATCCGCGCGAAGATCCGCGTCGGGCTGCACCCGTCGATGGCCGCGGCTTCCTCCAGCTCGATCGGGAACGATCGGTAGAAGCCCTCCAAAATCCAGATCACGAACGGCAGCAGCAATCCGGCGTCCGCGAGAATCAGGCCGGACAGCGTATCCAGCAGCCCCAACCGCTGGAGCCCCATGTAGATCGGGATCAGGACGACGATCACGGGAACCATCCGCGAGCCCAACAGGCAAAAGAGGATCACCCGGCGGCGGGGTGCGGCAACAAAGCGGGTGAGCGAGTACGCCGACACCGAGCCGAACAGCAGGCAGATGACGACGGTGGCCGACGCCAGCGCGAGGCTGTTCAGGAGCGCGCGGGCAAACGACCGGATCTCCGGATTCTGCTCCGCTTCCTGCCGGTCGCCGCCCGGCAACCGCAGCAGCGTTCGATAATGGACGGCGGTGAGGTCCGTGGGGATCCAGCGCGGCGGCCGGGCCAGGAGCTCCCGGTCGGGCGAGAGGCTCGAGATCACCATCCACGCGGGCGGCGCGAGCAGGTAGAAGAGGCTCAGTGCGAGGAACGCCCCGAGCACGGCATGCCGGAGGCGTGTGGCCGGGCGCCGGCGGCGCCGGGGCGCGCGCGTCACGACGCCCCCTCCTGGGGCAGCGCGCGCCAGTACCCGAACGTAAGGGCGAGGGTCACGAGCGTCAGCAGGCAGGCCACGGCCGCGGCGGCCCCGAGGTCACCGAACTGGAACGCCTTGGCGAACGTGAAGTAGCTCAACACCGTCGTGGCCTGGCCCGGCCCGCCGCTTGTCAGGACGTAGATGATGTCGAACGCCCGCATCGACCACACGATGCAGAAGAGGACCGCGACCGCGAGGGCCGGAGCGATGAACGGCATCGTGACGTAGCGAAACCGGGCCCAGGGGCCTGCGCCGTCGAGCGCCGCGGACTCGTAGTAATCGAGGGGCACGGATCGCAGCGCGGCGTACAAGATGACGACCACGAACGGCACGAGCTTCCACGTGTAGGCGAAGACGACGGCGTGCATGGCCGACGCCGGCGTGCTGAGCCAGGCGCGGTACCGGTCGGCGAGGTGCAGCGAGACGAGCAGGCCGTTGAGTGAACCGAAGGTCGGATTGTAGATCCACTGCCACATCGAGGCATTGACGATCTCCGGGATGCCCCACGCAAGCACGGCTCCGGCCATGAGGAGGCTGGTGCCGGGCGCATCGCTGTCGAGCAGCAGGGCGACGCCGAGCCCCGCGGCCGTGGCGGCGGCGACGGAGAGGACGGTGAAGTACAGTGTGTTGCGAAACGCCGCCGCGACGGCGCCGTCCGACAGTACGAAGCGGTAGTTGGCCCAGCCGGCGAAGCCGCCCGAGCCCGGCGCGCCGATCCGCAGGTCGAGCGTGCTGAGATACGCCACGTACGCGATTGGCGCGAGGGTAAACGCCGTGATCAGCACGACGCTCGGTACGTTGAGCAGGCGGAGCGGCCCGTCCAGCCGTGCGCGCCGCGGCCGCCGGGACGCCACGACTGCCCGCGCGCCGGATGCGTTGAGCCCGGCCGGCGGCGCCTGGGACCTCACTTATAGCGGGCCGCGAGCTCCTTTGCCTTCGCCGACCAGGCCTGCGCGCCTTGCTCCACCGGGGTGCGGCCGACCAGCATATCCTGCAATACCCCGTTGGCGTCCTGCTCCCACTCGGAGTACCAGACCGCTTGGAACGGCACGATGGCGCTCATTGGCACCGCGTTCTCGAGGTTCGCCTCGACCTGGGCGGGGTCGGCGCCCCATGACCGTAGCGACGCGGCCACGGTCGGGTCCTTTTCCACGCCGCGGTAGCCCCAGGTCAACGCGCCCGAGGTGACCCAGGCCTTGGGTGTGACGTAGCTGCCGTCCTTGTCGGTGCCGCCCATGTACTTGACGAAGCGCCACGCCTCGGCCTTGTGGGCGCTCGCGGCGTTGATGCCGTACAGCCGCGCAAAGCCCGCGGTGCGGTGCAGGGCGGGGGTTGGGGCGAGCTTCGTGACGCCGTACACCTTCGACTTATCCTTGTCGTTCGCCTACTGCGGGCCGGCGAAGAAGCTCGTCGACAACATCGTGGCGTAATCGCCGCCCATGAACGCGGTCGCGGACGTGTTGGGATCCAGCTCGATTCCGTTGGGATCGGACAGGCCTTCCTTGTACGTCGACACCCACCAGCGCAGCGACGTGAGCGTCACCGGCGTCACATTGAGGCTGTCGTCCAGCACCCGCCCGCCCCGCGAGGCCGCCATGGCGTTGACGACCCACATGCCGCCCCAGCCGGAAATCTTGACCGGCCACAGCATCGGCGTCTTGCTGAGGCCTTTGCTCTTGATGGCGCGCGCCTGCTCGGTCCACTCCTCGTAGGTCTTGGGCGGCGCCGCAAACCCCGCGCCCCTGAGCATGCGATCGTTGTAGATCAACGCGAAGTAGCTCGAAAAGTATGGGAGGCCGTACAACCGGCCCTTGTACGTCATGGAACGCAGCGCCACCGGGAGCATCTGTTGTTTCAGCGCCGCCGCGCCGTCGTACGCGTCGAGCGGCTGCAGCCACGGCGACCACTGGGCCAGGATCCCGTCCGCGACGTAGAGCACGTCGAACGGCGTCCTGGCGTTCTGCATGAGCTGGATCTTTGGGATGTACTCGTTCCCGGGGATGACCTCCATGTCTACCTTGATGTCGGGGTTCGCCGCCTCGAACTGGTTGATGAACTGCTGGACGGTCTGGACCTGATAGTTCCAGACGATGAACTTGAGGCGCACCGGCTCGGCCGCGGTCCCGCGCCTCCCGAGCAGCCCGGCCACCCCCGCGGCCGCCACCGCTCCGCCGATGCCCTTCAACACAGCGCGCCGCGTCAACCTCTGCGCCATCGCGAACCCCCTCGGGCTGAACTGGCGCCGGTACGCAGCGCAAGCAACAGGCCGCGCAGCGTCCGGCCGATCGGGCCAAAGCGCTTTCTGGGGCGCCGCAGGGATTTCCTTGTGCCGGCTACGCGATTGGAGGCCTGTCGTCTGCCCACGGCGCCGCGGCCTCCCACGCAGCGGCCGCGCGGAGCACCAGCGCGTCCGCGAAACGCGGCCCCACGATCTGAAGCCCGACCGGCAGGCCGGCCTCGGTGCGGCCGCAGGGCACGCTGGCCGCCGGGTAGCCGACCATGTTCAATGGAAAGGTGAACGCGATCCACCCGAGCCGGCCGACCGGCTTCCCGCCGATCTCGCCGTACCCGTCGATGCCGACCGGCAGCGGGGGAGCCGCGAGCGTGGGCGTGAGCAGCAGGTCGAAGCGCGCGAAATAGCGCTGCCAAACGTCATTGAGTGTGCGGCGGCAGGCCGCGGCCCGCACAAACTCCACCGCGCTCCAAGTCAGGCCCCGCTCGATCCACGGCAGGGTGGATGGATCGAGCTGATCGCGTTGAGCCGGAAGCAGGTAGCCCCAGCGGGCCGCGGTCGACGCGCTCGACAAGGTTTCAAAGGCGTCCGCGGGATCGCCGAAGCCCGGGGCGGCCTCGTCGACGCGGCACCCCAGCTCCTCGAAGCGCGCCGCGGCGGCTCCTGTGATCCGCCGGATTTCGGGATCGACGGCGGCGTATCCCCAGTCCGGGGTCCATCCCACCCGCAGGCCTCTCACCGCCCCGCCGCAGGCCGCGGCGTACTCGGTGCCGTCGGCGGGGAGAGAGCTTGGATCCCGCGGATCGGGACCGCTGATCGCATCGAGCAGGAGGGCCGCATCCCGGACCGACCGCGCCATCGGGCCGGTGTGCAGCATGATCTCCAATCCGCCGAACAGCGGCGCCTGCGCCACGCGCCCGAGCGTGGGCTTGAAGCCGACGATCCCGCAGCAACTCGCGGGGATGCGGATGGATCCGCCGCCGTCGGTGCCCACGGCGAGCGGCCCCAGCCCGGCGGCGACGGCCGCGGCCGCGCCGCCGCTGCTCCCGCCCGGCGTGTGCGAGGGGCGCCACGGATTGCGGCTTGGCCCGAAGATGCGATTGTCGGTCACAGCCTTGTGCCCGAACTCGCAGGTGTTGGTCTTGCCGAGGATGACGGCGCCGGCGCGCCGGAGCCGGGTCACGACCGGAGCGTCCCCCGCGGGCACGTAGTCGCTGAAGACGCGCGACCCGAGGGTCGTCCGCACGCCGGCGGTCTCGATGAGATCTTTGACCGAGACGGGAACGCCGTGGAGCGGCCCCACGGCATCGCCGCGTATCAGGGCCGCCTCGGCTGCCCGCGCGTCCGCACGGGCCTGATCCGCCGTTACGGTGCAAAAGGCATTCAGCTCGGGGTTCAGGCGTTCGATGCGGGCGAGGATGTCATCGACGATCTCGACGGGAGACACCCGCCGGGTGCGGATCGCCGCCGCCATCTCCGCCGCCGGCATATAGCACACAGCCGAATCGCTCATGGAGCAGAGTGTTCGCCGCGCCCCGCCGCGCTCCCGCGCGGGTGGGCCGGGCGAGGTCCGGCCGGGCCGGCGTGATGCCGCTGGCGGTTGTGGGAACAAACGGCCCGGAGTCGGCGCTAGGTTGCCTATCGGAGCCGCGCCGGCCGCGAGGATCATGTCATGGCCCCGTCATCGGGAGGCGCTACGGTAGCGATGCCGGTGCCGCGATGGACCGAGACGCCGGTTGTCGCGGTGCGCCGGCGGCATCGCCAAGGAGGGATCGGGAGCATGGCACACGATGATGTGAGGCGGCGCGGGATGGTGGTGCGCGGGCGCCTGGCCGCTGCCGTCGTGGCCGGGTGGTGCCTTGCGGTCGGCGCGTGGCCCGCGCCGTCGCCGGCGGCCGCGCCGGTCGAGCGGTTCGTGATCGTGCCGGCGGCCTCCACGGTGACCTATCGCGTCGGGGAGACGTTTGTGACCGGGAACCGCTACAACCTGGCCGTCGGTACGACGCACGACGTGCAGGGCGAGGCGTACGTCGATCGCGTGCACCCCGCGAACAGCCGCATCGGGCCGGTCACGGTGAACATCAGCACGTTTCAGTCGGACAAGCGGCGCCGCGACCAGGCCATCCGGGATCACTGGCTGGAGTCCGCGAAGTACCCGACGGCGGTGTTTACCCCGGCCGGGATCCGCGGGCTTCCCGCGACCTACCGGGACGGGCAGGACGTGGCGGTCGAGATCCCGGGAACGCTCCGGGTGCGCGACGTCGCCAAGCCGGTGACGTTTGCCGGCACCGTCAAGCTGTCCGGCAACACGTTGACCGGAAAACTGCAGACGACCATCCAGATGACGGACTTCGGATTCGAGCCACCGTCGATCCTCGGCGTGCTCAAGGCGGAGAACAAGGCGCAGCTCGAGCTGGATTTCACCGCCGAGGCGCCGCAAGGTTGACTGCGTAGCGCTAGGTAGCTCGATCGCGAGCGCTGGCCCGGCGCACGGGCGTCCCCGCGCGCCCGCCAAGGTCCCGCGGGGGCCGCCGGCGAATGGCCATCTACTGGTACGCCGATCGCCGGGAGGCCCGAAGGCGGAGTTGCGGATTCAGGACGCCGGAGCCGCGGTGTTCCGGCGCGAGGGCGGGAGCGCGGCCGCGGATCCGCGCGCGCTCCTCCGGGCAAACAACGCGCTGCAGATCCTGTCGAACGCCGCGTGGTACGCGGCGGCGCCGTTCATCCCCCTGTACCTCGTGTCGCAGGGCGCAGCCATCGCGACCATCGGCATGATCATCGGGTGCTCGGGCGTCCTGCCGCTCCTCGTGTCGCTCTACGCCGGCGCGCTGTCGGACGAGCGCGGGCCGGTGCCCGTCGCGCAGGCCTCCGTCCTCTTGTTCGCCCTCGCCGGCGCGCTCCTCACCGCGGTGCAATCGGTGTGGGCCGTGGCCGTCGCGTACACGCTCATGGCCGTCGGCAACATCGGCTTCGCCGTCGCCCCGCAGGCGATCGTGGCCGCGGCCAGCACCCCCGCGACGCGCGTGCGGAATTACGGCTATTACTCGTTCTGGAACTCCGCCGGCGCCGTGGTCGGCCCGATGCTCGGCGGGGCCGTCGTCGGCCACGTCGGGTACCGGGCCGCGTTCGCGCTCGTGTGGATCTTGATGCTACCGTCGTTCTGGGCCACCGCATCGATGCACGTCCCGCCCGCGACGTCGCGCCACGCCTCGTTCGCCACGGCGCACCGGCTCGTGGGCGCGATCATCGGGCAGCGGGGCATTCCCGGCGTGCTGTTCATCTCGTTCATGATGGTATGGGCGCAGCAACTCCAACAGTCGTTCTATCCGATCTACCTCCACAAAGTCGGGCTCTCCACGGAGCTCATCGGCGTCCTCGTCGCATCCGTGAGCCTCAGCTCGATGCTCGTACGCGCGGTGCTGTCGCGCGGCGTGGAGCAGTTCGGATATCGCCGCCTGCTCCTCGGCGCGACCGCGCTCGTGGCGCTCGCGATTGGAGCGATCCCGCTGTTCCATCGATTCTGGGCGCTCGTCGTGCTCTCGGGCCTCATCGGCGCGAGCCTCGGCGTCACGCAGCCGCTGAGCATGAGCCTCATGGTGGAATCGGTGGCATCGCAGTTTTGGGGGGTGGCCTTCGGCATCCGGCAGGGCGTTCAGCGCATCGCCTCGATTACGAGCCCCGTCGTGTTGGGCGTCGTGATCACGATGTCCGGCATCGAGGCCGCGTTTTTCCTGGGCGGCGGCACCATCCTGGCGACCATCCCGATCATGGCCGGCGTCACCCGCCACCTTCGCGATCCGCACGGCTGAGCCGGCGCGGCGGCGGCGCTCGGCCCGGGGGCCCCGGTGTTGGAGGAGAAACTGGGCGTTGGTCGGAAGAGCGACTCGCGCCCAGGCCGTCCCGGTATCATCCTTCGCCACGCGCGCGCGAGCTGGAGCCGCGGGTCGCGAACCGCCGGGGCGACCAGGCGTTGTGGAAGAAGGACGTCGCGGACCCGAGGCGGTGACGCATGAACGTGGCGGGGGCGGTGGCGCAGATCCTCAAGCGCGAGGGCGTGGAGTTCCTGATCGGCTATCCCGTGAATCCGATCATCGAGGCGGCTGCCGCGGCGGACATCCGGACCATCATCGTGCGGCAGGAGCGAACCGGGTTGCACATGGCGGACGCCGTGAGCCGCCTGTCGTCGGGGCGGACGATCGGCGTCTTCGCGATGCAGCACGGCCCTGGGGCGGAAAACTCGTTTGGCGGCGTGGCCCAGGCGTACGCCGACTCCGCACCGATCATCGTGCTACCCGCGGGCTATCCGCGCCGCCTCACGAACGTGCCCCCGAACTTCAACGCGGCGCTTGCCTACCGCTACGTGACCAAGTCCGCGGAGCAGGTGCTTCTCGCCCGCGAGGCCCCGGCGGCGATGCGGCGGGCGTTTACCCAGGTCCGCATGGGCCGGCCGCGGCCTGTGCTCGTGGAGTTCCCCACCGACGTGCTGGAGGAAGAGCTCCCCGAGCCCCTGCGCTACCGCCCCGTCACCGGCGCGCGCACGGCGCCCGATCCGAGCGCCGTCGACACGGTCGCCGGCGTGCTCGTCGAGGCGGCGCGGCCGGTGATCTACGCCGGGCAGGGCGTGCACTACGCGCGTGCGTGGCGCGCGCTGCAGGCCCTGGCGGAGTGGCTCGGCGCCCCGGTCACGACGAGCCTTCAGGGAAAGAGCGCGTTTCCGGAGACGCACCCGCTCTCGTTGGGCTCGGGCGGGCGGTCGGTCCCCCAGCCGGTGCACCAGTTTCTCAGAGACGCCGACGTGATCTTCGGGATCGGCTGCAGCTTCGCCACCACCAACTACGGCGTGGCCATGCCGCCGGGCAAGGTGCTCATCCACGCGACGCTGGACCCCGCCGACGTGAACAAGGACGTGGAAGCGGATCACGTGCTGCTGGGGGACGCCGGCGCGACGCTCGAGGCCGTGCTGGCCGCGGTCAAGGAGCGCCTGCCGGCCCCGCGCCGCGAGCGGGCCGCCGCGACGGCCGGCGAGATCGCGTCCCTGCGCGCGCGATGGCTGGAGCGGTGGATGCCGAAGCTCCGGTCCGACGAGGTCCCGCTGTCGCCGTACCGTGTGATCTGGGACCTGTTGCACACCGTCGACGTGCCCAATACCGTCATCACGCACGACGCCGGCAGCCCCCGCGACCAGCTGTCGCCGTTTTGGACCGCGGAGACGCCGCTGTCCTACGTGGGATGGGGCAAGACGACGCAGCTCGGCTACGGGCTGGGCTTGGCCATGGGCGCGAAGCTCCTGGCCCCGGAGAAACTGAGCATCAACGTCTGGGGCGATGCCGCGATCGGGTTCACCGGAATGGACTTCGAGACGGCGGTGCGCGAGCGGCTCCCGATCCTGTCGGTGCTCCTGAACAACTTCAGCATGGCCATCGAGCTCCCGGTCATGAAAGTCGCCACCGAGAAGTACCGCAGCACCGACATTTCCGGCAACTACGCGGCGCTGGCGCAGGCCCTGGGGGGCTACGGCGAGCGCGTGACCGAGCCGTCGCAGATCGTGCCCGCGATCCGGCGGGCGGTGCGGACGACGCAGGACGGCACGCCGGCGCTCCTCGAGTTCATCACGGCGAAGGAGATCGAGTACTCCATTTTCAAGTAGCGCGGCCAGGACCGGCCATGCGGACCGGGAACGTTGGCCCGCGTTCCTCGTGGTGTCGATCTCCTACGCCGTGCGGGCGGACACTGCCGGGGAGGCGTCCATTCCGCTCGTGAGCGGGCGGGCGCGGCGGTATGCCGGTGAGGGCGTCCGGGGAAGGCGGTTCACCACCCCGCAACGAACTCCCCGGCGATGCCGCGCGCCGAGCTTCGTACGGTGAGGACCCTGCTCTTTACCCCCGGCGACCGTCCCGACCGCTTTGCCAAGGCGCAATCCACCGGCGCGGACGGGCAGATCCTCGACCTCGAAGACGCGGTCGCCGCCGGCCGGAAGGACGAAGCGCGCGCCCGCGTGTTGGAGTACCTGCGCCGGACGCCACGGGACGGCGGGTTCCTGCGCTGCGTGCGCATCAACAGCCTGGGCACGGTGGCCGGCTTGAACGACGTTTCCGCGCTCGCCGCGAGCGGCGTGCGGCCGGACGCCATCCTGGTACCGAAGTCCGAGCATCCCGCGGAACTGCGCCTGCTCGCGCGCGTGCTCGGGCGCGCGCTCGTCCCCCTGGTGCCGTTCGTGGAGACCGCGCGCGGCCTGCGCTGGGCGGAGCAGATCGCCGGCGCGCCTGGGATCGCCGCGCTGGCGTTTGGAGGCATGGATCTCGCCGCCGACCTCGGCGCCGAGCTCGCGTGGGAACCGATGCTCTGCCACCGCGTCCACGTCGTGCGCGCCGCGGCGGTCGCGGGCGTCGTCGCCTGGGACGTTCCCTACCCCGGGTTGCGCGACGCGGACGACGCTGCGTTGATCGAGGAGACCCGGCGGAGCAAAGCGCTGGGGTACACGGCCAAGCTGGCGGTGCACCCCCGGCAGGTGGGGCCGATCCTCCGGGTGTTCACGCCGTCTCCGGACGAGGCGGCGGCGGCCCTCCGCGTGGTCGAGGCGTACGAGCGCGCCGCCGGCGGGGTCTGCGAGGTCGACGGCAAGATGATCGACGCACCGGTGTACCGGTCGGCGAAGCGCATCGCGGACCTGGCGTCGCGGTAGCGGTGGCGGGCACGGGGTGCGCGCGCTGCCGGCGTGAGGCTCGATCCGGACATCCGGGCAGTGAGGGTACGCAACGTCGCAGGCGCTCGTGAGGGAGGGGGACGCCCGTGCCGATCGTGGACATGCACGACCATTTCTACCCGCCCGCGTATCTGGATGCGCTGGCCAAGGATCCCGGCAACGTCCGGGTGACGCACGATCAGGACGGCAATCCGCTCCTCCACTACCCCGGCGATTACAACATCGCCGTGCGGGGGCACCGCGACATCGCGTACCGGACAGAGGTGCTGGCCCAGCACGGCATCGACCGGCAGGTCCTGAGCCTGACCACGCCCGGCACGCACGTCGAGCGGCCGGCGCGCGCCCAGGCGCTCGCGGCGCTCGTGAACGACGCGTTCGCGGCCGTGATCGCCGAGCGCGGGCGGCGTTTCAGCGCGCTCGCGACGCTGCCGCTCAACGATCCCGCGGCGTCCGTCGCGGAGCTGGAGCGGTGTCTCGGGGAGCTCGGCCTGCGCGGCGCGATGCTGTTCAGCAACGTCAACGGCGTGGCGCTTGCCGACCGGCGCTTCTGGCCCCTGTACGAAGCGGCGAACGACCGCGGCGCGATTCTGCACATCCATCCTACCTCGCCGGTCGGCGTGGAGGCGATGACCGAGTACTGGCTCATGCCGCTCGTGGGGTTTCTGCTGGACACGACGCTCGCGGCGGCGCACCTCATCTTCGCGGGCGTGCTCGAGCGGTTTCCCAGGATCCGCTGGGTGCTGAGCCATCTCGGCGGCGCCCTGCCGTACCTGGCGGAGCGCCTGGACCGCGGGTACGAGGCGTTCCGGGAGTGCCGCGAGCACATTCGCAAGCCGCCGAGCGAATACCTCAAAACCCAGTGCTGGTACGACACCGTCAACTTCGACGTCAACGCGCTGCGCCTGGCCGCGGACTTCGCCGGCCCCGGCCATCTGCTGGCCGGGAGCGACTATCCCCATCAGATCGGCAGCCTCTCAAAGATGGTCGAGAGCCTTCGCGCGCTGCCGGCGTCCGAGGCGGACCGGGCGGGCATCCTCGGCGGCAACGCCGAGAAGCTGCTCGGGCTTTGAGACGCGGGAGCGCCGGGGCGCCCCCGCCGCGCGGAAAGCCTTACACTGCATGGGTTTGCAGAGTGGTGGGACGTGCGGTACCATGAAGATGGTCCCGGCCGCAGCGCCGGACGCCGTCCCGCCCCCGCGATGCGAGCCCCGAACGACAGTGCGGCCGCACGAGGCATGTCCTGTGGAACGGTCCGGCGTGGCATGACGTACAGTGTGCGGGCCCACGGGACGGCACCCCGATCGCGGATGCGGGCGACGTCTGCGAGCGCGCGTCGGGCGGGAGGACCTGAGCGGTGAACATAGGCGTTCCAAGAGAGCGAACCGGCGGGGAGCGCCGGGTGGCGGCGTCACCCGATACGGTCAAGAAGCTGGTGGCCGCGGGTCACCAGGTGGTCGTCGAGGCGGGAGCGGGTGCCGGGGCGTGCTTCCCCGACGGCGACTACCGCGATGCGGGGGCGACCCTCGCGGAGGGGCCCAAAGCCGCCGTGGGCGCGGCGGACGTCGTGCTCCGGGTGCGGCCGCCGCTGCGTGGAATCGGGAGGGCGCCGGATGAGCTCGCCCTGCTGCGCGAAGGCGCGGTGCTCATCGGGCTGCTCGCGCCGTACCAGGACCCCGAGGCGCTCACCGCCTACGCGTCGCGCCGGCTGACGGCGTTCGCGCTGGAGCTGCTGCCGCGGATCACGCGGACGCAGGCCATGGATGCGCTGTCCTCCCAGGCTAATCTCGCCGGCTACAAGGCGATGCTGGCCGGCGCCGCCTCGCTCGGCCGCGCGTTTCCCATGATGATGACCGCGGCCGGCACGCTGGTACCGGCCCGCGTGCTCGTCATGGGGGCGGGGGTTGCGGGCCTGCAGGCGATTGCGACCGCGCGGCGGCTGGGGGCGATCGTGTCCGCCACGGACGTCCGTCCGGCCACGAAGGAGCAGGTGGAGAGCCTGGGCGCGCGATTCTTGATGGTCGACGACGAGGAGGCGCGCTCGGCCGAAGCCGCCGGGGGGTACGCGCGCGAGATGAGCGCCGAGTTCCAGCGGAAGCAGGCGGCGCTCGTCCTCGAGGCGCTCCGGAGCATCGACGTCGTCATCACAACCGCCCAGGTACCCGGCCGCCGCGCGCCCGTGCTGCTGACCGAGGAGATGGTGGCGGAGATGCGCCCGGGCGCGGTGGTCGTGGATCTCGCGGTGGAGACGGGCGGAAACTGCGTGCTCTCGAAGCCGGACGAGATCATCGAAGCCCACGGCGTGACGATCATCGGGTACACAAACTGGCCGAGCCGCGTCGCGACGGATGCCTCGTCGCTCTACGCGAGAAACCTGCTGCACTTTCTCACGCTCCTGGTGGACAAAGAAACGCGACAGATCCGGATCGATGCCAACGACGAGGTGGTCCGGGCGACCCTCCTGACCCGGGACGGCGCCGTGGTGCACCCGTCGTTCACGGACGAGAAGGAGCTGAGCCGTGCAGGGGGCCGTTGATCCTCTCGTCTTTCAGCTCTCGATTTTCGTCCTCGCCGTGTTCGTCGGCTATTACGTGGTCTGGAGCGTGACCCCGGCGCTGCATACGCCGTTGATGTCGGTCACCAATGCGGTCTCGTCGGTCATCATCGTGGGCGCCCTGATCGCCGCGGCGCCGGCTGCGATGACGCCGTCCAAGATCCTGGGGCTCATCGCGGCGGCGCTGGTCGCGGTCAACATCTTCGGCGGCTTCGCCGTCACCCAGCGCATGCTCGTGATGTTCCGCAAGCGCAAGCCCTAGCGCCCCGGGTCGATGCCGGCCGACCTCGCGGCCCTCCTCTACCTGGCCTCCGCCGTCCTGTTCATCCTCGCGCTTCGCGGGTTGTCGAACCCGGAATCGGCGCGGCTGGGCAACATCTTCGGGATGCTCGGCATGGCCGTCGCCATCCTCACGACGGTGCTCGGCGCCCGGACCGCGGCGTACGGTGAGATGGCGCTCGCGCTCGCGGCCGGCGGCGCCGTGGGTCTCGTCATCGCATTTCGCATCAAGATGGCCGCGATGCCGCAGCTCGTCGCGGCGTTCCACAGTCTCGTCGGCCTGGCGGCGGTGCTCGTGGCGGCGGCGGCGTTTTATCACCCCGCCGCCTACGGCATCGTCGACGCCCTGGGACAGATCCGGACGTCGAGCCGCGTCGAGATGTCGCTCGGCGTCGTCATCGGGGCCGTGACGTTTACGGGCTCGATCGTGGCCTTCACACGGCTGCAGGGCATCATTCCGGGCGATCCGGTCGTGTTTCGGGGCCAGCACGCGCTCAACGTCGTGATCGGCGTCATCATCGTCCTGCTCCTCGGCACCTTCGTGCACACGCCGTCGACCGACGTCTTCTGGGTGGTGACGCTGCTGGCGCTGGTGCTCGGCGTCACGCTGGTCGCGCCGATCGGCGGCGCCGACATGCCGGTCGTCATCTCCATGCTGAACAGCTATTCCGGCTGGGCCGCCGCGGGCATCGGCTTCACGCTCGAGAACTCCGCCCTCATCGTCACGGGCGCGCTGGTGGGGTCCTCGGGCGCGATTCTGAGCTACATCATGTGCCGCGCCATGAACCGCTCGTTTCTGAGCGTCATCCTCGGCGGGTTTGGCGGAGAGGCGGCGGGGCAGGCGGTGCGCGCCGCGGACCGGGCCGTGACGGCCGGCTCAGCGGAGGACGCCGCGTTCATCCTCAAAAACGCGTCCTCCGTGATCATCGTCCCGGGCTACGGCATGGCGGTCGCGCAAGCGCAGCACGCGGTCCGTGAACTGGCCGACGCCCTGAAACGCCGCGGCGTCCGCGTCGCCTACGCCATTCATCCGGTCGCCGGGCGCATGCCTGGGCACATGAACGTGCTCCTGGCAGAGGCGAACGTGCCGTACGACGAGGTGTTCGCGCTCGAACAAATCGACTCCGAGTTTCAGGCGACGGACGTGGCGTACGTGATCGGGGCGAACGACATCACCAATCCGGCGGCACGGGACGATCCCTCGAGTCCGATCTACGGCATGCCGATCCTGGACGTGGATCGCGCCAAGACGGTGCTCTTCGTCAAACGGTCCCTTGCGCCCGGGTACGCCGGCATCGACAACGCGCTCTTCTACAAGCCCAACACCATGATGCTCTTCGGCGACGCGAAGAAGATGACGGAGGAGATCGTCAAGGCGCTCTGAGCCGCGGCGACCGCCGTCCGCGCGGCGCGCCCGCGGGACGTCCACGCCGCCGCGGGGGTATCATTCGCGGGTTCGTCGAAAGCCGGGTGCGGCCGAGGCCGGCGCCCGGGGGATCCCATGACCGACACCGTCATCGCGGACCGCATCCAATTTACCTTCACCATCATGTTCCACTACCTGTTTCCGATCCTGACGATGGGGCTCGCGCCCTTGATCGTCGTCCTCAAGACGCTGCATCTGCGCCACGGCGACCCGCGGTACGCGGCCGCGGCGCGGTTCTGGACGCACGTCTTCGCGCTCAACTTCGCGGTGGGCGTCGTCACCGGAATCCCGATGGAGTTCCAGTTCGGGACGAACTGGGCGCAGTTGTCGGTCTTCGCCGGCGGCGTCATCGGGCAGACGCTCGGGCTCGAGGGCGTCTTCTCGTTCTTTCTGGAATCCACGTTTCTCGGGATCCTGTTGTTCGGCGAGGAGCGCGTCTCGCCGCGGCTCCACTGGGTGGCGGCGGTGCTGGTGGCCGCCGGCGCGTGGCTGTCCGGGCTCTTCATCACCGCCACCAACGCGTGGATGCAGCATCCCGTGGGCTACCGGGTCGCGCCCGACGGGAGCGTGCAGTTGGCCAGCCTCGGGGCGCTGCTCGGCAACCCGTTCCTGTGGTGGCAGTACGCGCACGTCCTGAACGGTGCCGTGCTGTCAGCCGCGGTCGTGATGGCGTCGATCGGCGCCTACTATCTGCTCGCGGGCCGCCACCTCGACGTTGGACGGCTCTCCGTGGCGCTCGGCGTCGGGGTCGGCGCCGCGGCGGCGTTGACCCAGCTCTTCCCGACGGGCGACATGAACAGCCGCACCGTCACCGCCTACCAGCCCGTGAAGCTCGCCGCCATGGAGGGCTTGTTCGAGACACGCTACGGCGCGCCGCTGGCCATCATCGGGATGCCGTCGACGACCCAACACCGCCTGCTCGATCCGGTGCTCGTCCCCGATGGCCTGAGCTACCTCGCCTACGGCAATTTCCGCGCGGAGGTGCGGGGCCTCAACGACTACCCGGAGGACGCGTGGCCGCCGGTGCAGCTCACGTACTACGCCTACCACATCATGGTCGGGCTCGGGACGTTGTTGATCGCCGCCTTGCTCCTCGGCGCGGCCCTGTGGTGGCGCGGCGTCCTGTTCACCAGCCGGTGGTTTCTCTGGATCCTGGTGCTGCTGCTGCCGTTCCCGTACATCGCGAACGAAGCGGGGTGGGTGGTCACCGAGGTCGGCCGGCAGCCGTGGCTCGTGTACGGCCTGCTGCGGACGGCCGCCGGCGCCTCCCCGAACGTGGAGGCGGGCGAGACGATCTTCACGGTGCTCGGATTTGCCGGGCTGTACGCGCTGCTCGGCGTCCTGGCCGCGTTTCTGGCCGTGTTGATGGTGCTGCGCGGCCCCGCCGAGCCGCGCCTCGAGGCCGAGCGCTGATGGGGACGTTTTGGTTTGTCGTCCTCGCCGCGATGATCGTGGCCTACGCGGTGCTCGACGGGTTCGATCTCGGCGTCGGCGCCATCCACCTGGCGGTCGCCCGCAACGACGCCGAGCGGCGCGCGGTCCTCAACGCCATCGGTCCGGTCTGGGACGCGAACGAGGTGTGGCTCCTCGGCGTCGGCGTTGGCGCGTTGCTGGCGTTCCCGCGCGCCTTCGCGGTCGGGTTCAGCGGCTTCTACCTGCCGCTCATGCTGGTGCTGTGGCTGCTGGTCGGCCGCGGGATCGCGCTGGAGTTTCGCCATCACATCGCGGATCCCATGTGGCAGGGGGCGTGGGACGTCGTGTTCTCGGTCAGCAGCCTCCTCCTCACCGTGCTCTACGGCGTCGCCGTGGGCAACCTGGTGAGCGGCGTGGCGATCGACGCGCGCGGGTGGTTCCAGGGGCTGCTCGAATCGCTGCTCAACCCCTACGCGCTCCTGATGGGCGTGTTCAGCCTGGCGTTGCTCATGCTGCACGGCGCGTACTACCTGTGCCTCAGGACCGACGGCGCGCTGCACGAGCGCGCGCACCGCGCGGCGGGCCGGCTGTGGGGCATCGTCGCCATGCTCGTGGTCGTCCTGACGATCGCCACGTTCGCGCTCCGCCCGGGCATCCTCGCCAACTACGCCGTCCATCCGATCTGGGCCGTGGTGCCGCTGGCCGGCGGCTGGTGCGTCGTGGCCATGTCCCGGGCGCACGCGCGCCGGCGCCACGGAACCGCGTTCGTCGCATCCGCGGGCCTGATCGCGGCCCTGCTCGCGGCCACCGCGATCGGTCTGTACCCGTACCTCCTGCCGTCCCGTCCGTTCCCCGAGCGCGGCCTGACGATCGCCAACTCGGCGGCGTCGACGGCCGGGCTCGTCACCGCCGCCGCCTGGCTGCTCCCGGGCATTGCGTTGGTGATCGTGTATCAGGCCGTGGCGTACCGGATCTTCTCGGGCAAGGTCACGACGGGCGGAGGCGGGCACTACTGACCGCGGGACCCTCGGGCCCCGCCGCGGGCGGCGCATCCCCGGCGCCGTCCCCCCGCAGCATGCAGGCCCGCGCGAGCGCGACGGGCACCGAGCCGTGCGAGAGGAGCCGGTCGTGGAACGACCGCAGCGTGAAGCCCGGCCGGGGGAGCAGCGCGCGGCGGAGCGCGTGAATCATGTCCGTCCCAACGAGGTACACGAGCGCCGTTCCCGGGAACAGGCTGTTCTTCACCGCCTCGGCCCGCGCGGCGTCGGGCGACAGGCCCGCGCGGTCCCGGTACCAGGCGATCGCCTGATCCAGGCTGAGCGCGCCTTGGTGCAGGCGGACGTCCACGAGCGCCCGGACGGCCTGCCGGAGGCGGGCGTGACGGTGCGCGAGCTGCTCCAGCGGGTCGAGAAACCCGTGTTCGTCCATCAGGTCGGTGGCGTAGCACGCCCACCCCTCGGCCATGGTGCCGCCGCAAAGCATCGCGATGCGTGAGGCGCAGTCCACGGCGGCGATCCGCCCGATCCGCGACGCGGTCCGGTACGCGTACCAGTTCTGGACGTGGTGGCCGAGCCCGCCGTGATGGATCACGTGGTTGAGCTTGATGACGCTGTCGTTCGCGGCGCGCAGGCGGCGGAGCTGCTCGGCCTCCGGCATCGCCGGCTCGACCGGGGGGACGTGGTACTCCACGATCGGGACCGCGTCGAACGGCGCCGGTGAACGGTACGGGATGAAGTACAGGTACGGCGCCGCGGCGCGGACCCACGTCGGTTGCGGCACGTACCGGATCGGGTAGTCCGGCCACGTCACGAGGTCCCGCGCCAGGGCGGCGTTGCGCGCCGCGGCCCACATCTCTCCGAAGCGATCGTAGTACGCGGCCCCGGACGGGTGGCGGTCGAGCAGCCGCGCCAGCGCGGCCTGCGGCGATGGCGCGCCGAGCGCGGCGGCGCCCGCGGCGAGAGCGCGTTCGCGGGCGGCGATCTGCTGCTCGGCGTACGCGGCGATCTCGTCCGCGCTCTGGTCGAGACAGTGCCCAGAGCGCAGGAGCAGCGCGAGCGCGTCGGAGCCGCAGGCGTACTGCTCGGTCGCACGCGCGCGGAGGGCGGTCTCGAGGTGGTGCTGGAACGCCGCGAACGCCTCCGCCGCGCGCGCGGCGGCATGACGCAGCGCCGGTGCCGCGATGCCCGCGTCGCGGATCCAGAGATCGATGCCGCCGGCCAGCAGGAGACGGGCTCCGGCGCACTCGCGCAGGGCGCGGTCGATCCACGCGGACGGCGCCTCACGGACGTTACGGCGTCCCTGCTCCAGGAACGCGGGGATCGCGGACAGCCTCGCCGTGGCGCACTCGAGCCGCTCGCCGAGCGGGCGAAACGGCCGGAGCATGAGGCCGATGACGCCGAAGAGCGCCTCGCCCGTGTACACGCATGGGTTTCCGCGATGACCGTGAGCGGACTCGCGCTCCCAGCGCTCGATCGCCAGTACGCCCTCGGCGAGCCGGCGGTCGATCTCCTCGGCGGCCCCAAGCGGCTCCTCCGGGAGGGTGCGCAGCGCCCCGAGCAGCGCGTCCGCCGCGGACGCGGCCTCGTCGACGCCGGCCGGCGAATAGTCCGGGAGCCGGTCATCGTACCCGTGCACGCCGATGAACGTGGCGTTGACGGGATGATAGCGGTAGTAGGCGCTCAGAAAGCCGTCGAGCCACGCGGCCAGCGCGGGGGCGGGCACCGGTCTCAGGCCTCGAGCGGCAGCGAGATCCACCGGGCCTCGCGGTACGAGCGCTCGACCGCGTTGATCACTTCCTGGACCCACGCGCCGTCCTCGAAGTTGCCCTGGTTGCGCGTCCCGCCCGCGCGGATCTCGTCGATGAAGTCCCGGATCAGGTTGGCGTAGAACAGCGAGCGCCACGACTCGCGCGGGTGGCCGCCCGGCGGGTAGAACCGCTGCGGGATCTCCCGCACGTTGAACTCGACCGCGTCCGGTGTGGCGGTTCTGATCGTCTCCGCGACGCCGCCCTCCTCGACGAGCCGGCAGATGACGGCGCCCCGCTCGCCGTACAGCCGCGCCTCCACGCCGGGGTAGTTGCCGATCGTCACGTAGCTGGTTTGGATCGAGCCGATCGCGCCGTTGACGTACTCGCCGATGAAGATGTCGCCGTCGTCGATGTTCATCCGCATCGTCCGGCCGGTCGCCCGCACGACGCGCTCGGGGATGAAGTTGCGCATCGTGCCGACGACGCGGGTGTAGTCCGCGCCGACCCACCAGTGCCCGATGTCGATGATCGGGGCGCCGTACCCTTCGAGCGACGATGTCCTGAGGGCCGTCTGATCCGCGGTGTGGTCGACCTGGCGGAGCGGGACGGCAGGGTCGAGCCACTGCGAGTTCTGCTCGTACCCGTTGAACACGAACGGCCGGCCGACGAAGCCGTCGTCCAGCAGGGACCTGGCGTAGAGGACCCCCGGGCTGTATCGGAACGTAAACCCGAGCTTCGTCTTGAGGCCCCGCCGGCGGGCGAGCGCGGCGAGGTCGCGGGTCTGCCGGAAGTCGTAGGCGACCGGCTTCTCGCACAGGACGTGCTTCCCCGCCTCGATCGCGGCCCGCGCCAGCTCGAGATGGGTGTGGGACGGCGTGGCGATGTCGATGACATCGAGGTCCGAACGAGCGACGACGTCCTGCCAGTCCGCCGCGGCCTCGGGGACCGCGAACTGCCCCGCGAGATCCCGGGCGCGCGCCGCCTCCGGATCGCAGATGACGGCGATCTCGGCGCGCGGATCGCGCCGCCACCCGGGAAGATGGGCGGCCCGCGCCCAGTTGCCCGCGCCGAGCACACCGATTCGCAGCACCGAGTTCCGCATACGCACCTCCGAGGACATCGCCGGTCTCTATTCGAAGAGAACGGCGAGAGTTCCGGCCCGCCGTACGGGGCGCGGCCGCAAGATCCCGGGACGACGACGGGGAGGGAGGGGGCACATGACAATGCGCACCGGTCGATCTGCGGAGGGGCCCCGCCGCCGGGACATGCCGGCGCGGATGTCGCGGCGGTCGTTCGTGCGGATCGCCGCGGCCGGCCTCGCGGTGGGGTTTGGCGGCGTCGCCGGCACGGGCGGCCGCGCCCGGGCGGCGGGCGCTCGGGGGGGCGAGCTGTTCTACGGCCTCACCAACAAGTTCGACACGCTCGATCCCAACGTCACGACGTTTTCCGACGTGGCCCGCATGGCGTACCACATCTTCGACCCGCTCGTCTGGGAGTCCAAGGCCGGGACGTTCGTGCCGGGCTTGGCGGAGCGATGGGAGGTCAACCCGGACGCCACCCAGTACACGTTCCACCTCCGGCGCGACGTGAAGTTCCACGACGGCACGCCGTTCACCGCCGAGGCCGTCAAGTTCACCTTCGATCGCATCGTGGATCCCAACTTGAAGTCGCAGTCGGCGTTCTCGGCGATCGGACCTTACGACAGCAGCACGGTCGTCGATCCGTACACGGTGGTGGTCAAGTTCAAGGACCCGTACGCCCCGTTTCTGAGCTCGGTGGCGCAATCGCTGCTCGCGCCGGTGTCGCCGGACGCGGTCAAGAAGTACGGCAAGGACTTCGGCACGCACCCCGTGGGCACGGGCCCGTTCAAGTTCGACTCGTATACGACGGACAGCGCGGTGCGCATGGTCCGCAATCCGGACTATCGATGGGCCCCGTCGATCTTCAAGAATCGGGGGCCGGCGTACCTCGACGCGATCACGTACCGCATCATCCCGGAGTCGTCGACCCGGCTCGCCGCCCTCAAGTCCGGCGAGGTCCAAGTCATACAGGACGTGCCGACCCAGGAGTACCAAAACGTCCAGCGGGACCCGAGCCTCCAGCTGCTCCAGGGCCTCATGACGGGCTCCGGCTGGACGATGATGATCAACGTCACGAAGCCGCCGACCGACGACGTGCACGTCCGGCAGGCGCTGCAGTGGGGCATCGACAAGACCGCGATGATCAAGGCGGTGTGGCAGGGCGTGTTCAAGCCGGCCAGCAGCATCCTCACGGCCTCGACGTTCGGGTACGATCCCGCCACGCGCAACGTCTACCGGTACGATCCCAAGCAGGCCGGCGCCGTGCTGGACGAAGCCGGCTGGAAGATGGGGTCCGCGGGTGTGCGCCAGAAGGGCGGGCAGGACCTCGCGCTCGATCTCTATTATCGCGCCGACAACTCCGACTTCACCGCGATGGCGACGTTCCTCCAGAGCATGTACGCGCAGAGCGGGATCAAGATCAACCTCCACGGGCTGTCCCAGGGCGGCTACTTTTCGGCGGTGCGGGTCGGCCAGCACAACCTGCAGTTCTGGTGGGAGCCCGACACGGATCCGGACGTCGTGCGGATCCTGCTGTACTCCAAGAACGCCGACGGCGGGACAAACCGGAACCGCTACAAGAACGCGGAGATGGACAAGCTGATCGACCAGGCGGCCGCCACGACGGACCTCGCGAAGCGCAAGCAGCTCTACTCGCAGATCCAGATGAAGACGCTGCGGGAGTCCGTGATGGTCGGGTTCGCCGACCCGCTCAATCTCTTCGCCTATCAGAAGAACCGCGTCGACGGCGTGGTGCTCGACTGGTCGGCCGCGAACGTCTTCTTCCACGGTGCGTCTCTTAAGAAGGGGTAAGGTTCGCGGGGACGGGACGTGCGTGCGGGGGCCCGGCCATCCGGCCGGGCCCCCACGCCCCCACGCCGCCGGGCGCCCCGCGCCGCGCGCACCCGCGCCGCGTCCCCGATGACGGGGGAACACGCGTGCTGACGTACATCCGCCGCCGGGTCCTGCTCGCCGTGCCGACGGTCGTGCTCACGTCGATGGTCGTGTTCTTGATGCTCTTTCTCATCCCCGGCGATCCCGCGTCCATCTACATCGGCGAGCAAACCGCGACGCCCGAGCGCCTCGCGCAGATCCGGCACGTCATGGGGCTCGACCGCCCGATCTACGTTCAGTACGCGGACTTCGCGTGGCACGCGCTGCACGGCGACCTCGGGCGGTCGCTCCAGACGAGCCGGCCGGTCGCCGTGGAGATCGGCACGCGATTCCCCAACACCCTGGAGCTCGCCGCCGCCGCGATGGTCATCGCCGTGGCCCTGGGGTTTGGCCTGGGCCTCGTCTCCGCCCTGCACCGGAGCACGGCTGTGGACACGCTCTCGATGGTCGTGGCCCTGTTCGGCGTATCGGTCCCGGTGTTCTGGCTGGCGCTCCTCTTGATCATGCTGTTCTCCCTCCGGCTGGGCTGGCTGCCGGCGACCAGCGAGCCCGGGCTGCGCGGGCTGGTCCTGCCGGCGGTGTCCCTGGCCCTGCTGTCCGCGGCCACGCTCGCGCGGCTCATGCGCTCGAGCATGCTGGAAGTGCTGCGGCTCGACTACCTCACGACCGCGCGCGCCAAGGGCCTCCGCGGCGCCATCGTCGTGTTCCGGCACGCGCTCCCGAACGCGGTGATCCCCGTGATCACCGCCATGGGGCTGCAGTTTGGTGGGCTCTTGAGCGGAGCGGTGCTCACCGAGACGATCTTCGCCCGGCCGGGCCTGGGAAAGCTGGTCGTCGATTCCATCCAGAACAAGGACCTGCCGACCGTGCAGGGCGTCATCCTGGTGCTGGCGCTGATCTATGTCGCGATGAACCTGCTCGTCGACCTCTCGTACGCCTTCATTGACCCGAGGATCCGCTTCGAATGACGGCGGCCCCTCCGGCCCGGCGGCCGCGCGGCCTCTGGTCCGACGCCGCCGCCCGGCTCGTGCAGAACCGGGGAGCGGCGGCCGGCGGGCTCGTGTTTCTGCTGATCGTGGCGGTGGCCGCGGCGGCGCCGCGGCTCGCCCCCGACAACCCGATCGGCCTCAACGTCTCCGAGTCGCTGGAGCCGCCGGGGGCGCACCACTGGCTCGGCACGGACCAGTTCGGCCGCGACATCTTGAGCCGGATCATCTACGGCGCCCGCGTCTCGGTCGCGATGGGGTTTGTGGCCGTCGCGATCTCTGTCGCGGGCGGGTCGATCCTCGGGCTGCTCTCCGGCTACTACGGCGGCAACGTCGACATGGCCATCATGCGCGTCGTCGACGTCATGCTGGCCTTCCCGGGGATCTTGCTGGCCCTCGTCATCATCGCCGTGCTCGGTCCCAACCTCGGCAGCGCGATGGTGGCCGTGGGCATCTCCGGGATGCCGGTGTTCATCCGGGTGGTGCGCGGCTCGGCGCTCGCGGTGCGGGAGTTGCAGTACGTGGAGGCCGCCCGGGTCGCCGGCTGCGGCGACGTGCGCATCATCTTCCGCCACGTCCTGCCGAACGTGCTCGCGCCGGTCATCGTGCTCGTGACGCTCGGCATCCCGGGCGCGATCATCTCGGGCGCCGCGCTCAGCTTCCTCGGGCTCGGCATCCGGCCGCCCACGCCGGACTGGGGCGCGATGCTCAGCGAGGGCCGGTCGTTTATGAGCACGGCGTGGTGGCTGTCCACATTCCCGGGTCTCGCCATCGTCACGATCGTGCTCGCGATCAATCTGTTCGGGGACGGCCTGCGGGACGCGCTCGACCCGCGCTTGAAGCTGTAACGAGCCGGGAGCGGCCCGACGCTCCTACCGGGAGGCGGCAATGGACGCAACGTTCGCCGGCAAGGTCGCCATCGTGTCCGGGGCGGCGCAGGGGATCTCGAGCGTCATCCTGCGGCGGCTCGTCGAGGAAGGCGCCCGGGCCGTGATCGCCGACATCGACGAGGCGCGGGCGCAGGCGCGCGTCCGGGAGCTCGCGGGACGGGGCTGCGACGTGCGGTTCGTGCGTACGGACGTTCGCCGGAGCGCCGAGGTCGATGCGATGGTCGAGCGCACGGTGGCGGAGTGCGGGCGCGTCGACATCCTCGTGCACGGCGCCGGGGTGGGCGTGCACAAGGAGGTGGTGGACCTGACCGATGAGGAGTGGGACCTACAGCTCGACGTGCAGCTGCGGGGCGCGTTTCTGCTGAGCCGGGCGGTCGGGCGGCGGCTGATTGCCCAGCGACAGGGCGGGCGGATCATCCTGATCGGGTCGACGTCCGGCAACAACGCGCGTGTCCGGGGGGGTCCGCACGCGGCCTCAAAGGCCGGAGAGATTCAGCTTGCGCGCGTGCTCGCCATGGAGATGGGCCGCCACGGGGTGACCGTCAACGTGGTGTCCCCCGGCCTGACGGACATCGGCGGCATCTCCCGCTCGACCCAGACGCCCGAGTACCAGCGCGCCTTCGTCGCGCAGGTGCCGCTCGGCCGGCTCGCGACGCCCGACGAAATCGCCGACGCGGTGCTGTTCTTGGCCTCCGATCGCGCGCGGTTCATCACGGGGCAGGTGCTCTGCGTGGACGGAGGGTATTCCGCGGGCAAGCTGGCCGTGCAGGGGCCGAGCGTCGACGCGTATTACGGGCAGATCGGCGAGGCCTGACGCCCTAGAGATCCCGGGGCGCCGGGCCGCCGCACCGGTCGCACAGCGACGTCGCGTCGGTGAGGCTGCTCATCACAAAGCCGCCGGCCGTCGCGCGGAACACGCGGATCGGAAACTGCACCGGCCACTTCCGAAGGTCCAGCACCGGGTTGATCCGGCGTTCGAGCTGAGCGATCTGCATCGTGGGCACGGGCATCGAGTTCACGGTGATGCGCTCGATGTGGAAGAACAGCTCCGGCGTGTCCTTCGCGGCGAAGACGCCCTGCAGCCGGACGGGAAGATCCACGCCCTGCCGGGAGACGGTGCCCTGGGCGGTGATCGACTGTCCCGTGCCGGTCAGCGTGATGTGTTTCGCCGGCCCCACGCGGTCCAGGTATGCCTCCACGTTCGCGCGGCTCACGCGCGTGTACACGGCGCGGCCGCGCAGTCCGAGCACCCGGAGGACGCCCTGCCGGAGCGCTTTCGGATCAAAGCTCGCGCCGGTGAGCCGGATCCAGGTCTGGTCGATGCGAATCCCGTCGACGCTGGCATTCTCCGCGTACACGTTGATCCGCGCGTAGCCGCCGTCGTAGAGATCGGGTACAGCGTCCACGCGCAGCACGGGCGGGTTCCCCAGCAGGCGGCCGAAAATCGGCCGGAGGACACCGGTGCTGGCCACGCGCAGCGCCGCCGTCCCGGGCGAGAGCCCCGCCCACCCGCACACGAGCGCCGCGGACAGGACGGCGGCAAGCAGGCGGCGACTCACATTGACAGCGCTCGTACCGATCACTCCGCGCCGGGCCGGCTGGCCCGGAGGTCGATTGGTACCGATATTTTTCCCTGGGCGGGGGTCGCCGTATCGTTCTGGGCGCGCTCGACGCCGTGCGGGCCACGGCGCTACCCCGCCTGCAGCGCCTTGGCCGGATCGACCTTCGCGAAGTCCTTGGCAAACGCGACGATGTGCTCGACGATGCGCTCGATCGACTCCTCGCCCCGCCGCCGGAGTGCCTCGAGGGACGCCTTGTCGACCTCGGGCGGGCTCTCCACGTCCACGTCCCAGGAGTCCACGGGGATGATCACGGGCGCGCCGCGGTATTCGAAATTGCTGAAGCCGAGCGGCTTGATCTTGTCTCCGAACAGGGGCCTTAGCGGCGGGTTGACGCCCCACTCGCCTTTGTAGCCGCCGGAGCGCACGTCCGCGATCTCCGTCCCGCCGATGGCCAGAGCCACGGCGAGCTCCCAGATATGGGTGCCCTCGGGAAACGCGTTCGGCGTGATCTTTTTGCCGATGTTCCACCACTCCAGAACGGCGATGAGCATGCCGAGCTCCCGCACGTTGCGGCCGGTGCGGATCAGGGGCTCGCGATTCCCGCCGTGGCCGTTGAGAACGACCACCTTGCGCACGCCGTTCCGGTAGAGGCTCTCACAGATGTCGGTGTACACGCCTTCGATCACGTCCGGGCTGATGGTGATCGACCCGGGATACAGCGCCATCTTATCGTTCTCGCCGTAGGGCAGGGGCGGCAGCGTGACGAGGCCGGTACGCTTGCCCACCTCGTCCGCGATCCGCGCGACCGAGCTCGTGTCGATCCCGATCGGCGTGGGCCCGTGGGAATGCAGTGTGCCCACCGCCATGATAACCGTGTCCGATCGCTTGAACGCCTCCTCGGCTTCCTTCCAGGACATCTCGTCCAGCCGGTGCTTTGGCAATGCCCACCTCCTCGTACGGCGCGGCGCAGATCCGGCGTCACCCGTGCGCACGGCCCGGTCTGGTTACGTGGTCATTCGATCACACGCGGCAATCTCCCCCGGTCGCTCGCAGCACGGCGGGGCCGGCCGGCGATCCAGCGCGTCGTGTTCCGGGTCGTGCCCACCGGCGCGACCCGGCTTGCGGACCTCTTGTCCGGGCAGGCGGATCTCATTTTCCAGGCGTCGCCGGACGACGTACCGCAGATCGAATCGCACGGGCTGCGGGTGTTCCCGAGCACGACCGAGCGCATCGCGATGGTCGTGCTCAATGCCCTCGACGGCGCGACCAAAAACAAGGACGTGCGCGAGGCGATCGCCCTGGCCATCGACCGGCAGGCGATCGACCAGAGCCTGTACGGCGGACGCGAGCCCCTGACGAACGTGGTGCTGATGCCCCAGCACTTTGGGTACTCGACGGTGCCGCCGTATCCGCACGATCCCGCGAAGGCGAAGCAGCTCGTCGCGTCCGCCGGCACGTCGGGTAGCCTGGAGCTGCAGTGGCCGGCGTCCACGTCGTTTCCCTCGAACGTGATGCAGGCGATCCAGAGTCAGCTCCAGGACGTCGGCATCACCGCGCGCATTCAGACGTTGGACGGCGCCACATTTCTGAAGACGTGGCAGCGGCCGGACCGGCAGTGGGGCAATCTCGCGTACTTCCAGTGGTCGTGCGCCTGCCTCGACGCCGACGGCGTGCTGAATCCGGTCTTCCACTCCGGGTCGATCTGGTCCAGCTACGCGAATCCGGAGGTCGACAAGTTGCTCGACGAGGCGGGATCGTCGCTCAACCCCGCGGTGCGGCGCGCCGACTACGCCAGGATCAACCGGATCCTGCACGACGACTACGCCGTTGTGCCGCTGTGGCCGATCGTCCGATTCTACGGAGGCGCGACGCGCGTGGCGTTCACCCCGCGCTCCGACGAGATGTTCTACGTCTTCGACGGGGTGAAGCTGAGCCAGTAAGGCCGCGCGGTTGGGCAGGTTTCTCGCGGCACGCCTCTGGCAGCTGGTCGTCGCCGTTTGGGGCGTTTCGACGATCAGCTTCCTCCTGCTCCACCTGTCGGGCGACCCGGCGGCGCTGCTCGCGCCGCCGGGAAGCTCAGCGCAGCAGATCGCAGAGCTGGCCCGCCGTCTCGGTTTGGACCGGCCGCTTGCGGTGCAGTACGCGGCGTTTCTGGTGCACGCCGTCCGGGGCGACTTCGGGGCCTCGTTCACGCAGGGCGTGCCGGCGCTGTCGGTGGTGCTGAGCCGCCTGCCGGCGACGCTCCTCTTGACCGTCGCCGCGCTCGCGTTCGGCTGGACGATCGGGCTCGCGCTCGGCGTGATCACCGCGGTGTGGAGGCGCGGCGCCATGGAGTTTCTGGCGTCCGCGCTCGCCGTCGTGGGCCAGGGCATGCCGGTGTTCTGGTTCGGGCTCCTCCTGATCATCGTGTTCGCCGTGCGGCTGCGCTTGCTGCCGTCGTCTGGCTACGGCGCGCCCGAGAACCTGGTGCTGCCCGCGATCACGCTCGGCGCCGTCTCGATGGCCGGCGTGGCCAGGATGGCGCGCGCGACGCTGCTCGAGCAGATGGGGCAGGACTATGTCCGGACGGCCGCGTCCAAGGGCCTCGGGTTCTGGACCGTTCTGGCGCGGCACGTCGGCCGCAACGCCGCGATCCCCGTCGTCACGCTCATGGCCCTCGACCTCGGCGCGCTGCTGGGCGGCGCGGTCGTCACAGAGACGATCTTCGCGTGGCCGGGGGTCGGCCAGCTCGCCGTCAACTCGATCGGCGCGCGCGACTTTCCCGTGGTCCAGGCCATCGTCGTCGTGGTCTCGGCGATGTACGCGTGCATCATCATGCTGGCCGACCTCAGCTACGCGTGGATCGATCCGAGGATTCGCGTCGAATGAAGCTGCGCTACGGGATCGCCGTCATCGCGCTGGACCTCGTGATGGCGTTGTGCGGGCCCTGGATCTCGCCGCACAATCCCATGACGCAGGCGCTCGCGCTGCGGCTCAAACCGCCGCTGTTCCCCGCGGCGTGGCCCCCGGCGTGGCTCGGCACCGACGACCTCGGGCGCGACGTCCTCAGCCGCCTGATCGCCGGCGCGCACGTGTCCCTCCTCGTGGGGTTGTGCGGCGCGCTGCTCGCGGCGGCGATCGGCGTGCCGCTCGGCCTCGCCGCCGGGTTCGCCGGCGAGCGCGTTCGTGCTGCGGATCACGGACATCTTTCTACCGATTCCGTTTCTGCTGCTCGCGGTGGCCGTCGTCGCGGCGCTCGGCCCGGGCCTCGTCAACCTCTTCCTGGCGCTCGGCCTGACGCGCTGGCCGCGGTTCGCGCGCGTGGCCTACGCGGCCACGCTCGAAGTCCGGGCGCGGCCGTTCGTCGAGGCGAGCGTGGCGGCGGGCGCGCGGCCGTCGCGCCTGTTGCGCCGCCACGTACTCCCGAACATCGCGTCGGCGATCCTGGTGGTCGGGACGCTCGAATTCTCCAACATGATTTTGTTCGAGTCGGCGCTGAGCTTCCTCGGACTCGGCGTGCAGTTGCCGGCGCCGAGCTGGGGCAATATGGTCGCGGAGGGCCAAGACTATATCGCGAGCGCCTGGTGGCTGATCACGTTCCCCGGGCTGGCGATTCTCATGACCGTTACGGGCGTCAACATGATCGGGGACTGGCTGCGCGATCGGTTCGATCCGCGGTCGCGGACGCTGTAGCCGGGAGCCCGCGCTCGAAATTTCCCGCTGCGCCCGTTCCCGCGCGGCGCCGCGCGCGCGGCCGAGGCGCGGAGGCGCGGCGGCGGCGATCGGCGCCGCACGATCCGCATCGCTCCTCCCTCCGCCGACTGCGACTACGCCGTCGGGGCGCTCGAGTGTCCACGCCGCTGCGCATCCTGGCTCAGGCGCAGAAACGCGGGCACGAACTCGCGCGCGTACGCGACCAAGCGCTCCAGGACGCGCCGGCCCCGCTCCTCCGTGGCCACCGTCCAGTCACCGCTGGCGCCGCTCGGGAGCACCGCGGACGCCTCCTGGAACAGGCCGATCTCAAACTCCCGGAACTTCCCGCTGCGATACGAGGTGACGGCGATGGGCCCGTCGCCCGACACGTACCCGCGTCGCTCCGTGTGCCCGTCCCGGGTGACGGCCTCGGGGGCCAGCGCCATCATCACGGAGATCGTGGGCTCGCCTCCGTGCCCGTACACCTGGTCGGGATCGGGTGTGATGTCGCGCGCGACATGGTACGCGAGCTGCCACGGGTATAGGAGGCTGAGCACGACGCCGTGCCGCCGCTGCATCTCCCTCGCGACCGGCTCGATCGCGGCCTCGTTCGGGCCGTGGTTGTTGACGATGACGAGGTGCCGGAAGCCGTGCGACACGTACCCGCCGACCACGTCGTGGACCACGGCGCGCAGCGTCTCGAGCCGGAGCGTGACCGTGCCGGGGAACGCGGTATACGGCGTGTACCCGAACCACAGGGGCGGCGCCACGTAGACGTGCTCCAGCGCTTCGGCGGTGTGCCGGCACACGTACTCGGCGAGGATGGTGTCCGCGCCGGTGAACCCGGCCGGACCGTGCTGCTCGACGCAGCCGATCGGCAGGAGCAGGACGGACCGCTCCTTCGGAATCGCGGCAATCTCCTTGTAGCTCATGAGCGCGAGGCTCCACTTGCGCATGTTATGCCCTCCCGGCCGGCGTCCCGGCCCGCAGGGATGCCGGCGCTCTATACACGACCCCGTCCTTCATCACGAGCCGAATGCGCTCCGGGTCGGCCACGACGCGGATGTCGGCGAGCGGATCCCCGTGGACCAGGATGAGGTCCGCGAGCATCCCGGGGGCCACGGCGCCGAGCGCGTCGCCCATGCCGAGCAGCTTGGCCGCCATGCTCGTGGACGCCACGATCGACTGCATCGGCGTCATGCCGCTCTCGGTCATGTAGACGAGCTCGCGGGCGTTCTCCGCATGCCCGAGCGCGCCGGCGTCCGTGCCCATCGCGATCTTGACGCCGCACTCCAGCGCGTAGCGAAAGTTGCGCCGCTGCGTCCGCAGCACGGCCGGCAGCTTCGCGGCGGTGTACCATGGCAACGACTGCGGATCCGCGTCGAGGCGCTCCTTCATCCTGGCCGTAACGCTCAGCGTCGGGACGAGCCAGATGCCGAGGCGGGCCATCCGCTCGATGTCGGCCTGGTCGGCGACGGCCGCGTGCTCGATCGAGTCCACCCCCGCCTCCAGGCAGATCTTGATGCCGTCGCCGCCGTGCGCATGCACCATCACGCCCTTTCCGGCCGCGTGCGCCTCGTCCACCATCGCCCGGAGCTCCTCCAGCGTGAACTGCCGGGTCGCCGGCCCCCCGCGCGGCGAGCCCACGCCCCCCGTGGTGGCGATCTTGACCCAGTCGGCGCCCGACCGGATCACCTCGCGCACCTTCTTCCGGCACTCGTCCGGGCCGTCGGCGATGCCGTCCGGGATGCCGGGGAGCCGCGGGAAATCGGAGGCCAAGCCGCACGGCTGGATCAGGTCGCCGTGGCCGCCCGTCTGCGTGATGATCACGAGGCTCAAGAACATCCGCGGTCCCGGGATGACCCCCTGGTCGATCGCCATCTTGAGGCCGAGATCCGCGCCGGCCGCGTCGCGAAACGCCGTGATGCCGGCCAGCAGCGTCTCCGTCGCCCAGCGCCCGGTTTGCAGCACGGCCAGGCTGGGCGCGGTGTCCATGCGCCGCCGGAGGTCCAGCCCCAGGTGCGCGATGTGGTCGTGCGCATCGATGAGCCCGGGCAGGAGCGTGAGCGACGGCTGATCGTACACCGCGACGCGATCGCCCACCGGCTCGAGCGTGGCGACCGGGCGCACGTCCGTGATCCGGTTGCCCTCCACGACGACCGCCATGTCGCGCTGCGGCGGCCCGCCGCGTCCGTCGATCAGCAATCCTGCCTTGATGATGCTCGTGGGTCCCGCCACCACCAAGTCCCCCCTCCGCTCGGGCGGAGCGCGCGATCCTCAGCCTCCTCGGGAGCCGGCCTCAGGCGGGCGGCGGAAGCGGCACGCCTAAGCCGTACGCGTTCGTGACGTCCAACGTGGCGAGGTAGCCGTGGACCGTGCGCGCCACGCGGGCGATGAATTGTTCGGACACGGTGCGGTCCGCCGGCCCGTACGTCGTCATCACGCAGATCGCGTAGGGCCGCCGCTCCTGGTACACGATCGCGGCATCGCACCGCACCCGCTCCATCCCCCCCGGCTTGTTGGCGATCACGATGTCCTGCGGCAGGCCCGCGGCCAGGTAGCCGTGTTTGGGCTTTTTGAGGATCGCCAGGGTCTGCTCGCACACAAACGGGCTGAGCCGTTCGCCCCGGTACAGGATCTCGAGCAACTCCACCATCTCGATCGGGCTGGCCACGTTCTCGTCGCCACGCCGGATCGCCGCGTCGTCCTGCATCTTGCGGCGCAACGTCGTCTGCGACAGGCCGAGCTCCCGCAGCATCGCGTTCGTGCCCTCCATGGTCGCCCAGTCGATGCACAGATTCGTCGCAGTATTGTCGGAGACGATGATCATCAGCACCGCGACGTCCCGCACGGTCAACTCTTCCGGGTCGTCGAGGTAGGCGAGCACGCCGCTTCCCGCCGCATGCAGGTCGCGGTGGATCGCCACCTTGCGGCGGAGGTCGACGGCTCCCGCCTCGGCGCGCTGCATGAGGTGCGCGAGGATGGGAATCTTGATGCTCGACGCGGTGGGAAACAGCTCCCGCTCGTGCACCGCCGTCTGCGCCCCGGTCACGAGGTCGCGCACGCAGGCTCCGGCCGCGCCGGGAAACTCCGCGACGAGCCGCCGGAGCTCATCGGACAGCCGTTGCCACACCAACTGCTCGGACATGCGCCGCCTCCGTCAGCGTGTGAACGCAGGAGTGTCCCGGCGTGGATCTGCTCGCCGCGGCCGCGTTTCAGGCGTCCCGGCCGATCGGGTCGACCCCAAAAGCGCGCGCCGCGGATGGCCAGCGGGCTTGCGCCTGAACCCGTATGTACCACGCGGCGTTCCTAAAGTCCCCCGCCGCGAGTCTCGCCGGGCGGCGAACAGCGGCGCGGACTTCAATAGCGCCCTCAAGACGACGTCTCGTGTCCCGTGCGGGCGCGCCTGACCGGGCGGCGTGTGCGTCAGGAGCGGGCGATTCGAGCGGTTGCCGGCCGCGTCGCCTCGGACGCGTCTCGCCGGCATCGCGCGGGTAGCCCGGCGCCCCGCGGCGAAGCCTTATGGATCTGATGGAACGGCGCGCCGCGGCGCGCGTCCGAGGAGGCGGAAATGGCGCGGATTGCGATCGCCGGAAGCGGGGCCATCGGGGGGCTGGCCGGATTCTACATGGCCCGGGCCGGCGAGGATGTGCTGTTTATCGACCAAAACGCCGAGCACGTCGCCGCGATCCGCGAACGGGGGATTTCGGTAAACGGCGTGTACGGGCCGATGTCCGTCCCGCCGCAGCGGGCCTGCACGCCCGGGGAAATTCCCGAGCCGCTCGACGGCCTCGTCTTTCTGGCCTGCAAGTCGCAGGCGACGGAGGCGGCTGTGCGGGCCATCGCGCCGCATCTTGGGCCCTCGGCGTGCGTCGTCTCGCTGCAGAACGGCATGAACGAAGACACGATCGCGGGCATCGTGGGCCGGGAGCGCACGATGGGGGCGCTGCCCGACTATGGCGGCGCGTACCTGGATCCCGGCGTGCTGGAAGCCGTGCACGAGGGGACCGTCTACGTCGGCGAGCTCGACGGCAGCCTGACGCCGCGCGTGCGCGAAGCGGCCCGGCTGCTCGGCATCGGTCCCAACAAGTGCGAACTGCTCACCGACATCGTCGGCCGCTTGTGGACCAAGCACGTCTACAACTCGCAGATCGTGGTCACGGCGCTCGTCAACGACACGGTCGTCGCGGTGCTGGGCCACAAGGACGTGCAGCGTCTCGGGGGTGCGGCGGTGCGGGAGGCGATACGGGTCTCCGACGCGGCGGGGGTGCGGCTGCACGCCGATCGGTGGTTCGACCCGGCGCTCTACCGTCCGGTGACGTCCGCCGACACCGCGCGCCTGCTCGCCGTCTACGACCGGCTCGTGGAGCACCTGGGCGGCCATCAAGTCGGCGACGGGCCCGGCGGCTACAAGTACGTCAAGAGGGCCAGCGGCATCCACTGGGATCTGGTCTACCGCAGGCGGCAGAGCGAGGCGGCGTACCTCACGGTCTGCACCCACGCGGCCCGGTACGGCGTGGCGGTCCCGCTCAACGCGAAGATCGTGTCGATGATCGAGCAGGTCGAGGACGGCAAGCGCGATCTCGGCTGGCACAACATCGCGGAAGCCACCGCGTACGCGAACGAGATCGGCGCCGCGCTCCCGTGACACGACCCGAGCACGCCGGTATTGGCCGACCCGGGCGGCACGTCGCGGCGCGCCGGAGGACGCATGCCGATTGAATTGACCGACAACCAGCGCCTCATTCGCGACGCCGTGCGGGCCCTCTGCGCGAAGTATCCGGATGCGTACTGGCGCGGGCTCGACGAGACCGGCGCGTACCCCGATGCGTTCATCCGGGATCTGTCGGCGGGCGGCTGGCTCGCCGCGCTCATCCCCGAGGAATACGGCGGGACCGGGCTCGGCGTGGCCGAGGCGTCGTTGATCCTGGAGGAAATCAACCGGTCCGGCGGCAACGCCGCCGCGTGCCACGCGCAGATGTACATCATGGGCACGCTCCTGCGCCACGGCAGCGAGGCGCAGAAACGCCGGTGGCTGCCGGCGGTCGCGTCGGGCGAGGTGCGCCTGCAGGCGTTCGGCGTGACGGAGCCCGGGGCGGGGTCCGAGACGACCCGCATCCAAACCACGGCCGTCCGGCGCGGCGATCAGTACGTCGTGAACGGGCAGAAAGTCTTCATCTCGCGCGCGGAGCACTCCGACCTCATGCTGCTGCTCGCGCGAACCACGCCCTATGACGAGACGCAGGACAAGACGCGCGGGCTGTCGGTGTTTATGGTCGACCTCCGGGAAGCCGTGTCGCGCGGCGCCATCCAGATCAAGCCGATCCGGACGATGCTCAACCATCACACGACCGAGCTGTTCATCAGCGACCTCGAGGTGCCGGCCGACAACCTCGTCGGGCAGGAGGGCATGGGCTTTCGCTATATCATCGACGGGTGGAACGCGGAGCGGATCCTCATCGCGGCGGAATCGATCGGGGACGGGCGCTGGTTCATCGAGCGCGCCGCCCGGTACGCTTCGGAACGGGTCGTGTTCGGGAAACCGATCGGTGCGAACCAGGGCGTCCAGTTCCCGCTCGCCCTCGCACACGCGCACCTCGAGGCCGCCGACCTCATGCGATTTCGTGCGGCCGCCCTGTTCGATCAGGGCAAGCGGTGCGGCGCCGAGGCCAACATGGCCAAGCTGCTCGCCGCGGATGCGGCGTGGGAGGCGGCGAATGCATGCCTGGACACCCACGGCGGATACGGGTTCGCCGCGGAGTACGATGTCGAGCGGAAGTTCCGCGAAACCCGGCTGTACGCGGTGGCCCCGGTGAGCAACAATCTCGTGCTCGCGTACCTCGGGCAGCATGTGCTGGGCTTGCCGCGATCGTATTAGCGGGCGCCCGGCGGCGCGGCTCGGACGCGACGGCGCGGGCGGAGACCCCCGTTGAGCGGAGGGCGGCCATGACACGCGCGCAGGCGCAGGGGCGGTACTACGAGGACTTTCGCGTCGGGGACGTCTACGAGCATCCCTACGGCCGGACGGTCACCGACGCCGACAACGTCTGGTTCACCAACCTGACGCTCAACACCAACCCCGCCCACTTCGACTATGCCTTCGCCGCGCAGACGGAGTTTGGGCGGCCGCTGGTCAACAGCGCCTTCACGCTGGCGCTGGTGACCGGGATGTCGGTCGTCGACATCAGCGAAAACGCGTTTGCCAACCTGGGCTGGGACAAGGTGCGCCTGCCGGCCCCGGTCTTCGTCGGGGACACGCTGTACGCGGAAAGCGAGGTCCTCGAGATGCGGGAGTCGCGGTCGCGGCCCGGCGTGGGCATCGTGCGGTTCCGCACGCAGGGCTACAAGCAGGACGGTACCGTGGTGATCGAGTACGAGCGCACGATCATGGTGTACAAGCGGGGGCATTCGCCGCGCCGCCTGCGCCCGCGTCCCAAGGGGGCGGAGTAGGCGGGCCGTGGCCGGCATCCTCGACGGCATCCGCGTCCTCGACCTCACGCGCAACTTCGCCGGGCCGTGCTGCACGCAGATTCTCGGGGACCTGGGCGCCGACGTCGTCAAGGTCGAACGCCCCGGCACGGGCGACGACACGAGGGAATGGCGCCCGCCGCAGTGGCGGGGAATCAGCACGTCCTTTCTGAGCTTCAACCGCAACAAGCGCAGCCTCGCCGTGGACCTCGACCATCCCGACGGGCAGGCGATCGTGCGGCGGCTGGCGCTCCGCGCGGATGTGCTGGTCGAGAGCTTCCGGCACGGGAGCCTGGCCAAACGCGGCCTGGACTACGGGCGCGTGTCACGTGACAACCCGCGGATCGTCTACTGCTCGATCAACGGGTTCGGCTCCGCGGGACCCCTGCGGGACCGCCCGGGGTACGACCCGGTGGTGCAGGCCTACTCGGGCATCATGAGCCTGACGGGGGAACCCGGCGGGCGCCCGCTCCGCACCGGGCCGTCGATCGTCGATACCGGCACGGGGATGTGGTGCGGGCTTGCCGTGGTCGGGGCGCTGTACGCGCGCGAGCGGACCGGGCGGGGCGCCAGAATCGACAGCAGCCTGCTGGAAACCGGCGTCGCATGGGTCGGATACCACTTGATCGGCTACTTCGCCACCGGCCGGGTGCCGGGCCCCGTCGGCACGAGCGCGTCCATGATCGCACCCTACGAGGCGTTCGCCACCCGCGAGGGCTATCTGCAGCTGGCCGCGGGCAACAACGCGATCTTTGCGCGGCTGTGCGGTGCGCTCGGCCTGCCGGAGCTGCCGGCCGATCCGCGGTTCCGCACCAACGCCGACCGCGTGGCGCACCGGGACGAACTCCACGAGATCCTGGAGGCGAAGTTTCTGGCGCGGTCCGCGCTGGAGTGGGAGGAGACGCTCTCGGCCCACGAAGTCCCGTGCAGCTGCGTGCGCAGGCTCGACCAGGTGACCCGCGATCCGCAGGTGGACGCGCTCGCCATGTTCCCGCGCGTGCCGCATCCCACGATACCGGATCTCAGGCTCGTGGACCAACCCTTTCGGATCGACGGCGGGCGCGCGGCGCGGCTGGACCCGCCGCCTGACGTGGGCCAGCATACGGCCGAGATTCTCCAAGAGCTTGACTATGATCCCGCGGCCATCGAGGAACTAAGAAAGCAGCACGTGATCGGGTAGACGCTGCCATTCGCGGCGGTGTATTATTTCGCCGAGAGACTCGGCGGGCTGCCCCTTCGTTGAGATGAGTTACACGAAGTCGGTTGGCGCACGCAGCGGAGCCGCCGGTATGCACGCGCGGTCCAACGACGTGATCGTGGTCTTGTTCGATGGCGTGTGCAACCTCTGCAATGCCTGGGTGAACTTCGTCATCGACCACGACCCGTCCGAAACCTTCGTCTTCGGCGCGCAGCAGTCTGCGCGCGGACGTGCAATGCTCGCCGAGATGGGCCTGCCCGGTCCCGTCCTCCCGGGCGTCGTCGTGGTTGCGGCTGATCGCATCCTCACCGACTCGGCGGCCATCCTCGAGATTTGCGCACGCCTTGCGCCGCCGTGGCGGTTCTTTGCGCTGTTCCGCATGATACCGAGACCCCTTCGAGACGCGGTGTATCGATGGGTCGCGCGCCATCGCTACGCGTGGTTCGGGACGTCGGCGGCGTGCCGCATACCCACTCCGGAGTTGGCGCATCGTTTTTTGACATGATCCGGTTCACGGCTTGAAGCGCGATTCGCCGGGATCCCGGGCACACTCGACGGCGGCGCCGCGCGGCGAGTCCGATCGCCCCTACATCTCCGGCTCGAGCACGAGATCCAGCGTCCCTTCGCGGGTGCCGGCCCGAGGCAAAAAGACCGTCACGAGCGGCCGGAAGCCGGAGACGGCGACGCGGATATGGATGTGCGGTTGGAAGTAGTCGGTGCCTCCCGGGAAGTTGCTCTGGAGGCGGTACCGGCCGGAGGCGTCCGTGATCACGGTCGCCCGGTGCGCGTCGTCGTATTGCCCGTCGGGCCCCCGCAGCCAGAGTTCGACGCGCGCGTGAGGGATCGGCTTGCAGTCGATGCCCGACCGCACGACGCCGGACAGCACGAACCCCGTGCCCACGGACGAACGCACGGGAGCGTTCGGCTTGTACGCAGGGTCGCCGGCGTCGGACGGCGTGAGCGTGCACTTCGCCGGAGCCGGCGGGGCGGCGCCGGCCGACCGGATGCCGGGCGCCGCGATCCCGGTGAGCATCGCCGCGGCGAACACGATGAACATCCGTAGCCATGGGGCGCCCCGGCGGGTCGTCACGGTCGCACTCCTCCGTCGTGGTCAGGGTGCCGTGCGCCCGTCGCTTTCCCGATGGCCGCGACCCGGTCCTGCACGCTCCACGACGTTGGGCGCGTCCCCTGCCGCGCCGATTCCGGCCGTTCGCGGCCGCGGCTAGGCGGCGCCACCCCAGCGGATCGTGCATGCGCCCCACGTGTAGCCGGCGCCGAAGGCCACCATGACGCCCACGTCGCCCGCGCTCACGCGCCCGGCGCCGACCGCCTCGTAGAGCGCGACCGGGATCGACGCCGCCGACGTGTTGCCGTACCGCTGTACGTTGATGAAAAACTTCTCGGTGGGAACGCCCAGCCGGTCGGAGACGGAGTGAATGATCCGGAGGTTCGCCTGATGCGGAATGACGAAGTCGACGTCCTCGGCGACGAGCCTCGCGCGCCGCAGCGCGTCCGCGGCGGCCCTGGGCATCGTTTGGACCGCGACCTTGTAGACCTCCGGTCCGTTCATCCACAGGAAGTGGTCGCCGCGCTCGACCGTCTCGCGCGAGGCCGGATGACGGCTGCCGCCGGCCTTGAGATGGAGGTGATGCCGTCCCTGGCCGGATCCCCCGAGCGCGAACGATAGGAACCCGCTCCCCGGTTTCGCGCGGCGGAGCACCGCCGCGCCCGCGGCGTCCCCAAACAGGACGCACGTCGACCGGTCGCGCCAATTGGTGATGCGGGAGAGCGTGTCTGCGCCGACGACGAGCACCGTGTCGGCCTGGCCGGACACAATCGCGCCGTGCGCGATGCTCAACCCGTACACGAAGCTCGAGCACGCGCACGCGACGTCCAGGCAGCCGACGCTGCGCGCGCCGAGCCGGTCCTGCAGCAGGCACGACACGCTCGGGAACAGCATGTCGGGCGTGGCTGTGCCGGCGACGATGAGGTCCAAGTCGCTCGGCCCGGCGCCGGCCGCCTCGAGCGCCTCCCTGGCGGCACCGTAGGCGAGATCCGAGCTCGCTTCATGAGGGGCGGCGACCCGTCGTTCCCGGATCCCGGTATGCCTCCGAATCCACTCGTCGGTCGTGTCGATCGTGCGGGCGAGCTCGCGGTTGGTGATCACGCGTTCGGGAACGTACCGCCCCAGGCCGACAATCGTGGATCCGGTTTCCATGACCGCCTCCGTCGTGCGTGCGTGTACGGCGCCGTCACGTCGGGGCGCTCGTGCCAGCGGGAGACTTGCCCCCCGGGTGGGCGGGGCCGGCCCGTTCGTGCTGCTTCCAACGCCCGCCGACCGGTGCGATGGCCAACGGTGCGGCCGTCTAGCGGTACGCACGGCTCCCGCGGCAGAGGACCGTCCGGTCACCAGGAGAGAAGGGTACCGTAATTCCACCGGGTATACAAGCCGCGATTCGTGCGCCCACGATCCGAATCGGCGGCGGTGCCGTATCCGGCGCGCCCGCGAATCCGCGGAGGGATACTGTGAGCCTCTACTACGAAGACGTCGAGGCCGGCCAGGTCTTTGAAACCCCCGGCCGCACGATCACGGAAACCGACGTCGTCGCGTTCGCGTCGCTGTCGAGCGACTGGAATCCCATCCATACCGACGCGGAGTTTGCGAAGACGATGCCGTTCGGGCAGCGCATCGCCCACGGGAATCTCGGGATCGCGATCGCCATGGGACTCGTCGTCCGGCTCGGCCTTTTCGGGGAGACGACGATCGCGGTCCCCGGGCTGACGTGGTCCTTCAAGCGGCCGGTGTTCATCGGCGACACGGTCCACGTCCGGATGGAGATCACCGGGAAGCGCCTGACGTCCGCGGGCGACCGGGGGCTGGTCGAGCGCCGCATCGAGCTCGTCAATCAGCGCGGCGATGTGGTGCAGGAGGGCAGCGTGCCCCTGCTGATCAAGGTGCGCGCGCCGAAAGGGGGATGACGTGGAGCCGTTGCTGCGCGATCGAGTCTCGCTGGTGACGGGCGCGGGATCGGGGATCGGCCGGGCCGTGGCGGTGCTGTTCGCCCGGGAGGGCAGCGACATCTTCGTCTTCGACGTCAACGAAGCCGGCGCGAACGACACGGTGGAGGCCGTGCGGGCGCTCGGCCGGCGCGCGGGGGCCGCGCGGGTGGATGTCTCGGACGCCGCGCAGGTGGAGGCCGGCGTGGCCGCCGCGGAGGCGATGTTTGGCCGGATCGACGTGCTCGTGAACAACGCCGGGCTGACCCGCGACGTCACGATCGCGAAGATGACCGACGAGCAGTGGGATCTGGTGCTGAACGTGCACCTCCGCGGCACCTTTTTGTGCACCCGCGCCGCCGGCGCGCGGATGCGCAAGGCCGGGCGGGGGGCGATCGTCAACCTCTCCTCGATTTCCGCGAAGATCGGCAACTTCGGGCAGGCGAACTACGCGTCGGCCAAGGCCGGGATCGTCGCGCTGACCAAGGTGACGGCGCGGGAGTACGCGCGGTTCGGCGTGCGGGCGAACGCCATCCAGCCGGGCTTCATCGACACGCCGATGACCCGCGCGATGGGCGAGGACGCGATGGCCCAGCGCGCCCGGGACACGCCGCTCGGCCGCAACGGGCGTCCCGAGGAGGTCGCGGCGGTCGCGCTGTTTCTCGCCAGCGATATGGCAAGCTTCGTCACGGGCGCCGTGATCGAGGTGACCGGCGGGCGCAACATGTGAGCGGCGGAACCGCACAGGGGCGTGCCGCGGCGCCGGAGAAGGCTATCGGCGGCCGGTGCTCTCCCTCCGAGGTGGCGTCATGTCTGATGTGGATGCGCTGAAGGACAAGGTCTGCGCCCAGGTCGACGCGATGCGGGAGACCTTCGTCGGCTTGAGCGCGCGGATCCACGAGACGCCGGAGGTGGGGCTGCAGGAACACCAGGCCGCGCGCTGGCTGACCGGGCTGCTGCGGGAGCACGGGTTCGCGGTGACGCAGCCGGTCGCCGGCATGGCGACCGCGTTTCGCGCCGAGGTCCAGGGCGAACATGCGCGGCCTCATGTGGCGCTGATCGCGGAGTACGACGCGCTCGCAGGCGTCGGGCACGCCTGCGGCCACAACCTGATCTGCATGGCCAGCGTCGGCGCGGCCGTCGCCCTGCACCGCGCGATCCCGACGCTGCCCGGGACGCTCACCGTGCTGGGCACGCCGGCCGAGGAAACCGTGGGCGGCAAGATCCCGATGGTGGAGCACGGCGTCTTCGAGGGCGTGGACGCCGCGATGATGTTTCATCCGTCGCGCAACAACTGGTGGGTCCGGGGGGCGCTCGCCGCGCAGGGGCTCACGATCACGTTCCACGGCAAGTCGTCGCACGCCGCCGCGGCGCCGGAGAAGGGTGTCAACGCGCTCAACGCCCTGCTCCTCACCTACCACGCCATCGATGCGCTGCGGCAGCACGTCACGAGCGACGTGCGGATTCATGGGATCATCACGAAGGGCGGGGACGCGCCCAACGTCGTCCCGGCGTTGGCGCAGGGCGAGTTTATCGTGCGCGCCAACACGCGCGCCGCGCTCGCCGGCATCATGGCGAGCGTCAAGGGGTGCGCGGAGGGCGCGGCCGCGGCCACCGGCGCCCGGGTGGCGTTTGCGCAGGGGCTCGTGTACGCCGAGCGCAACAACAACCCCGTGCTCGCACGTTACTTCGGCGAGAACATGGCTCGGCTCGGCATCCGCGGCGAGGAGCCGCCGGCGCACGGCGGCGTCGGATCGTCCGACATCGGCAACGTCAGCCTGGTCGCGCCGACGATCCATCCCTACGTGGCGATCACCGACGACGCGGCGGGACATACGCCCGAGTTTCGGGAGGCGGCGCGGTCCGAACGGGGGTACGCCGCGATGCTCAACGCCGCCAAGGGGCTCGCCATGACGGCGGTCGACGTGATGTACCGGCCCGGCGCGCCGGACGAGCTGTGGGCCGCGTTTCGCACGTCGCTCCAGCGCTGATCTCCGCGTGCGCCGGCCGGCGTGGGATGCCCCGCCCGCTCGGCGGCGTCTGCCTCGCTGCCGGGCCGAGCTCATCTCAGGATGTGTGGAGGACGGACCCGCATGCCGACGCTTCCCACCCTGGACGACATCCGGGCGGCCCGAGAGGTCATCCAGGGACGCGTCCACCGCACGCCGCTCTTGAGCTCGAGGATCCTGGGCGAGCGCGCGGGCGTCCGCCTCTCCCTCAAGGCCGAGAATCTGCAGAAGACAGGATCGTTCAAGCCGCGCGGCGTGCTCAACAAGCTGCGGCACCTGTCCGCGGACGACAAGCGCCGCGGCCTCGTGACGATCTCGGCCGGCAACCACGCCCAGGCCCTCGCGTACGGTGCGGCGACGGAGGGGCTGCATGCGACGGTCGTCATGCCGGCGCACGCGAGCGTGCTCAAGGTTGCGGCGTGCCGGGCCTACGGCGCCGAGGTCGTGCTCGGCGGCACGATGCACGAGGCGTTTGAACGGGTGCATCGGCTGCGCGACGCCCGCAATCTCACGCTCGTGCACCCGTACGACGACCCGCACATCATCGCCGGCCAGGGCACGGTGGGGCTCGAGATCGTGGAGGATCTCCCGGACGTGGACGCGGTCGTCGTCGCGATCGGCGGCGGGGGTTTGATCTCCGGCGTGGCCTCGGCTGTGAAGCTGAGCCGGCCGGGGGCCCGCGTGTTCGGCGTGGAGCCCGAGGGGGCGCCGACGCTGTGGACGGCGCTCCGGCGCCACGCCGTCACCCGGCTCGACTCGATCGACACGATTGCCGACGGTCTCACCGCGCCGATGGCCGGGGAGTTGACGCTGGCCGCGGTGCAGCGGTTTGTCGACGAGATCGTCCTGGTCTCCGACGCGGAGATCCGTGAGGCGATGAAGGCGGTGCTGCAGTACGCCAAGCTCGTCGTCGAGCCGGCCGGCGCCGCGGGGCTGGCGGCGCTCCTGTGCGGGCGTCTCCGCGTGGAGCCCGGCGCCCGGGTCGCCGTCGTGCTGAGCGGCGGCAACGTGGATTGGCAGGTGCTGCAGAGCCTGCCGTAGCCGCAACCGACCCGCGCCGGCGGGCTGCCGGCGCCGTCTGCGCGGAAACGGAGGTCGCATCGTGGACGACGCACGCCCGGGGCGCCACGACCTGAGAGACCGCTACCGCGCGACCGTGCTCAAGCCGATCTTCGACGCCTGGAAGGCCGATCTCTACCCGGTCTTGATCGACGCGAGCCGCGCGCACGTGGCGGCGCTGGCTTCCGCGGCCGCGCTCTCGCCGGAGCACGCGGCCCGCCTCCTCGAGGGGTTGGACGCGCTGGCTGCCGTCCCGGCCGCTTCCCTCGAGTACGATCCCGGCGTCGAGGATGTATACTTTGCACTCGAGCGCGCCTTGGTCGGGCGCCTCGGCGCCGAGATCGCGGGGAACCTGCAACTCGCGCGCAGCCGGAATGACCTCGACGCCGCCGCCTTCCGGGTCGTCGTGCGCACCCGGCTCTTGACGGTTGCCGGCGCGACGGTGGCGCTCGGACGCACGGCCGTCTCGCGAGCCCGAGACGGCCGCGACGTGCTCGTCGTGGCGCGCACCCACGGCCGGCCGGCGCAGCCGACGACCGCCGGGCACGTGCTCGCCGCCTACGCCGGAACGGTGCTCCGCGACCTCGCCCGCTACCGGCTCGCGTACGAAGAGGCGAACCGATCGCCGCTCGGCGCGTGCGCCCTGGCGGGCACCGCGTTTCCGCTCGACCGGATCGAGCTGGCGCGGTTGATGGGGTTCGACGGGTTGGTGGAAAACACGTACGATGCCGTCGCCGGGGCCGACTACGCGCTCACGACGCTTGCCGCGTGCGGCGCGGCCCTCGCCGGCGCAAGCCGCTTGCTCGCCACGCTCGACCTGTGGGCCGCGGGGTCGCCCCCCGTCGTCACGCTGGATCCGGGGTTCGTCCAGGTGAGCAGCATGATGCCGCAGAAGCGCAACCTCGTGTTCGTGGAGCACCTGCGCGCGCGCGCCATGCGCGCAGCCGGCGTGCTCGCCGGGCAGGTGGCCGGGGTCGCGGCGACACCGTTCGAGGACGACAACCGCGCGACGGCGGAGCTGCAGGCGGACCTGTGGCGCACGTTGGACGACGCCGCGGACACGGCGCAACTCCTCAGCCTGGCGCTGGGATCGATGATCATCGGTCCCGGTGTGCCGCCGGAGGACGTCGTGGCCTCGGGGGCGACCGCGACGGAGCTCATGGATGCGATCGTGCGCCGGCACGGGGCGTCGCAGCGGCAGGCGCACGCCGTCGTCTCGGCGATGGTGGAGCGGGCGCCCGACCCGCGCGTGTGGACAGAGTCACTGATGCGGGACATAAGCGGCGCGGTGCTTGGACGGCCGCTGGCGTTCCCAACCGCGGAGCTGCAGGCGCTTCTCGATCCGCGCGCGTTCGTGGCGGCGAGACAGGGCATCGGCGGTCCCAGCGCCGGCGCGATCGATGCCGGCCTCGGCGCGGTCGCGGCCGCGCTCGGGGGCGTCGAGCGGTGGCTGGCCGCGGCCCGGGAGCGTCTCGACGCGAGCCGCGCGGCGCTCGGGAGCCGGTGCGGTCAGGTGATCGCGGCCGCGGGGCGCGCGTCTTCCTGACACGCCGGGGCGGCGGCCGAGATCGCCGGCTGCGGGACGATCGATCCCGGCCGGGCGAGGGCGTGTCCGGCCGCGGGCCTGCCGGGGCGCAGGCGCGCGGCGACGTACAAGCCGGCGGCCACGACGATCGCCAGGAGCGCGAGCACGACCATCATCTCGACGAGCGTGAATCCGCGCGCCCGCACCATGACTCAGCCCGGCGGTGCGAAGCGGTAGGGCGGCTCCAGCGTCGCGGCGTCCTCGGGCCGTTGGGCCGCCAGCGCCGTCTTCATTTCGACGAGCCGCACGTAGATCGCGTCGACATCCGTCTCCGTGAGCGCAAGGCCGCAGGAGGCGGCTTCGGCCCGGAGCCACTCCTTGGTAAGCGCGCTCACGCCCGCACCTCCAATGCCGGACGGCGCGTGTGCCACTCCGTGGAGCGCTCATAAGCGGCGCCGATCCGGAACAGCATCTCCTCGTCGAACGCGCGGCCGACCAGTTGCAACCCGACGGGGAGGCCGGCGTCCGTAAAGCCGCAGGGTAGCGTGAGGGCGGGGTGCCCCGTGAGGTTGAACGGGATGGTGTTCCGCGTCGTGTCCGGCGGCGTGCTGTTTTGCGCCTCGACGGAAATGCCGCCGAACGCCGTCGTCGGCGTCACGATGGCGTCCACGCGCTGCAACGCCGCGTCGACCTCGCGCATCCAGAGCCCTCGGATCTGCGCCGCCTGCTGGTACTCGGCCGCCGTGAGAAACGCGCCCCCCGCGATCCGCTGGCGCGCCCGGGCGCCGTAGTCCGCGGAGCGCTTGCGCAGCAGCGCGGCGTGGGCCGCGAACGCCTCCGCGGCCAGCAGCGCCCACCCGATGACGCCGACGTCGGACGCCCGCGGCAGGTCCAGCGGCTCCGGCACGGCGCCGAGCGATTCGAGATGCCGCAGCGCCGCGCGCACCGCGTGATCCACCCCGGGATCGAGATGCTCGTAGAAGTGCTGCCGGGGCACGCCGAGGCGCAGGCCGCGGACGCCGCCCGCGAGGGCGGCCGCATAATCCGGCACCGGGCACGATGAGGACGTGGGGTCGAGCGGGTCGCGGCCCGCGAGCGCGCCCAGGAGGAGGGCGCAATCCGCGACGGTCCGGCACATGGGTCCCACGTGATCCATGCTGTAACTGAGCGGAAACACCCCGTGGCGGCTGACCCGCCCGTACGTCGGCTTGAGGCCCACGATCCCGCACAGGGCGCCGGGGATGCGGATCGACCCGCCGGTATCCGAGCCCGTGGCGGCCACGGCCAGCCCCGCGGCCAGCGAGCTTCCCGCGCCTCCGCTCGAACCGCCCGAATAGTACGCCGGATCCCAAGGCGTCCGCGAGGTGCCAAAGACGTCCATCGTGCCGACCGCGAATTCCGTCGTGTTCGTCTTCCCGAGGAGGATCATCCCGGCATCGGCGAGCCGGCGCACCACCGTGGCGTCGGCGTCGGGCACCAGGTCGAGCATCGTGCGGGAATGGCACGTCGTCCGCACGCCGCGGGTGAACACGATGTCCTTGTGCGAGATCGGCAGCCCATGGAGCGGGCCGCGCCAGCGGCCGGCCGAGATCTCGCGTTCGGCCGCACGGGCCGCGGCGACCGCGGCGTCGGCGCAGACCGTGATGTAGCTGCAGAGCATGCCGTTGTAGCGGTCGATGCGGTCGAGCAGGGCGGTGACGATCTCGACCGGCGACACGTCGCGCCGCCGGACCCGCTCGCCGAGGGCGGCGGCGGGGGCAAAGCAGAGGTCCGCGTCCACGGATCCTTCCTCCCGGTCACGGTCATGCCAACGCGCGTTTCTGGATTCTCCACGCGTGGGGACCCATCCCCCAGGAACGCCCCGGCGACTCGTGGAAACGTCACCGCCGCGATCCCACTCATCCGCGCGATCTCGTGGAGGATGCCGTGTCCCAGATCGAACAGAAGCTCAGCGCCATGGGTCTCGTCCTGCCGGCGGCGCCCGCGCCCGTCGCGAATTACGTCGGCGCCGTGCGCGCCGGCGACTTGGTGTTCGTGTCCGGTCACGGGCCCGTCAAGGACGGGAAGCTCGCGTATCGCGGTAAGTTGGGCCGGGATTTTTCCGTGGCCGAGGGATACGAAGCGGCGAAGCTCGTGACCCTCAACTGCCTCGCATCGCTGCGCGAGGTGATCGGCGACCTCGATCGGGTGCACCGGGTGGTCAAGCTCCTCGGCATGGTCAACAGCACGCCGGACTTTCTCCAGCAACCCGAGGTCGTCAACGGCGCGTCGGACCTGCTCGTCCAGGTGTTCGGCGATCGCGGTCGCCACGCCCGGTCCGCCGTCGGCATGGCGGCGCTGCCGTTCGACATCGCCGTCGAGATCGAGATGATCGTGCACGTCTCCTGACGCCCGGGGTCCCCGGGGCGGACCGCGCCGTCAGCCTTCCGCGCCCTCGAGGGCCGCGTGGATCTCCTCCGCGGCGAGAACCGTTTCCATCTGCGCGGTGTGCGCGAGGACGAACACGTCGCCGTAGATCGTCTCGTCCGGGAACTCCGTGACGAGCACGAGCGGCGTCGCGGCGGTCGCGTCTTCGGTGATGTCGCACGGGATATCGTGGTAGATCGGGAACGCCGGCTCGCCCGCGTGGGCCCGATACGCCGCGAGCTGGGTGCGGTTGAACGGCGCGAGGCCGGGGACGTCCGCGAGCCTGCGCGTAAGCCGGGCAAGAAACGCGCGGGCGCGGCCGGCCCAGTGCGGGTGGTAGCGGACGATCAGGAAAAACCCCTTGGGGACGCTCCACCGCTCGAAGCCGCGCGGGAGGTAGCCGGAGAACGGCCGCGTCCACTCGTGGGCGGGGTACCCGTGGAGATTGACATGCAGCGCCGGGCGCGCGCGCCGCTGCGCCTCGAGCCGCGCGCCTTTCTCGTACCAGGGTTCCTCGGACCTCGCGCCCAGGTCGTCTCCGAGCGCCGTGTATCGCGCGGCGTGGTGCATGTGCCGCGGATGCACGGCGCAGAGCCGGCGGTGCAGCGCGTAGCCGTCCGGGTTCTCCAGCGGGATCACCGCGAAATGAGCGCCGGCCGCCGCGGCCAGGCGACGCGCCGCCCGCAGCGCGCCGACCACGCCCGAGGTCTCATTGGCGTGCTGGCCCGCGGTGATCAGGATAGCCGGCCGCGTACCGGGGCGGTAGATGCCCGCCACCGTCCGGCCCTGCCGCGACGTCGCCGCAAATCGCTCCCCGGGGAGCCGCGCGAGTTCATCCGCGATCTGCGCGATGGGCAAGGCGCGGTCGGCGCGTTCGAGCGGAACGGCGGACCCCGGTGCCTCCTCCGGGCCGGCGGGCTCCAGCGCCACGCGCACTTCCGGCGTGTCCACGGCGCACCGGATGTCGGGCACGATCTGTCCCGGCTGCGCGGCGCGCTCGTCCGGCGCGCGGCCTGCGTGGCGCCGCAGCAGCTCGAGCAGCGAGAAGTAGAGATCCTCATGCAGGGCCTCGAACGTGCTGATGCACTCGTCGCCGTAGGGCAACCGCTGCTCGGCATCCGGGATGGCTGCCTGGACCAGCAGGCGATCGAAATACGGCTCGCGCTCGCGCCACGGATACGCGCGCACGGCGGCGATGACCGTGCGGTAGACGGCCTCGTATTCGGTCGCGAGCGGTTCGTCGACATCACGGCGTCCGTTGCGCGAGCCGGTGATCCGCAGCCACCCGCAGGGCGCGAGCGTGCGCTCGCCCAGATGGTCCTCCCCCGCGCGGCACGGGACCCGAACGTCGCACGCGGTCACGGCGCCGCGCCGGTCTTCGAGCTCGACGCCATAGCTCAGCGCGGGGCCCGCGGGGATGAAGCGGGCGTCGACGCCGGCCAGCATCGCGGCGAGAGGATACGCTTCGACGAGGAACCGCTCCGGGCTCGCCAGGTCGTGCACGGGATACCGGACGGTCGCGCGCCGCAGGTCCGAGATCGTGACGTCTTCCGTGAAGTAGTGCACGAGCGGCTTGTAGGCGCTCCTGAGACGCGCTCGGACGCCGGCCGCCTCGAGCGTCGCCTCGGCGGCGCGTCGCGCCGGCGCCCCCTCGAAGAGCCACGCTTCCACCACGGCGCCGCGGAGGTCATCATCGCGCAGGCGCTCGACCAACCGGTCGAGCGTCCTCGGGATCCGCTCGTGCACCAGCAGCGTCATGGCAGGGTGTCGCGCATCGCGCCGCTCGACGAGGCCGCCGCTACGAGCGCCTCCCGGGACCCGCCGGGATCTCCGGGCGGCGCCGGTGCCAGTCCGTGGCGCTTTGAAACGCACGCCCGAGGTCGATCACCGTCGCATCCTCGAACGGCCGGCCGACGAGCTGGACCGCCACCGGCAGCCCTTCCGTGCTGAATCCGCACGGCAGCGACAGGCCGGGCAGCCCCGCGAGGTTGCCGGCGGCGGTCAACGCCGCGTTGCCCCGCGCCGGCGGGAACGCCGGCGCCCCGGCCCGGGCGCGGCGGCCCGGGCGGGCCGGACGCCACTCGGGGTCGATCGGTTCGTCGATCCGCGGAGATGGACCGGGCCGGGCGGGCGCCAGGATGACGTCCACCTCGCGCAGGAGCTGCGCGCACGCGTCCTGGAGCAACCGGCGCACGCGCATCGCATTGAGGTAGTCGCGCGCCGGGACCTCGAGCCCCGCGACCAACCCGATGGCCTGACGGCGATCGGCGAGCTCGTAGACGCGCCCGCTCTCGATGAGATCCTGAAAGATCGTGGACCCCTCGGCGCGGATGATGAGCCGGGCGGCCGAATCGATCGGAAGGCGCGGGAGCTCCGTCCGCCGCAGCCGGACGCCGAGGCGGCGAAACGCGCGCAGGGCGTCGGCGAGCGCCGCGCGGATCGACGGCTGGGCCGTCTCCTCGAAGTCCACCGGCGCGTAGCCCACGCGCAGCGCACTCGGCCTGATCGGACGGCGGTGCATGCGGAAGGTGCGGCCGGCCGATCCGGGGTCGCGCGGATCCGGCCCGGCAATGGCCTCGAGCACCAACCCGCAGTCCTCGGCGCTGCGGCACATCGGCCCGAGCTTGTCCATCGTCCATGACAGCGCCATCGCGCCGTAGCGGCTGACGAGCCCGTACGTGGGCCGGAGTCCCGTCACGTTGCACCCCGACGACGGGGAGAGGATCGAGCCGGAGGTCTCCGAGCCGATCCCAAACGGGACCATCCCCGCCCCCACCGCGGCGCCTGTCCCGCTCGACGAGCCGCCCGTCCAGTGACCGGGATTCCACGGATTTCGGGCAGGACCGGTGAGCGACGCCGACGGATAGCGGTACCCGCCGCCGCCGGCGAGCTCGATCATGGCCAGCTTGGCCGCGAGAACGGCGCCGGCCCGGCGGAGCGCCACGATGACCGCCGCGTCGAAGTCGAACACCTGGCGCGCATACGGTTTGGCGCCCCACGTGGTCGGCACGCCGCGGAGCGCCACCAGGTCCTTGGCCCCGTACGGGATCCCGGTGAGCGCGCTCGTGTTCCGCCCGCGCCGCAGCAGCCGGTCCGCGTTGCGGGCCTCCTCGAGGGCGTGCTCGGGGAGCACGCGCGCCACGGCGTTGTACCTCCGCCCCAGCGTGGACAAGCGGTCCAGCGCGAGGCGCGTCAGCTCGACGGACGAGATGCGGCGGCGTCGCAAATGGGCGTGCAGCTCCCCGATCGTGGCGAAGAGTGGATCGTTCACGGGAGCGTCCGAAACACCGCGGCGGGCTCGACCGCGATCGGAATCCGGGCGTCCCGGAGCGCTTTGCCGGAGAGCGTCTGCAGCCGGATGACCTCGCGGAGTTCGCGGTCTCCGGTGCGCGGGGCTCGCGCCGCGCGGCGGCCTCGCGTCCCCGCTGCGGTCCGCTTCGATCCTCGTGTGCGTCTGCGCGATGTCATGCACATCAGTACCACGCCGCGATCGGGGAGTCCTGGATCGGCGACGGGACGATCCGCGCCCCGGCCGCGCCGTCTCGGGACGGCGGATTTCGCCGATGGTTTCGCGAAGGGACATGCCACGCCGGGTTCGGGAGGGAGACACGGAACATGTCCGAGATCGAGCTCGTCATCCGGCAGGTCGACACAAAGCGGGAGACCTTTGTCGCGCTCGCCGACGAGATCTGGCGGCTCGCGGAGTTGCGGTTCGACGAACACAAATCCGCCGCCGCGCACATCGCCGCGCTCGAGGAGGAAGGCTTTGCAATCACCCGCGGCGTCGCGGGCATCGACACCGCGTTCGTCGCCGAGTCCGGACGGGGCGGGCCGGTGATCGCGTTCCTCGGCGAGTACGACGGTCTGGCAGGGTTGAGCCAGGACGCCGGCGTCGCGGAGCCCCGGACGTCGACGCCCGGCGCCGTCGGCCACGGCTGCGGGCACAACTTGCTCGGCGCGGGGGCGGCGCTCGCCGCCGTGGCGCTGCGCAACCACCTGATGGCCACCGGGCTCAAGGCCACCGTGCGTTTCTATGGATGCCCCGCGGAGGAGGGCGGCTCCGGCAAGACGTTCATGGCGCGCGCCGGCGCGTTCGACGACCTGGATGCCGCGGTGTCGTGGCATCCCGGATGCTTTGGGGCGGTGATGTCGCGGAGCTCGCTCGCCAACTTCCAGGTGTACTGGCGGTTCTCCGGGAGGGCGTCGCATGCCGCCGGGGCGCCGCATCTCGGCCGCAGCGCGCTCGACGCCGTCGAGCTGATGAACATCGGCGTCAACTTCCTGCGCGAACACATGCCGCCCGCCGCGCGCGTGCACTATTCGATCACGGACGCCGGCGGGATCTCGCCGAACGTAGTGCAGCCCAGGGCGGAGGTGCTCTACCTGATCCGGGCGCCGGAGGTGGAGCAGGCGCGGGCCCTGTTTGCGCGCGTGCGCAAGATCGCCGACGGCGCCGCGCTCATGACGGAGACCGAGGGGACGCTCGAGATCGACAAGGCGTGCTCGAACATCATCCCGAACATGACGCTCGCCGCGGCGATGCACGCCAATCTCACCCGAGTCGGCGCGGTGCCGTTTGACGCGGAGGACATCGCCTTTGCCGAGCGAATCCGCCGGACGCTGACGCCCGACGACATCGCGCACGCCGTGGAGACGTACGGGACGCCGGACGCGGCGGGGGCGGCGCTGTACGGCGCGCCGGTGCCGCTCGAGCGCACGCCGCGCGTGCTCGGCGGGTCGACGGATGTCGGCGATGTCAGCTGGATCGTGCCCACGGTGCAGATGTGGGGCGCGTGCTTTGCGGTGGGGACGCCCGGCCACTCGTGGCAGCTCGTCGCCCAGGGCATGACGCCCGCCGCGCACAAGGGCATGGTGCACGCGGCGAAAGTGATGGCGGCGACGGCCCTCGACATGATCCGTGATCCGGAGTTGCTTGCCCGGGCGAAGGCGGAGCTCAAGGAGCGGACCGGCGACCGCGGCTATCACTGCCCGATCCCCGAGGACGTCGTGCCCGCGCCGCTGCGGCGGGCGGTCGCGGCCGGCGCCTCGCGCTAGCGCCCCGAGTATTTTGGTAGACTTGCCGGACTTAGGAGGAATCCGGGCTTAGGTGTGGTACGTACCACTTACGAAATCGGTATGGACCACACGACACATATGGATCACACGAACAGCCTGTCGATTCGGGCCACGCGCCGGCCGGGTGGGGACCGCGGGCGTCCGGGGCGCGCCGCCGCACATGCTCGGGAGGCGCCGCTCTACCGCCAACTGTTGACCTCCCTCACCGCGGGAATCCGCCGGGGCGACTGGGAGGCTACGGGGCGCCTGCCCTCCGAGCGCGACCTCTCCCAGCAGTTTGGCGTGAGCCGCTCGACCGTCCGCCAAGCCTTGGAGCAACTCTCCGCGTCCGGCCTGCTCAAGAAGGTCCAGGGGCGGGGCACGTTTGTCGCGTCGCGGGGCGCGATCACGCAACCGCTCGGCCGCGTGACGGCGTTTCGCGAGGCGCTCGCGGCGCAGGGCATCACGCCGGGGCTGCGCATCGTGAGCCGGACGCTGGAGCCGTGTGATGTCGTGCTGAGCCGTCTCCTCGGTGTGCCGCCGGCGTCGACGCTCCTGCTTCTGGTATGCCTCGGCCTCGGCGACGGCGAACCGCTCGCCATCTACCGCAGCTACTTTTCCGCCCCCAAGGTGGCCGGCGCCGTGGATGAGTTTTGCCGCGCCGTCGCGGCCGGCGCCTCGCCGCGTATGTTCTGCGATGCCTACGCGGAGCGCGCCGGGATGCACGAGTTGCGGGCGGAGCAAACGTTCGAGGCGCGCCTGGCGACCGTGGAGGAACGCGCATTGCTCGCCCTCGGCCGGCCGGCCGCGGTGTTCGATGTGACGTCGCTGGTCTCCACAACGCGGGGCGAGCCGCTGGAGTACCGCCGGGCCGTCTACCGCGGCGACTGGTACAAGTTCAACATCGAGCGGCTGGCGCACATCGGGCCGTAACGGGAGGCGAATCGTGACGGGCAAGACGCTGCGCTTTCTGGTGCCGAACGGACACCTGGGGTTCGCGCCGCTGCAGCCCCGGAGCTTCGAGCTGGGGGTGGCGGCCCGGCCGGACTTCATCGTCTCGGACTCCGGCAGCGACGATATCGGGCCCGGCCCGCTGGGGTCGGACGCCTGCGCGAGCCCGCAGGAATGGCAGCGTCACGATCTGGAGCACATCTTGCTCGCGTGCCGCACGCTGGGCGTGCCGATGCTCATCGGCTCGGCGGGCGACACGGGAGCCAACAGCCGCGTGGATCTCTACGTCGAGATGATCCGGGAAATCGCGGCCCGTCACCGCCTTGCGCCGTTTCGCCTCGGGTATTTTTACTCCGAGGTCTCCCCGGAGCTGGTGCGTGAGCGCATCGAGGCCGGCGAGCGCGTGGCGGGATTGAACGGCCGCGCCGACCTGACCCTCGAGGATCTCGCGCGCACGGACCGGATCGTCGCGCTGGCGGGAATCCACCCGTACAACACGCTGCTCGACATGGGCGCGGACGTCATCATCGGCGGCCGCAGCAGCGATCTCGCGATCTGCGCGGGGCCGGCCGTCCGCGCCGGCTTCCCGGACGCGCTGGCCTACTATCTCGGCAAGGTGCTGGAGTGCGCGTCGTTCTGCGCCGAGCCGTACGGCGCCAAGGAGAGCGTGATCGGCGAGATCTCCATGGAGGACGTCAAGGTGACGGCGATGCATCCCGACCAGCGCTGCACCGTCGCGTCCGTCGCGGCCCACGCCATGTACGAGCGCGCGACGCCCTTCGTCGAGCACGCGCTCGGCGGCGAGCTCGACATGCGGCACTGCCGGTACGAGCAGTTCGACCCGCGCACGACGCGCATCACGGGGCCGAAGTGGCGCCCCGCCGCCGAGCTCCGGGTCAAGCTCGAGGGCGCCGGCAAGGTCGGCGAGCGCTACATCGGGATCGCGGGCGTCCGCGATCCGTACACCATCGCCAACATCGACCGGGTCATCGAATGGGCGCGCCGCGCCGTCGAAGCGCGGTGCGGCCGCACCGGCTACGAGCTGCACTATCAGGTCTTCGGCCGAAACGGCGTCATGGGCGATTTGGAGCCCGTGCGCACGCCGGCGCATGAGCTCGGGATCGTCGTGCACGGCGTGGCGCCGGACCGCGCGACGGCGGAAGAGGTGTGCATGATCGGGACGCGCCAGCTGTTCTATGCGCGGCTGCCCGACGTCAAGGGCACCGCCGGCGGCGTGGCGTTCCCCCTGGACGAGGTGGTGCGGGCGAGCGCCGCCTATCGCTGGACCGTGAACCACACGCTGCGCGTGCGCGATCCGCTGGAGCTGTTCCCGCTGCGTCTCGTCGACGTGGGAGCGCCGACGGAGACGGCGGGGCGTCGATGAAGACCGCCAAGCTGGCGAGCCTGGCCAAGGTCGTGCGCAGCAAGAACGCGGGCGTGGACAAAATCACGTTCGACATCATCTTCGCGGACCGCGGCACGTACGAGCGGGCGGTGCGGAGCGGCGCGATCACGCGGGCCGCCGTCGCCCGTCTCTACGGGATCCCGGAGGCGCGGATCTCCGATTTCGTCACGTTCGATCCCGCGTGCGCGATCAAGTTTACGCTGTACCGCGACCGGCCGAGCGGCAGCCCGGGCGACCCCGATATCTTTGGTGCGCAGCAATACGCGCCGTTGCTCGACCTCGAGGTGCCGATCGATTGACCGCCGCGGGGCGGGCGGATGGCGGCGCCCGCGGGAGCCCGGCGGGACGCGATAGGAGGTGCGGGATGAAGAAGCGGACCGACGTCGTCCTGGCGGCCGTGCTCATCGCGGCCTCGCTGCTCCTCGGCACGCGCACCGACGGCGCGCGCGCCCTCTCGTTCGTCCTGGACACCACGGCCAACCGGGCCACCGAGGCGCAGGCGATCACCGCGCAGCTGGGCCGCGCCGGGATCACGGCACAGGTGAGGGTCTGGCAGCTGTCGGCGCTGATCGCTCAGGTCCAGGCCGGCCAGCGGACCGCGTACACCACGGACTGGGGCAGCGCTTACTTCGATCCGTACGACCTGGCCGTGCCGAAGTTCGTGACCAAGGCCCGCGGCAACTTCTCCTTCTACTCGAATCCGATCGTGGACCGCGACATGGCCGTGGCCTCGAGCACGCCGAACGATGCGCAGCGCAAGGCGGCCTACGCGGATGCCCAGCGGCGCATCTACCAGGACGCGCCGTGGGCGTTCGGCTACGTGCTGCGGAACATCGAGGCGCAGGCATCCACGGTGTCCGGGTGGGTGCCCGCGGCCGACAACAGCGAGACGATGTACCCGGCCGGCGTGCGGGGCGGCGACACGGTGGTTGTGGGGCTGCGCAACGACTCGATTGCGCCGCTCGATCCGGGCATCCCGCCGACCGACCGGGAAGCGGTGCTTCGGAACATCTACGACGCGCTGGTCGGGCACACTCCGGACGGCAAGGTCGTGCCGCAGCTCGCGACGTCGTGGCGCAAGGTCGGCCCGGCCGTGTACGACTTCACGCTGCGGAGCGGCGTCCGATTCCAAAACGGCGACCCGCTCACCGCGGACGACGTCGTCTTCACGTTCGAGCGCGTGTTGACCCCCGGCGGCATCAGCGGCGTGTCGAGCACCCGCAAGGACCTGCTGGGGCCGATCCTCCGCGTGCAAAAGCTGGACCCGTCCCACGTACGCTTCGTCTACAGCGCGTCCTTTCCGGAAGCGCTGGTGCTCCAGTCGCTCGTGCACTTCCAGATCGTGCCGCAGAAGTACGTGCAGCAGGCGGGCGAGCAGGGGTTCATCGCCAAACCCGTCGGGGCGGGCCCATTTCGCTACGTGCGCGGCGCCCTCAACTCGGAGGTCGTGCTGGAGCGCTACGACGGCTACTGGGCCGGACCGGCGAAGCTGCGCCAGGTGGTCTTCCGGATGATGCCGGACCCGTCCAGCCGGATCGCCGCGCTCCTCTCCGGCGAGGTCCAGGTCATCCAGGAGGTGCCGCCGGATCTCGTGGACCGCCTCCGGGCGAGCCCGAACGTCGAGGTGAAAACCGCGGAGGGCACGCGATCCTACGAAATCGAGTTCAACACCAAGGCCGCCCCGTTCGACGATCCGCGCGTGCGGCAGGCGGTCAACTACGCGATCAACTGGGATCCGATTCTCCGCGATATCTACCACGGCTATGCGACGCGGCTGAGCACGGCGTTCCTGCCGAACGGCTTCGGATACGATCCGACCCTGAAGCCGTATCCGTACGATCCCGCCAAGGCGCGGGCGCTTCTCCAGGACGCGGGGTACTGAGGCGCCGGCGATGCGCTCGCTGCGGATCGCGCATCGGGTCATCCTGGCGGTGCCGGTGGCGCTCGGCGTGGCGGTCCTGGCGTTCTTTTCGCTGCACCTGCTCCCCGGCGACCCCGTGCAGATCATGCTCGGCGACACCGACGCCAGCGCGGCGACGATCCGCGCGGTCCAGCACGAGTTGCACCTCGACCGGCCCCTCCACGTGCAGCTCGCGCTGTTCTTCGCCCAGCTCGCGCGCGGGGACCTCGGCACGTCGATCGTCCAGCGCCGCCCCGTGGCGGCGCTCATCGGCGACGCCCTGCCGGCCACGATCGAGCTGACCGCGGCGGCCCTCGTGATCGCGATCGTGATTGCCGTGCCGATGGGTCTCGCGGGGGCGCTTCGGCCGCGCTCGTGGTTCGATCGCGCGGTCCTGTCCACGTCGCTGCTCGGCGCGAGCATGCCGGCGTTCTGGTTCGGGCTGTTGCTGATCCTGTTCGTGGCGGTCGACGCGCGCCTCTTGCCGACGTCCGGGCAGATCGACCCGACCATCGCCGTGCCGCGGGTGACCGGGTTTGTGCTGATCGACGGCGTCCTGGCCCGCAACGCCGCGGCGGTGGGGAGCGCGCTGCGCCACCTCGTGCTGCCGGCGCTGACCCTGGGCGTGGTCGTCGCCGCGGTCCTCGCACGCACCGTCCGCGCCTCCATGATCGAGGTGCTGCAGCGCCGGTACGTCACCACGGCGCGGGCCAAAGGCCTGCCCGAGACGGCCGTCGTGGTCAAACATGCGCTGCGCAACGCGCTGATCCCGGCGCTCACGGTCATCGGGTTGCAGATCGGGGAGTTGCTGGGAGGCAACATGATCGTGGAGACGGTGTTTGCCTGGCCCGGCCTCGGCCGGCTCGTCGTCAACTCGATCTTCGCCCGGGACTACCTCGTGGTGCAGGCGGCCGTGATGCTCTACGCCGTGACGTACGTGGCCGCGAACTTGGCGGTCGACGTAGCGTACACCATGCTCGACCCGCAGGTGGAAGCGACATGATGCCGGCCGGCGCGCAATCCGTCCGCGCCGGCCCGGCGCCGTTTCTGTATCCTGTCCGGCGGCACGGGGTCCGCGCTCTCGGATCACTCCGCCGGGTCGCGGCCCGGCTCGCGGCGGAGCCGGTCGGGGCCGCCGCGGCCGCGGCGGTCCTGGCCTATGTTGCGGGCGCCGTGCTCGCGCCGGTGCTCGCCCCGGACAACCCGTCGGCGACCGATCTCGGCGCCCGCCTCGCCGCGCCGTCGGCGGCCCACTGGTTCGGCACGGACCTCTTGGGCCGCGACATCTTCTCCCGCACGCTCTACGGGGCGCGCGTGAGCTTGCTGGTCGGTGCGCTCACCGTCGGGCTGTCGGCGCTCATCGGGACGGCGCTCGGCATGGCGGGGGCCTATTACCGGGGCGCCGTCGATCTGGTCGGCGCGCGGGCGGTCGAGCTGTTGCAGGCGTTCCCGTACCTCATCTTCGCCGTGGCCATGATGGCGTTTCTCGGCCCTGGCTTCTGGAACCTGATCTGGGCGCTCGCGCTCAAGGGCTGGATCGAATTCTACCGGCTGGCCCGCGGCGAGACGCTCACGCAGTCGCACCGCGAGTACGTCGAGGCGGCCCGCGCGATGGGCTATCCGAGCTCGTGGATCCTCGTGAGCGAGATCCTGCCCAACATCCTGAACACCGTGACGGTCGTGGCGCTCCTCCGTCTCGGCTATTTCATGGTGCTCGAAGCGTCGCTGTCGTTTCTCGGCGTCGGCATCCCGCCGAGCATCCCGGCCTGGGGCTCGATGATCAACGACGGCCGCAACGTCCTCTTCGTCGCCTGGTGGGTGAGCACGATCCCGGGGCTCGCGCTGCTCGTCCTGGTCCTCGCCGTCAATCTCCTCGGCGACCGCGTGCGCGAGATCCTGGATCCCCACGCCTCGCGCCGGTAGCGCACACCGGGCCGTGCCGCCGGCTCATCGCGAGGCGCCGCCGCGGGCGCGTTGCCGCGGTAAGATGCCCGCCGCCGCCGCGTCCGCGAGCGCCTGAAACACCTGAGCGCTCACATGGATCCCGTCGTAGAATCGCTCCAGGCTGAGGTTCTCGTTCGGGCCGTGGTTGTTCTCGTCCGCGTTGGCGTAGGGGACCCCGATGTGGTCCGCGCCGAGGTCCCGCGGCCACACGACATTCGGCAGGCTCCCCCCGCTGGCGGGATTGATGTACGGTGCGGTTCCTCGCACGGCGCGAATCGCCTGCGCGACGACGCGCACGGCGGGGTGGTCCGGGGCCGTGCGGCTGGCCTCCATCGTGCCGAAGCCGCGCTCCAGCACCTGCACGCGGGGATCCACGGTCGCCACGTGCCGCCGGAGCTTGTGAAGAATGTCGCGCGTCGTCTGGTCCGCGACCAGTCGGATGTCGATGCGGCACTCGGCCCGGGCGGGGATGATCGTCTTTGACCCGGGCCCCGTGTAGCCGCTCACGAAGCCGTTGACGTTGAAGTACGGCTCGAGCATGATGCGCTTCCAGTACGTCGGGCCGTCCATGGGCAGCGTCGGAAGGCCCATCGTCGCGCCGAACGCGACCGGGTCGTAGTCGAGCGTGGCCAGCAACGCCTGTTCCGTAGGCCCGATCGGCCGCACGTCATCGTAGAAGCCGTCGATGAGCACGCGTCCCGAGGGATCCACGATCGTCGCGAGCAGGTGCGCGAGGATCAGCACCGGGTTCGGGGCCACGCCGCCTTTGTTGCCGGAATGGTTGTCGCGGTCCGCGCCCTGGGCGACGAGCGTGATCCCCAGGATGCCGCGATTGCCGAGCGAGATCACCGGCGCGCCGGACGGGTGCAGGCCCCCGTCGGAAATGTACACGAGGTCGGCGGCGAGCCGCGCGCGGTGCTCGCGGACGAACGCGCCGAGGCTCGGGGAGCCCGACTCCTCTTCGCCCTCGAACACGAACTTGAGGTTGATCGGCGGACCATCCGCGGCCTCGAGCCAGGCGCGCGCGGCGAGCACGTGCGCCAGCAACTGCCCCTTGTTGTCGCCGGCGCCCCGGCCAAACAACCGGCCGTCGCGGATCGTGGGCTCGAACGGCGGCGTCTGCCACAGGTCCAGCGGCTCCGGGGGCTGGACGTCGTAGTGCCCGTAGCACAGGAGCGTGTAGCCGCCGGGGTCGCGGATGATCTCGCCGTAGACGATCGGCTGCGTCGGCGTCGGAACGACCTCGGCGGCGATACCGAAGCGCCCGAGCAGCGCCGCGAGGTGCGCCGCGCATTCCTTGACGCCCTTGTCCTGCGCGCTGATGCTGGGACGCGCCACCAGATCCCGGAGGATATCGAGCGCTTCTGACCGGTGCTCGTCGATGTAGCGGTGCACGCCCTCCAACGACATGTGGACCTCCCGGGTGTGCCGGTCGTTCAGTCCGCGTGATGATGGTGGTGCCGGTGCGCCGAGTGCGGCGCCGCCGGCGCGCGGTACACCCGGCCGCCGCGCACCACGGTCCGGGGCACGAGGCGCTGCCGGCCGATGCGCACCTCGCCGTGGGAGTCCTCGAGCGCAAACTGTCCCTCGCGCAGCTCGAACGCCACGGCGTCTCCCCACGCGCCCGCCCGCAGCGTGCCGATGCGACCCGCCATGCCGATGGCCTCGGCCGGCGTCGCCGTCACCTTGCGGAGCGCGTCCTCGAGCGGCAGGCCGACGTGCAGGAACTTGCTGACCGTTGTGGCCAGATCGAACGCGGGCCCATTGACATTGTACGCGTGTAGGTCGCTCGAGATCGTCTGCGGCTGCACGCCTTGCCGCAGGGCGCGCTCGGCCACCCGCCAGCTGAAGCTGCCCCGTCCGTGTCCCACGTCGAAGATGACGCCGCGGTCCATCGCCTCGCGCACCGAGCGCCGGACGCGGCCGTGCTCGTCGAGGATGCCGTGGGACAACCCGTGGAAGCAGTGCGTCAACATGTCGCCGCCGCGCATCACGGCCAGGATGTCGTCGAGCGACTCGCACCACGCCTCCTGGGGGTGCACCATGATCGGCAGCCGCACCGCATCCGCGGCCTCCCGCGCCAGGTACAATGGCCGCATCCCGGCCTCCCGGCTCACGATCTGGTGCCGGGTCAACCGCACCTTGACGCCGAGAATGACGTCGCGGTGCTGCTCGATCGGCGCGATCGCTTTGGGCACGCTGGCGTAGCGGAGGTCGTCCAATTCGCCCACCGCGCCGGTCAGCATGCCCTGGGACGAGATATTGAGCCGCGCAAACAGCCGGGTCGCCGCGACATCGATGACGTATTTGCGGAATCCGGGAAACGTGTCCGCGCCCGCCGACCCGGCGTCGACCGCGGTCGTCACGCCCTTGGCCACGCAGTGCGGGTCCGGTTCGATGCCGTAGTGGCTGACGCCATAGAAGACGTGGACGTGCAGGTCGATCATTCCCGGGGCGATGAGGAGCCCGGAGCAGTCGACCGTCTCGGCGGCGTCGGCGGGCCGAAGTCCGGGGCCGACGGCGGTGACGCGGCCGTCCGCGAACGCCACGTCCGCGGCCGCCCGTGTGCCCTCCGCGGGATCCAGCACGGTGCCCCCGGTGAGCAGGAGGTCGTAACGCGCGGTCATGCCTGCGTGTTCGTCGCCGCGCCGGCGCGGTTCCTCCGCGCCGGGCTCATCCGGGGGCGTTGTGCATTCGACGCGATCCTCGATCGCTTCCCGGCACGCGGACAGACGACCATCTGGATCGTGCGGTCCTCGCCGGCGCCCTTGCATCCGCCCCCGCTTCCGCCGGACGAGCACGCCGCCCAGGATGGCCGCGGGAGCACCAGGACCGCTGCCGCCCCGGACGGAACTTCGTAGGCAGCGCCCACGCGCGGGCAGGACGTGGGGTCCGGTCGGGAGGGACGGCATGGCGCGGGACAGGGGGATGACGGCGGCCGCCGTGGCCGCGGCGATCGCGCTCGTGGTGGTGGCCGGCGGAGGCGCCCTGGCGGCGCCGGTGACCGGCGGCACGCTGACCGTCGGGCTGGAGGCGGATCCCACGATGCTGGATCCGCACGCGTCGGCGGCGGCGGCGACCTACCTGCTCGGCAGCCTCAACGTCTTCGAGAGCCTCCTGTATCAGGCCCCCGACGGCGCGTTCAGGCCGTGGCTCGCGACGAGCTACCGCGTCTCGCCTGACGGCAAGACGTTCACGTTTGCGCTGCGGCAAGACGTCCGCTTCTCCGATGGGACACCGTTCAACGCGGACGCGGTCAAGTGGAATCTCGACCGGATCGTGAACCCGAATTTCCGGGCCGGCGGCTCGCTGTCCAGCCTCGTCGGCTACGCGGGGTCGACCGTGGTCGACGACCATACCGTGCAGGTGCGCTTCAACGCGCCGTACGCGCCGTTCTTGTCGTACGTCGCGGGCGGGACGCTGGCCATGCTGTCGCCGAAGGCGACGGCCGCGCAGACGGAGGCGCAGACGCAGCACGCGCCGGTGGGGAGCGGGCCGTTCACGGTCGCGGAGTACGTGACCAACGACCACGTGACGTTCGTGCGCAACGCCGGGTACAATCGCCGGGCGCCGTGGAGCGATCACCAGGGCGCGCCCTACCTGGATCGGATCGTCTGGAAGATCGTGCCCGAGGCCGAGACGCGGGCGATCACGCTGTCGTCGGGCGAGACGCAGATGGTCTACATACTCGGGTACGGCACTTCGGGTTCCATCCTCACCCAGTTACGGCGAGATCCGCGCCTCGTCGAGGACACCCGCCCGTTCCCGGGCACGGCCTACCTGTGGCTGATCAACGTCCGCCGTCCCCCCACCGATGACCTGCGGGTGCGCCGGGCGCTCCTCTACGGCATCAATCGCCGGGCGATCATCGCGTCCGTGTACCGCGGGCTCGGTTCGCCGGCGTGCGGCCTGGTGAGCCACGTGCTGCTCCCGGATCCGAGCGCGTGTTCCTCGTACCCGTACGATCCGCGGCAGGCGGCCGCGCTGTTGGACGACGCGGGGTGGAGGATGGGGCCGAACCACGTCCGGCAGAAGGACGGCAAACCGCTCACCATCGTCATCAACTCGTTGAACCTCGGCGGCGGCGACCTGCCGGACATCGAGCCCGTGCAGGCGCAGCTGCTCGAGCTCGGGTTCGACGCCAAGATCAAGAGCCAGGCGTTCGGCCCGCGCACCGAGGACAATTTTCACTGCACCGACAACCTCGGGACCATCTTCCTCCGGGCCAACGATCCGGACACGCTGTACGCGCTCTTTTCCAGCACCAACATCGGCACGAACTTCAACTGGTCGTGCTACGCCAATCCGAATGTCGATCGGATGCTGGCGGAGGGACGCAGTACGCTGGACCCGGCGAAGCGGCGGGCGATCTACCTGCAGCTGGACCGCCTGCTGCTCGATCAAGCGGTCGCGATGCCGATGATGGACGAGCTGTCGGTGTGGGTGCGCCGGTCGAACGTCCAGGGCGTCAAGTACAACTACTCGACCTATCCCGCGTTCAGCGACGCGTACGTGACGAAATAGCGCGGCTTCGCTCTGCCCCAAGTTCGGCGTGAGGCTTCCGGAATCTGGAGGCCTCTGCCGAGCCGTCCGCTTGCTTTCAGGTGAAGGCCGGGCGACGGCCCTGCCGCCTCAATCGCTAGCAGTGTGCCGTGTGGTATATCGATTACCAATGCAGGAGGATTTTCATTTCTAGCACTTGAAATGTATGGAGATATCGATTTCATAGATTGGGGTGGCTGTGGCGGGCACCGGGATCAAGAGATTCTTGCCGCCGACACTTCGCGACGTGGCCCGCCGCGCGGCCGTTTCGCCCGCGACCGCCTCTCGTGTGCTCAATGGATCGACCACGGTGTCACCGGCGATCCGGCAGCGTGTCGAGGAGGCGATCCGCGCGGTCGGATACACGCCCAACCGCGTCGCGACGAGCCTGCGACGTCAGTCCACGCAAACGGTCAGCCTCCTCGTTCCGGACATCACGAACCCGTTTTTTGCAGACGTCGCGCGGGCGGCCGGGCGGGCCTTTCGGCGGGCTGGATATTCGTGCTTGCTCTGCGACACCGGGGGCGACGTCGCGACCGAAGAGCGCGACGCCGTGCTCTGTCTGCACCACCGCGTCGATGGGATGTTCGTCATCTCAAACAGCGGCGCGCCGCGGTTCTTCGAGAAGCTCGGACGCCAGGGTCAGGCGATCGTGCTGGTCGATCGGCCGGCGAGCGACGAGCTGGATTCTGTTCGAGTCGACAACGCGGACGGCACGCTTCAAGCAGTTGCACATCTGGCCGCGCGCGGCCGCAGGCGGCTGGCGATCATCAGCGGGCCGCTTACGCTCCTGCCCGCCCGGGAACGGTTCGATGCGTTCCGTGCGGGTTTAGACCTTTACAACCTCCGGCGCATCGACCCGTACCTTCATGCCACAGGATTCTCCGTGGCCCACGGGTATGCGGCGGCTCGCCACCTCTTGAGCCTGGACCCGCCGCCGGATGCCATCTTCGCCGGCAACAACACGCTTGGGATCGGGGCGATTCGCGCCATCAAAGAGCGCGGATGCCGCATCCCGGATGATGTCGCCGTCATCATGTTCGACGACGTGTATCTCGCGGAGTCGCTCGAGCCACCCATCACCGTCATCGCCCAACCGACCGGTCAGATTGGCACCGTGGCGGCCCAGTTGCTGCTGGGGCGCTTCAACGAGCCGAATCGGCCGCCCAAGGAGATCTTGCTCAAACCGCAACTGGTCGTGCGGAGGTCCACCTGACCGTGGGCGCCGCACGGAGAAGGGGCACCGTCGAATCGCACGGGATCCGATCGCGAGATGACCGTCACCGGCGAACCGCGACCAGACGTCGAGGAGGTGCGGAGATGCGTAGAGGCCTTTCCCAATCCGCCGCGTTCTTAGGGTTGTGCGCGCTGATCGCTCTCGCTGTTACCGCGACGACCTTTGCTCAACCCATGAAGAATCCGGGCTCGTTGGTCATCGTCCGGATCAATTCGCCGGACAGCCTGGACCCGGCGTGGGCCGACGACATCTACAGCCGCGAGCCGGTCGCCTACATGATGTACGAGCCTCTCATCTTTTTCGACGGCGGCTCGACGAGCCGCTACGTGCCGATGCTGGCGACGAATGTGCCGTCCGTGCACGAGGGCACGATCTCCAAGGATCTCCGCACCTACACGTTCCACATCCGGCAGGGTGTCCGGTTCCACGACGGCTCCATGATGACGCCTGCCGACGTCAAGTACTCGATTATGCGGTTCGCCTTGGTCGACCGGGACAGCGGTGGGTCGTGGATAGTCCTCACGCCGCTGACGGGGCGCGACGGCACGCGCGATGCCAGCGGCAAGCTCATCCCAACGGTCTTCGACGAGATGGACCGGGCAATTCAAGTGAAGGGCAACGACGTCATATTCACCCTCAAGGAGCCCTACAGCGGCTTCCTGTCCATCATGGCGTCGTTTTCGCTCGTGCATTCGAAAGCGGCGGTCGTTCGTGCGGGCGGTTGGGACGGGACTCGAGTCACGCTCGCCAAGTACAACAACCCTGCAGCCCCGGATAAGATGGAGCTCTTTCAGCAGGACGCGGGTACCGGTCCCTTCCGTCTTACCAGCTGGAACCGGTCGATCAACCAGATTGTGCTCGAACGGTGGGACGGCTACTGGCGCGCGCCGGCGAAGCTCAGGCAGTTGGTGTTCAAAGTCGCCGAGGATTTTCCGGCGCGCCGGCTGATGCTCACGACGGGCGACGCGGACATTATCGAGGCGGGGTACGCCGACCTTCCCTCGCTTCGCGGCGCGAGCGATGTGCGCATCGTTGAGAACGTCCCGCAACTCTTTACGCAGTCGTTTTTCATGAACATGAAGATCAATCCCGAGGCGAACCCCGATGTCGGAAGCGGCAAGCTCGACGGCAGCGGCATCCCGCCGGACTTTTTCGCCGACATCCACGTGCGGCGGGCCATCGCGTACGCGTTCGACTACGCCACGTATTGGAGCACGGCGTGGAACGGGAAGATGGTCCCCGGGAATGGGCCGGTGCCGGCTGGCCTGCTGGGCTACGATGTACGCAACCCCTGGTACCGGACGAACCGGGACAAGGCCGTCGCGGAGTTCAAGGAGGCTCGGGGCGGCCAGGTGTGGGAACGCGGATTTACGTTTACCGAGACGTTCAACGCGGGGAATCCTCACCGGACGATCGGGACGCGGATCCTCAAGCAGAATCTCGAGTCCCTCAATCCCAAGTTCCACGTCAACATCCGATCGCTGCCGGGTCCGAGTTACTTCCCCAACATCTCGGCGCATAAGGGCACGCTGTATTGGCTGGGATTCGCCGTGGACTTCGCGGACCCCGACGACTTCGTGGCCGCATACATGCATACCGGCACCAATTACGCTCCGCAATACGGGTACTCCAACCCGGCGCTCGACAAACTCATCGAGCAGGCCCGTACGGAGACGACCGAGACCAAGCGCGCCGTCCTGTACCGGCAGATTCAAAGGATTGCCTACGACGACGTCCCCGTCGTGTATCTCGGCTACGGGACCGTGCCGGTCGTCTACCGAACCTGGGTTCACGGATGGTACACCAACCCGATGTTCGCGCTGCAGTGGTACTACTACCCCATCACCAAGCAGTAGCGATGGGAGCCCACGACGCCCCGCCGGCAGTCGAACACCGCAGCGCCGTCGGAAGGGCGGTGACCCGTGCCTGACCGTTCTGGCCGCGTCGTCTTGGATCGGTTCGACAGCGTCGCCCTGCGCGGTAACCCGCACGGCGACCCTGCCGTACGAACAATCCCTGTGTACCTGCCGCCAAGCTACGATACATCCCGAGGCAGGTATCCGGTCATCTACTGGTGCCACGGATTCGCGCAGACGGCCCTTTGGGGAGTCAACGGCAGCCCGGGGATTCCCTCGCTCGCGATGTGCATGGATCGTGCGATCGCGGACGGCGCGCCCGAGGCGATCCTCGTGATGATCGACGCGTTCACCCGGTTCGGCGGGTCCTTGTACCTCAACTCCTTCGCAAATGGGCGGTACGAAGACTACATCGTCGACGAGCTGATCCCCTACATCGACGGCACGTACCGCACACGGCCCGGACGGGAGCACCGGGCGATCGACGGGAAGTCGAGCGGCGGTTTCGGCGCCCTGGCCCTGGCCATGCGCCATCCCGCGTGTTTCTGCGCCGTTGGTTCTCACAGCGGCGACATGCATTTCGAGGCCGCGTATCGGCCGCTCTTCTGGGAGTTTCTCAACCAGGTCCATCGGGCAGGGAGCGTGGATCGGTTCCTCGACAACTACCTCGCGCTTCCCAAGCGATACGATGGCGCATACATCGCGGCGCTTGCCATGTGTTTCTCGCCGAATCCGGATCGCCCGCCGTACTACTTCGACCTGCCCATGGACATCGTCACCGGAGAGTTACTCCCCGAGGTCTGGGCCCGGTGGACGGCGCTGGACCCGGTGACGATGGCGGAACCGTGTGCGGACGCCCTGCGGTCCATGCGCGTAATCTATCTCGACTGCGGGAATCGCGACCAGTACTATCTGCATTTTGGAGCCCGCTTGCTCTCTCGCCGGCTCACGCATCTCGGGATCGCGCACGAATATCATGAATATGACGACGATCATCTCTATGTCAACTACCGGTACCCCGAGTCACTCCGCCGCATCGCCGCAGCGATCGCCTGACGCGTGACCGCCTACGTTCTGCGCAGGATCTGCCTGTTCCCCGTTGTGGCGTTCGGCGTCACGATCTTGATTTTCACCCTGCTGCAGGCGCTGCCCCCCGCCGCCCGCGCCATGCTGTTCATTCAGAATCCGGAACAGGCCACGGCGATTGCCGCCATCATCCGCAAGTACGATCTCGACAAACCGATGTACGTTCAATACGGGCACTGGCTGCGCCAGGTCGTGCACGGCGATCTCGGATACTCGCAGTCCGCACGCATGCCGGTCGCCCAGGCGATTGCAACGTTCTTTCCGGCCACGCTGGAACTGACAGGCTATGCGTTTGGTCTCATCATTCTCGTCGGCATCACGCTTGGGACGGCTGCCGCCGTCCACCGCGACGGCGTGGTCGATCACGTCTCCCGAATCTTCTCGATCTGCGGGTACTCGCTGCCGGTCTTCGTCTGGGGGTTGCTGCTGTTGCTGGTGTTCTACGGCAATCTGCAGTGGTTCCCGCCTGAGCGGCTGTCGCTCGCGGCGGGTCTGTACGTTCAATCGCGGGCGTTCCATGCGTATACGGGGCTGGTGACTGTCGATGCGGTGCTCAACGGCAGCTGGTGGGTGCTGTGGGACGCGGCTCGGCACCTGGTGCTGCCGGTGGTGACCCTGACGTATTTCCTCGCGGCCACCTTGGTCCGGATTACCCGATCCGCGGTCCTCGACTCGCTGAGTCAGGAGTACATCCGTACGGCACGCGGCAAGGGACTCGCCGAATCAGCGGTGATCGCGCGGCACGCCCGTCGGAACGCGCTCATCCCCGTCATCACGTTGAGCAGTTCCATTCTGATCGGATTGTTGGGCGGCGTGGTGATCACGGAGACGATCTTCAATTATCCCGGGATCGGGCGGTGGGGCGCCACCGCCGCCCTGGAGCTCGATGTCCCCGCGGTCGCGGGGTTTGCGCTGCTCGTCGCCGGCGTCACGGTGCTGGTCAACCTCGCCGCGGACGTGCTCTACGGATACGTCGATCCCAGAGTTCGGCTGCGATGACGGGGGCTCCGTCATGACGCTCGATGCGCTCGCCCACCGGCTTGGCGCGCGCCCGGACGCCACCGCGACCGCCGCGGCGATCGTCCTCGCCGCCTACCTGCTCCAGAAGTCGCCTGCCGTGCGCGGCTTGCCGGCCCTTGCACGCGCCGCCGTGTGGACCGTGGCGTGGTTTGCACTCGTCGCGGCGGCGGCTCCGATCGTCGCCCCGCCGCCGGCGTTCCGCGATCCCTACCAGATCCCAACGAGCAGCTTCGCGATCGAGCCTCAGCCGCCCGATGCCGCGCATCCGCTCGGCACCACCGAAAACCAATTCGACTTGTACTACGGGATCGTATGGGGCGCGCGCAGCGCCTTCAAAGTGACGCTCAGCATCGTGGGGGTCTCGCTGGCCCTGGGGCTGGTCTTGGGCACCGTCGCCGGCTATTACGGCGGAGCCATCGACGAGGTCGTGATGCGCGTGACCGACGTGTTCCTGGCGTTTCCCAGTCTCATCCTGGCCGTCGTGATCGTCGCCGTCCTGGGGAAGGGCATCGACAAGGTCATTCTGGCAATAAGTGCCGTGAACTGGCCGATCTATGCGCGCTTGGTGCGTGGCGAGGTCCTGTCGCTGACCGGCCGCGAGTTCGTGACGGCGTCGCGAGCGCTCGGCGGCAGCGACATTCGGATCATGCTGCGGCACGTCGTTCCGAACGCCATGTTCCCGTTTCTCGTGTACGGTTCCCTCGACATGGGGAACATCGTCATCGTATCGGCTGCGTTGAGCTTCCTCGGTCTCGGGACGGAAATCGGCTACGCCGATTGGGGGCAGCTGATTGCCCTGTCCCGAAAGTGGATTTTAGGCGCGCCCGGCCATGCGTTCGTGTACTGGTACACGGTTGTCTTCCCGGCCGTCGCGATCACGGGCTTCGTCCTGGGATGGAACATCCTCGGAGACGCCATCCGGGACCGCGCGGATCCTCGCTTGAGGACCCGGGGCGGCTTGCCCTAGCGGGGCGGCCCCTACGCCTGCGCCGGCTTCCCCTCGGTCGCGCCGGCCGTCGGTGCGACCGGCTGTCCGCGGGCGGCCGTCCCGAGTGCCTTGCTCAGGTCCACCTTTTGGAACGCTCGGGCGAACGCCGCGATGAACCGCGTCTGGCGCTCCATAATCGCTTCACCGCGCCGCCGCAGCCCGTCGAGCTCGTGCGGGGCGATCTCTGGTCCGCTCTCCACATCGATATCCCAGGCGTCCATCGGCACCGTGACCTCGGCGCCGGCAAACGCAAACGTGCTAAAGCCCAGCGGCGTGATGTCCTCGCCGAGCGGCCGGGTGACCCGGGGTGAGGAGCCCCATTCCCCCTTGTACACGCCGGGCCGGAGGTCGGCGATTTGTACGCCGTCCACGGCCACCGCGACGGCCAGTTCCGCCAGCGCGACCCACGACGTAAAGTTGCCCTCGGCGTACTGGTCCGGCAGCAGGGCGCGTTCGATGTGCCCCCACTCGACGATGGCCGCCAGCACGCCGAACTCGCGGGCGGTCCGGCCCGCGCGGAGCAGCGGCTCGTGGTTGCCCCCGTGGCCGTTCAGGAAGATGACCCGTCGGATGCCGTTGGCGCGCAGGCTGCGGCAGATATCCGTGTAGACGGCCTCGATGACATCGGCGCGGATCGTGATCGAGCCGGGGTAGGCCTTCATCTTGTCGTTTTCGCCGTATGCCTGCAGCGGCAGGACGACGAGGCCGGTCTCCGCGCCGACGCGGTCGGCCAGCGCTTCGACCGACCTCGCGTCGATGCCGATCGGCGTCGGCCCGTGGGCATGGAGCGTGCCGACCGGCACGATGACGGTGTCGCACCGACGGAGCGCTTCCTCCGCTTCCATCCAGGACATGTCCTGCAGGCGGTACTTGTGCACGGTGCACCTCCTCGGCGCGTGCCGGGAGCCGGCCCCGACGCCACGGCCCGCGCCGGGCGCGGGTCCGCCCCCGGGCGCCGGCTCACCGCAGGGAGACGGTCTCCATGTATTCGTTGGCCGTCGGCTGCAGCACGAGCCCGGAGACGTTCCTGCGCATCAGCACCGGGACACGGGCGTACGCGATGTAGATATCGCGGACATCCTGGTCGATCATCCGCGCGGCCTGCGCGTACATGACGGCGCGCTGCGCTTGGCTCGTGGTGGCGCGCGCGCGGTTGATGAGCGCGAAGAGGTCGGGCTTGTTGTACGAGAAGTTCGCGCTGTTGGCGTCGTACTTCGCGAAATTGTAGGCCCAGAAGTCGTCAGGGTCGCCGTAGTCCCCCGTGCCGCCGATCATGAAGATCTGAAACTTGTTCGTCGCGCGGTCGTTCAGGTACGACGCCCAGTCCTCCGTCATCAGGTGCGCGCGAATGCCGACCTTGGAGAGATCGCTCGCAATCGCGGTTGCGATGACCTTCCCATTGGGAAAGTACGTGCGGCTGATGGGCATGTACCAAAACTCGAGCGAGAAGCCGTTGGGATATCCGGCCTCGGTCAGGAGCCGGCGTGCCCGGTCGGGATCGTACGGCGTGGGCCGGATGTCGGCGCGTCCCCACATGACCGGGGGAAGGAGCTGATCGGCCACCTGTCCGTAGCCGCCGTACAGCGCCTGCACGATGGACGGGCGGTCGATCGCGAGGGCGATCGCCTCGCGGATCCGGCGGTCCTGGAGCAGTGGGAGGTTCATGTTGAAGCGGAGCCATCCGCTGTTGAACGCGGGGCGCAGGGCCACCTTCAGGGCGGGATCCGCGAGCGCGGTCTTGACATCGTCGGGATTGGGCAGCTCCATCAACTGGATCTCGCCGGCCTTGAGGGCGAGGAAGCGCGCCGAGTTGTCCTTGATCACGCGAAAGACGACCCGCTGGACGCGCGGCAGTCCGCGACGGTAATATGACGGGTTCGCCGCCAGCGTGATGTGATCGTCGCGCACCCATTCCACGAACCGGAACGCGCCGGTGCCGACAGGGTGCTGCGCGACCCCGCTCGCGCCCACCTGCTTCACCGACTGCGGGCTTGCAAACCCGAACGAGATCGCCGACAGCGCCGACAGCAACGGCGCGTTCGGCGCCTTGAGGACGATTTGGATCGTGTGCGCATCGACGACGCGGCTCGTCTGGTACGTGTCGGCCACGAAGTCGTCCCATGCTTCGAACGTGCCGCCCTTCGGCCGGTAGGGGTTGTGCGGATCGGCCCACCGGTCGATGTTGAACTTGACGGCCTCCGCGGTGAATGGCGTCCCGTCCTGAAACGTCACGCCCCGGCGCAACTTGAACGTCCAGACGAGCCCGTTGGGCGAGGTCGACCAGCCGGTCGCGAGATCCGGCTCGATCTCGACCTTGCCGGGTTGCGCGCGGGTGAGCGTGTTGTAGAGCTGCGTGGAGACCATCGTGGTCTGCGTGTCCGTCGACAGCGGCACGTCGAGCGTAAACACGTCCCCGGATCGGCCCCACACGAGCGTGGCAGGCCCGGCGGCCCACCCCGGCACCGACGCGGGCAGCGCCAGGATCGCCGCGAGCGCTGCCGCGGCGGCGGTGGCGGCCGCTCGCTTCCGTTGTGGCACGTGACCCGCAGTGAACCCTGCGCGACCGATCATCACGGTTCCTCCCCCACGATGCGAGTCCGGAGTCCGGCCGCGGCTGGTTCGGCGATCGGAGCCCCCGCGTGGATGTTCTCCCCGCCCGAGGCTTACCCCTGGGGCGCGCGGCTGCTCATCCAAACAACCGCGGCCTCCCGAGGGTGCGCTTCGCCGGGGGCGGCGGCCGGCCTGCGGCGGCATCTTGCCGCTAGGCAGCGTGGCATCGTATCATCGGCTTGGCGCGGGTGACGGCGTCCTGGCCGCGCGCGGGGGGACGAGGGTGCGAGGGGGCATCGCGGTCGTGGTCGCGCTGTGCGCGCTGGCATGGCCATGGGGGAGTGGGGCCGGGTGGGCCGCGCCCCCGATATCCGCGGTGCTCGTCACCCCCGTGGCGCCGGAAGCTCCGGTCCCGGTCGTCACGCCTCCGCCGCTCCGCGCTCCCGACCCGGCCGTCTTCGAGTTGATCACGATGACGCGCGACGCGGGTGGCGCCCATTCCGTTTCGGCCGGGACGGCGTTTTTCATCGATGCCAACGGGACCGCGCTGACGAACAGCCACGTTGTCTACGCGGCGTTCACCGAGCCCGCGCGCTACCGGCTGCTCGCGATCATCGGCGCCGAGTTCTACAGCGCGTCCATCGTTTGCGCCAGCGTGCTCGCGGAGGCGTCGGTCAATCGCCTGGCCCCGGCGCCCCTCGGGCGGGATATCGCGGAGATCCGCGTCATGCCTTCGGCGTTCGAGTTCGTCCGCATCCGGGACCCTCGCGCGGGCGTGACCTACGTGGCGCACCGGGGCCCGGTGCCGCGTTTCGCCGCGCTCCCGTTGGGGCATGCGCCGGCGGTCGGCGAGGTTGTGCGGATCGTCGGTTACGGCGAGAGCGAAACGCCCGAGGTCGCCGACGTGCAGTGGACGACGACGGGGATGGTCAGCGACATCTCCACGGCGCAGGACGGCACGCCCGTGTTCGGCGTGGAGTCGCAGCACCGCCCGCGGCCGGGCAACAGCGGGTCGCCGGTGCTCGATGACCAGGGATACGTCATCGGGATGTACACGTGGAACGTGGCCGAGAGCGCCACAGCCGGGCTCGCGATCGCGGGCCCGGCGCTGGCCCGCGCCTGCCCCTAGACACGCGGTTATTGGACCCGCGCTCTCGCGGCCACCGCCCAGACGTGCTCTACGCGGCCGTTGCGGGCGAGCACGAGCCGCTCGGCGAGGTTCACGGTTGGGCAGACGTGCGCCGGGAGCACGTGCACGAGATCGCCGACCCGCAGCCGCCGGGCATCGGCGGTGAGCTGCACCCGACCGTGCTCTTCCCAGAGCCGATCGATCTGACAGTCCGGGTAGTCGCGTAGCATGCCGTGGCTGGGGCCGCGGCTGCTGAATGGTCCCGTTTCCGCGGTGAGCACTTTGCTCCCCGCGTCCACAACGGCCACGTCCGGCGCCGGCCGGCTGATGACCCGGGTGAGCACCGTCAGGGCGCACTCCTCCGGCCGCGCCACGCCCCAGTGCAGCTGCGTCGCGTCGTTGAACACGTAGGTCCCCGGCCGGATCTCGGTAATCCCGCGCACGCGCGCGGCGGCGCGACCCGTGGGCGTGGAGCCGACGCTCACGTCGTCGACCCGGATGCCGGCGCCGCGCAGGCGGTCCGCGGCTGCGACCATGATCTCGCCTTCCTCCCGGCCCGCCGCGTCGGGGTCCGGACGGTATCCGCGATAGGTAAAGATGCCGGCGACGCGCAGACCGGGGAGCCGCCCCACGCCGCGGGCGAGCGCGAGGAGCGGTTCGCCCGGCGCCACGCCGCAGCGACCCAGGCCGGTGTCGACCTCGAGCATGACGTCCACGGTGCACCCGGCCCCGGCCGCGGCGCGGGCGAGGGGTTCCGCGACCTCGAGGCTGTCGACGCCCACGCGGAGCCGGATCTCGCGCGCGAGCCGCAGCAACCGGGCAAGCTTTGGCCCTCCGACGATCTCGTAGGCGAGAAAGATGTCGGTGATTCCGGCCTGCGCCATCAGCTCCGCCTCGCCCAGCTTGGCCAGCGACAGTCCGACGGCGCCCGCGGCCATCTGGCGGGCCGCGATCTCGACGCACTTATGGGTCTTGCCGTGCGGGCGCAGCTTGACGCCGGCGCCCCGCGCGTACTCCGCCCAGCCGGCGATATTGCGTTCGAGGCGGTCCAGATCCACCACGAGCGACGGCGTGTCCAGCGTACCCACCGCCTGGGACGGCTTGATCGCGGCCGTATCAACGGTCATGCATCACCTCGCTGTCGGGCGGCGGCGCGGAAACGGCAGCCGGTCCCGCATGGGGTTGTCACAGGACCCTCCCGTGGCGTGATCCGCCGAGCCGTCCGGGCACGGAACCCCCGGCGGCCGCTAGATCGCGGACGGCTGCGCCCGCATGTGGTTCAGGTGCTGCTTGACGATGGGCTCCAACTCTTCCCACTCGATGCTAGTCTGCCGCCCGGCGTCGAACTCCCGCAGCATCCAGTCATGGATCTCCTGCAGCCCGGGATCGTCTTTGGCCGGCTCGATGCCGAGGTGCTGTTTGATCAGGAAGATCAACCCGGCGATCCCGGAATCCTTGGTGAGCGACACCTCCAGCGGCCGCCCCAGGAGGGTCGGCACGTCGAACGGCGCGTACATCCACCAGAACTTGTTCAAGCCGTCCGCGTGGATGCCCGCGCGGGTGCGATGGGCGTCGCGGCCGTACAGCGGATACTTGGGCGGCAGGGGTTCGCCCATCTCCGCGTACAGCGCGGCGAGGGCGTTGAGCGCGGTGAAATCCGGCCGCGCGCCGGGGAAGTATCCCATGCCGATCAGGTGGACCAGCACCTGCTCCAAGGGCGCGTTGCCGGTGCGCTCTCCCTTGCCGAGGCACGTGCCGTTGATGACGCTGCACCCCTCGCGCACCGCGCTCAGGCAGTTCGCGACGACCAGCCCGGTGTCGTTGTGGGGATGAAACTCGAGATCGTCGGGGCGCAGCCCGAGGCGCCGCAACTCCCGGAAGATCATGGGTACGCTGCGCGGGAGGGCGACGTCCTCGTACGGGAGTCCGAGCCCCATCGTGTCGCACACGCGAAACTTCGGCCGCTGCGCGCCTCCGTACGGGGCGGCGGTCTCCAGCACGGTTTCGATGAAGGCGAGCATGAACGCCATCGGCGCGCGCGTGGCGTCCTCCAGATGGAGCCGCGGCCGGATCCCGGCATCGAGCGTGATCTTGACCGCATCGAGATACGTCCGCGCCGCCTGGACGCGGCCCCCGGGCTTGAACTTGTGGAACGTATGATAATCCGAGGCGGATGCGAGCATCCCCGTCTCGCGCACGCCGAGCGTCTTGATCAGCTCCACGTCCTTGGCGGTGGCGCGGATCCACGTGGTCGGTTCGATCGAGGCGCCCGCCCGGTAGCGGTCCAAGGCGCCCTGCAGCGCCGCGCGGTCGGACGCACGGTACACGAAGAACTCCGCCTGGCGGATCGCGCCGGACGTCCCGGTGAACCGGCAGAGCAGGTCGTAGATCTTCAGCCCCTGCTCGGCGCTGAGAGGCAGCCCCCCCTGCTGTCCGTCACGATGCGTCGTTTCCGTCGTCCACGCCTCGGGCGGCAGGGTGTCCGGGCGCCGGGTCCACGCGAAGCGCGGGAAGTCATCCCGCGGAAAGCTTTCGAGGCAATAATCCGGGGCGCTTGGATCGCTGATCTTCGCCACGACACCCTCCTACGCGGCCGGGTCTCGCTTCGAGTATACTGCCGCGTCTCCGGAGCCGCCAGGCCCCGGGGCTGGAGCCCGACGCGCGTGCGGTCGAGCACGGCTCTCCGACTCCTACGGCTTCGGCACGATCACCTGCTCGGTGGTGTAAAAGCCCTCATCTACGCTGCACTCGAGGGACGCGATCCGCCCGTCGGCCGCGTCAAGACGCTTGTCGCTGTGCTCGGAGGTACTTTCGAGATGCGCGATCCCGGCCCGGGGTGTGGAGCCCCGCCGGCGTGATCAGTCCGCGGCGGCCGCCGCCTCGCCGCCTCCCTGACGCCGCCGCGCGCCGCGCAGCAGCAGCGAGATCGGGAGACAGGCAACGAGCACGAGCCCGATCACCGCGAACACGTAGTCGAACGCGACGACCGCCGACTGTTGGTTGATGAGCGACTGCAGCATCGCGAGGGCCTGCCAGTGCGCGGTGGTCGGGTTGCTGCCCCGCGCCAGAAAGCCCTGCTGGAACGCCTGCCACCATTGGACGAAGGTGGGATTGTACGGCGACGCGTAGCGGTTGAGGTGCGCGCTCGCGGTCTGGATCTTGTGGTCCAGCAGCGTGACGACGATCGCGGTGCCAAAGCTCCCGCCGAGTTGCCGGATAAGGTTGTACAGGCCGGCCGCGCTCTGCATCTGCGGCCGAGGGATCGCCGACAGCGTCGCGGTCGAGAGCGGGACGAACATGAACGCGAAGCCGACGCCCTGGAGCACCTGCGGGATCAGGATCGCGACCTCGGAGGTCCCGAGGTTGAAGCGGGCCATGAGAAAGCTGCTCGCGCCCGACAAGGCGAGGGCAAACGGGAGCATCACGACCGGTCCCAGCCGGTTGTAGAGGAGCCCCGCCACCGGCATCATGAGCACCATCGTCAGGGAGCGCGGCATGAGCGTCAACCCGGCGCGCGTCGCGCTGTATCCCAGCAGGTTTTGCAGGAACAGCGGCAGGAGCAGCAGGCTCCCGAACAGCGCCATGCCCAGGATGCCGATGATGAGCGTCCCGGAGGCGAAGGACACGTTGCGAAGGATGCGCAGGTTGACGGCAGGCTCCGGCACCCGCAGTTCCCACACGAGGAAGACGGCGAGCGCCAAGGCGGCCACGATGCCGAGCGCGACGATGAACGTGCTCTGGAACCAGCCGTCGGTCTCGCCCTCTTCCAGCATGATCTGGAGCGCGGCGAGCCCCACGGTCATGAGCCCGATGCCGACGCCGTCGATGCGGCGGAGTCCCTGTGCGCGCATGTACGGCGGGTCCACCACGAACTGCGCGCCCATGATCAGGCCCATGATGCCGATCGGGACGTTGACGAAGAAGATCCACGGCCAGGAGAAGTTGTCCGTGAGCCAGCCGCCGAGCGTCGGCCCGATGGCCGGCCCGAGCAGCACGATCATGCCGTAGAGCCCCATCGCCTGCGCCTGCTGCTCGGGCGGAAAGGTCTCCCGCATGATGGCCTGCGCCGTGGGCTGCAGGGCCCCGCCGCCGAAGCCCTGCAGCACGCGGAACGCGATGAGCTGGCCGAGATTACGCGACAGCCCGCACAGCACGGAGGCGAGCGTAAAGATCGCCACCGCGAACAGGTACATGCGCTTGCGGCCGAGGACCGAGGCCACCCACGCTGTGAGCGGCATGATGATCACGAGCGAGATCAGGTAGGAGGTGGTGACCCACGTGACCTCCTGCGTCGTGACGCCGTAGGTGGCCTGGATGTGCGCCAGCGCGACGTTGACGACGCTCGTGTCGATCGCGCCCATCATCGACCCGAACAGCACGGACACCGTGACCAGCCAGCGGTTGGCCCCGGCGGGGCGGCCGGCGGCGCCCGCGGTGGACAGAGCCGTTGCGGTCACGGATCCTTGAGGCCGGGCTGCGTCGCATCCACGTGGCGCGTGTCGATCGACACCTCGGCCGACAGGCCGATGGGGAGCTGCCGTCCATGCGGAAACTCCCTGGCGTCGAGCGTGATCCACACGGGCACGAGCTGGACCACCTTGACGAAGTTACCCGTGGCGTTGTCCGGCGGCAGCAGCGCCGTCGTGGAACCGGTCGCGGGCGTGATGCTCGTCACGTGACCGTGAAACACGCGGCCGCGGTAGGTGTCGACCGTCACGCGCACCGGGTTGCCGACCCGGATGTTGCCGAGTTGTGTTTCCTTGATGTTGGCGATCACCCACAGGCGATGGTCCACGGCCACCGACAGGAGCGGTTGGTTTGGCTGCACCACGGAACCGATCTGGACGGTGCGGTTCGTCACCCACCCGTCGACCGGGGCGCGTATCTTCGTCCGCGCCAGGTTGACCGCGGCGATCCTGACCTGCTCCGCCGCCTGGGCGGCCTGCGCCTGGGCGACCGCGAGCTGCTCGGCGCGCTGCCGCACCACGGCGTTGCCGGCTTCGGCCTGCTGCAGGTTGGCCTCGGCCTGCTCGATCTGTCCGCGGTTGATCGCGATCGCGTTTTGGGTGACCGTGACTTGCTGGCGATTCGCCTCCGCCGCCGCCAGGTTCGCCCGCGCCTGCCGGAGGCTGTCCTGCGCCGCGCGGTACTGGGCGAGCGCGGTTTCGTACGCGGCTGTGTCCGTGTCGACTTGCTGCTGCGCGATGGCTCCCTGCGACAGGAGCTGCCGGTCGCGGCTCAGCGTCTTGGTTGCGGTGTCGTAGCCCGCCTTGGTCGATTGCACGTTCGCCTGTGCCGTCGTCACCGCGGCCTGCGCCTGGTCGACCTGCGTCGCGGTCGTTTGCTGAACCATTTGCAGTTGCGCCTGGGACTGCGGCAGGCTCGGTGTGGTCGCCGCCAGCGCGCCGCGGGCCGCCGACACGCCGGTCGTGAACTGCTGTTCCTGCGCCACGAGCGCCGCGCGGGCGGCGTCGACCTGGGCTTGATCGGCGGCGAGGTTGGCCCGGGCCTGGTTCAGAGCCAGCTGGTAGTCCGTCGGGTCGAGCTCGACCAGGACCGTGCCCGCTTTGACGTATTGGTTGTCGGCGACGTCGATCTTGGTGACCGTTCCCGTCACCTGCGAGCTCACCGGCGCCACGTCCCCGGACGTTTGGGCGTTGTCGGTCTTGACCAGGCCGATATTGAGGCGCCAGTACACCACGCCCGCGACGATGACGAGCACGAGCGCCGCGATGGCGACCGGGAGCGCCAGCCGGCGGCCGCTTCGGCGCGGCTGCGGCGGTGGAGAACCCGGCCGCCCGTTGCCGTCCGCGGCTCCAGCCCCGGTTGGGGTTCGTTTGGCGTCGGCCGAAACCGTGTGCGTCCCCGGCCCGGCGGCCTGGGCTGGCTCGCTGCCGGTTCGGGTCGGTGCGTCGTCGCTCATCGTTCCTCCCTCGCTTGCGGTACCGCCGGATTATGATTGTCGTGGGGCATATCGACGGGCTCGTTCGCGATCTCGCTCAAGAGCTGCTCGCGCCGAGCGCGCAACCGCCCCAGGCTCTGCTCCAGCTCGTCGTGCAGTTTGGCGAGCCGGGCCATTCGTTCGTTGATGATCCGCACCTGGGACTGGGCCAAGGCGGCGGCTCGCTCCACGAGGCCGAGCCGCGCCCTCGGATCCGTCGTCTGCTGGTATGCCTGCCGTATCTCCGCGCGCGCCGCGTCCGCCTGCAGCGTTTCCTTGATCTCCGCCAGCGAGAAGCCGAGAAGCGTCTGGAGCTCCTTGATCCGGAGCAACTGCGAGACTTCCGCATCGCTAAAGAGACGGAAGCCCCCCGCGGTCCTGCCCGACGGAGCGAGCAGCCCCATTTCCTCGTAGTAGCGTATCGCTCGGGGCGTCAACCCGGTGCGCCGGACAATCTCTTCCATGCGATAGCATGGAGGCGACTCGCCGCTGCCGTACTCGGGGGCACCCTGCGATTGCGCCTTGCCCGCCTTTTCAGGGTCGGTCATCCGTCACGCTCCAACTGGAGTCACCGGTTTCATCATGAGACAACGATCCTATAATAACACACTCTTCCGTGAGCGTCATATTGATAGGACGGTGATGACGGGCGGCTCTTGCCAGAATTCCGTGTCATTCAAGCGCCGCAGGACACCCTGCCAAGCCAATCCTGTTACGTAAACGGCAGTCATCAGAGCGCGTATTCCTCCCAATGGCGCATGCAAGCGACACTACGTGTGGCTCCTACGTGTCTGCGTCCGTTGAGGCGGCTCGACTGTGTGCCGGTGCGCCCGCGTAGTCATGGCCCCTAACTGAATGGGGCTCGTACTGATAGGTCTCGTGGTGCCGGCCTACCTCAATGGGCAAACGCAAAATGGACAAACGCCGCGCCTAAGCCGCTCGGAAGCCAATCCTGACACCTGTCGCGGTGGGAACAGGTGTTTGCCTGACCCCCTGAGTGGAGGATGCCCTTGTTGCGCACGCTTCCCTGTGGGTATAGAATCGTCGATGCCCGTGCGGGCCGCTCCTGCGCCCACCGTCTGGGGGGATTTATCCCGTGCGCCCATTCTGGAGAGGCTACATCAGCTTTGGTCTCGTCACGATTCCCGTCAAGCTCTACACCGCGACGGAGCAGAAGGACGTGCGCTTCCGCCTGCTCCACACGGAGTGTCACACACCGATCAAGAATCAGCGGTTCTGCCCTCACTGCGAGCGCACCATCGAGTGGTCGGATGTCGTCCGCGGGTACGAGGTCAGCAAGGGCCGGTTCGTCGTCGTCACCGACGAGGAGATCGACCAGATCCCCATCGATACGAGCGGCAACGTCAACATCGCCGGGTTCGTCGAACTCCGCGAGATCGACCCTATCTACTACGAGCGCTCATACTACGTCGTGCCGGACGAGGGAGGCGCCAAGGCGTTTCTGCTGCTGGGCGAGGCGCTTCGTGACGCGAACCGCGTGGCGATCGGGAAGGTCGTCATCAGGGAGAAAGAGCAGCTCGTCGCGCTTCGGCCCTACGAGAACGCGCTCATCATGAACACGCTGTACTATGCCGACGAGGTGCGCGCGCTGTCCGCTCTCGAGGAACTGCCGGTGGAGGCGAAGGTGCACCCCAACGAGCGCAAGATGGCCGTGCAGCTCGTGGACAACCTCGCGATGGAGTTCTCGGCCGCGGAGTTCCGTGACGAGTACCGCGACGCGTTGCGCGCCATGATCGACGCGAAGGGAAAAGGCGAGCCCGTGGCCGCCCCCCGAGAGGCCGCCGCGCCCGGCAAGGTGGTCGATCTCATGGAAGCGCTCAGGCGCAGCGTCGAGATGGCACAGGACCGGCGCCGCCCGGCGGGCGACGCCAAGGGCCGCCAGGCCGCTCGAGGCGCCGTCCCGCAGCGGCGGGCCGCGGGCGGGATGCAGGAGCGGCCGCGCTAACGTCTGTCAGCGAGCACGCTCGTCTTCGCCCCGTTGCGGCCGTGCTGAGGTCCCTCGGCGCGAAGATGAGCGCCATGACGGCCGGGACCGCCGCGATGAGGGATAAACCCCGCGCGGTGCGCGATCCCGACGAACCCGCTGCAACGGCCGGCGAAGACCGTGCTGTCCCGGCGGTACGGGTCAGGCGGCGCCTGACGCCCGGCGCGGGTGGGCGCAGGTAGGGCGGCGGCCGCGCAAACACGACCGGCGGGCGATCCCGTTCGACCGCCCGCCGGCGCGTCTCGCTATCCGCGTCCCGCTACTTCATCGACGCGTAGATCGCGGCCCACTTTTCGTTCGGCGTGACCGTCACGCCCGTGAGGCGGCTCGAGGTAACCACGTAGAAATCCTGGCTCCAGAGGAACACCCACGGCGCGTCCTTCCAGATCAACTGCTGCACCTGCTTATAGATCTGCTGGCGCTTCGCGGCGTCCGGGATGGTCTGACCCTGCAGGAGCAACTGATCGACTGCCGGATCCTTGTAGAACATCGGCGCCAGGCCCTTCGGCGGCCACTGTCCGGAGTAGAACTGGCCGTACAGCTCGCCGTCGGCATCGAGATACTGTGTCGCCCATCCAAGGACGAACATCTGCAGGGGGGTCTGCGCCAGCGGCGTGGTCATCCAGTGCACGTACGTAGGCCAGTCCGACGTACTGATGCTGGCGTGGATGCCGACGTTCGCCAGCTGCGCGGCGACGGCCTGCGCGAACTGGTAGTCTTGGATGTACCGGCCGGTGGGCGTGCGGAAGTCGACGGCAAAGCCCTGCGGAAACCCCGCTTCCGCAAGCAGCTTCTTGGCCTCCGTGGGGTTGAACGGCCAGCCGCCGGCCTGAACGCGCGTGTAGCCGAAGAGCGCCGGGGTCGTCGGCGATTCAAGCACGTTTCCCAGGCCGAACAGCACGCTGTGGATGATCGCTTCCTTGTTGACGGCGTAGTTCATCGCCTGCCGCACCCGGACGTCCTTGAACGGTCCCCACTGGTTGTTGAGCCCGAGGAACACGTCGCGGTCGCTCGGCCCGGACACGACCGTGAGAGACGCGTCCTTGCGCAGCGCCGGAATATCCGGGGCCGGCGGCTCGAATGCCATCTGCACGTCGCCCGCGCGGAGCATCGTCTCGCGCGTGCCGGCATTCGGCACGACGCGGAACGTCACCGTGTCGAAGTACGGCTTGCGTCCCCAGTAGTTCGGGTTTTTGACGAGCGTGATGTGGTCGCCGTGGACCCACTCCTTGAACATGTACGGGCCGGTGCCGGCGTCGATCGGACCGAGCGGGATCTTGTCGTTGCCGATCTTCTTCACCGCGGCCGGCGACAGCATCTCCCCCACGCCCGAGGCGAGCCGCCCGAGCAGCGTGGGGCTCGTCTTCGTCAGGTGGAGCACGACCGTGTACGGATCGGGGGTCTCGATGCGGGCGGGATCGATGTCCGTGAAGTAGTACCGGTTCGGGTTGCGGACGGCCGGGTCCAGCAACCGCTGGATGTTGAACTTCACCGCCTCCGCGTTGAAGTCGGTGCCGTCCTGGAATTTGACGCCCTGGCGGAGCTTGAACGTGTAGGTGAGTCCGTCCGGGCTAATCGTCCAGGAGGTGGCCAGTTGCGGGACGAGCTTCGTGTACTGCGGCTGTCCCGGCTGCACGCCGGTCCGCTCGTCGTTCGGCCAGACCAGCGAGTCGAACATGTAGTCCACCATGTTCGCGACCGTGGTGGTGGTCTGCCCTTCGGGGTCGAGCGTGTCGGCGTCGATGCCGACGGCGATCGTGATGCTGGTCGGCGCGGCGGCTTGTCCGCCGCGGGGGATCGCCACCAGCGTCAGCGCAACCACACAAGCGACGAGCAGCGCAACGGCGGGACGTAGAGCCCATCGAACCATGCGTCTCCTCCCCCTTCCTCGTGCGGTTCCCCGCGGCGGAAATCATCCCCGAGCCCACCCCGGCCGCGCGGGCACCGTTAGGTACGCGCTGCCGGAGGTCAAGTCCTTCGATTGCTCGAGCAGGCCGCGGGTGGCCGCCGCGTAGGTTGTTACGTAGCGCCCCAAGCTCGGGTTCCGTGGCAGGGGCGCCTACGGCGTCGTACGGCGGCAGGCCTAGGCACGACCGGCGTGTCGAAGTAGAATAGGGCTTGCCGGCGCGGAGGGGTGCGAGAGCCTGGTTGAATCGGGCGGTCTCGAAAACCGCTATACCCGCAAGGGTATCGGGAGTTCGAATCTCCC